>OMJH01000001.1 GCA_900299295.1 Bacteroidota bacterium
CTTTGTCCATGAACAACAGAAAGAACCTTTATTGAACGGATTGCTTAAGGAAAAAGACTATCAGTCCATTTTGATTTTTTCTTCCACAAAAGAGAAAGTAAAAAAACTCGAATACGATTTAAAAAAATGGCAGATCAACGGAAAGGCATTTCACGCCGACCTCGAACAAAAAGAACGGGAGGAATTGATGATTGCGTTCAAAAGTCGTAAACTGAAAATTTTGATTGGTACTGATGTATTGTCACGTGGCATTGACGTTGAAGGAATTGATTTAGTCGTGAACTTTGACGTGCCACCCGATCCGGAAGATTACGTACATCGTATTGGAAGAACTGCCCGTGCGCAATCTACCGGCACAGCCATAACGTTTGTAAATGAAAAAGATTTCAGGCGTTTTCAGCGGATTGAACAGCTTATTCAACGTGAAGTTCCAAAATTCACCTTACCGGAACACCTCGGTGAAACTCCGAATTTCAATGCTGCTACAAATTCAAAACCGTCTCCGCAAAAAAGAAATGTTCGCCACAAATCTTTTCGCAGATTTCCAAAAAACAACGAAAAAAAATAATCTGATTTACAGATGCGATAAGAGGGCAATAGTCTGCCTTTTACTTTTGCGAAAAAGTATTGCGTTTTCGAGGTTAAAAAAATTGCTTTCACATTTCACACATCTAATATTTGGTATATTCGTGCGAACTAATTTTTAGTTAACTATGAAACAACTTCTACATTTTTGTTTTTTCGCATTGGTAATCTTTTTTGGATTCGATACCATTGCTCAGAATTACAACATCACTTTCGCCGCTCAGCGAACCTACACCGGCAAAACCCTCGCCAACATCTGCGGTTATGCGGCCAATGGAAAAGAATATGCATTAGTTGGTGTTGAAAACGGTATGGAAATCGTGGATGTAACCACCCCGACCAATCCCGTTGCCATTGTACAAATTCCAAACGTTACCAACCTATGGAAGGAAATCAAAGTGTATAAAAACTATGCTTACGTAACAACCGAGGGCGGAGGTGGTCTTCAAATTGTTGACCTCACCAATTTACCGGGAACCAATCTTCCTTATCACAGCTACACCGGAAACGGAACAATAGCCGGACAATTAAACACCATTCACGCATTACACATTGACACATCCAAAAAGTTTGTTTATTTATTTGGTACAAATCTTTTCAATGGTGGCGCGGTTGTTTTAGACATCAATAACGATCCCTACAATCCAACCTACGCAGGTAAATATCAAAATCCACAGTATGCTTATGTGCATGATGGGTATGTGGACAACGATACGCTTTATGCAGGCCATATTTATGCAGGAGTTTTCACGGTTGCTGATATGACCAACAAAAGCGCACCGATAGTATTGGCTGAGCAACAAACACCAACAGCGTTTACACACAACACCTGGTTAAGTGATGATCATCAATACATTTTTACAACGGATGAAAATTCAAATTCTTTCCTCACCTCCTACGACATCAGCAACCTGAATAATATCACGGAGAAAGACAAAATTCGCGCGACACCCGGCTCGGGTTCTATTGTTCACAACACCCATATTCTAAACAATTGGGCAGTTACTTCCTGGTACCGCGACGGAATTACCGTTGTTGATGTAACCCGGCCACACAATCTGGTTGAAGTCGGAAGATACGACACCTACGCCGGAAGCGGAAATGGTTTTGATGGCGCGTGGGGCGTTTATCCTTTCCTTCCTTCAGGAACGCTTGTCGTTTCGAACATTGATGAGGGATTGTTTGTACTTTCTCCCACCTACGTGCGCGCTTGCTATCTTGAAGGAGTTGTCACCGACAGCAGTTGCGGAACACCGCTATCCAATGTGACCATCACTATCGGCACAGTCAACGTAACGGATTCCAGTAATGTTTCGGGATCTTATGCAACCGGCACTGCTTTTCCAGGAAGTTACACCGTCACCTTTTCAAAACCGGGATATACTCCGAAAACATTCACGAACGTGAATTTTGCGCCCGGAGTAGTCACTAATCTTAATGTGCAATTGTCAAGTCCCGGCGCGTTTAATTTAAGCGGAAACGTAAACGATGCTTCCAACACAAACGGACTCCCATCCGTTAATGTGGAGTTTACTGGCGCAAATAATTACAGCTTTGTTACTGATGCATCAGGTAACTTTTCAAGTTGCGGTGTTGTAAGTGCTACCTATACTGTGTCAACAGGCGCGTGGGGATATGAAACTGTATGCAATACTCAAACTATAAGTTCATCCAATCCAAATGTAAGCATCCCTCTCTCTAAAATGTACTATGACGATTTCTCCTTTGACCTTGGCTGGACAGTTAACTCAACTGCGTCGTCGGGAATTTGGACACGTGGCGTTCCGATTGGTACCGTAAATGGAAACGCTCCGGTTGCACCGGGAGTTGATGTTAGTTCTGATTGCAACAACAAAGCTTACGTTACCGGCAACGCGGGCGGCTCGGCGAGTCAGGATGACATTGATAACGGTTACACCATTCTTACTTCGCCTGTTTTCGATCTCAGCACCTACGGTGATGCCTGGATTCATTACGACCGCTGGTTTTACAATGGCGGTGGAACAGGTACACCCAACGATTCACTCGTTGTATTGCTCAGCAACGGAACGCAAACAGTAGCCATTGAAACGGTTACTTCTTCAACCCCCGGCAATGCAACCTGGGTTCATTCCACTAAAAAAGTTTCACAATTTCTGACACCCTCCACTAACATGCATTTAATTGTAAGGGCTGTTGACGCCCTGCCCGGACACCTGGTGGAAGGCGGATTGGATAAATTTTTTGTTGTGGATTCATTGGCCAACAGTATTAGCTCCGTGGCGGATGAAACATCTTTACGGATAAATGCTTTTCCCAACCCTTTTACAGGAGAATTTACCATTGAATGGAATACAACGGGGAATGTAAAGGGCGGTGAATTTGCGATAACCGATGTAAGCGGAAAATTAATCCGTCAGATTTCCGTAAAGGAGGAAAAAGGAAAGATTTTGATTGATGAAAATCTACGCGAGGGCATCTATTTCGTTACGTTTAAATCGCTGAAAGGAGATTCTAAATCCCTACGCATCATCAAACTTTAATAAACATATTGTTCACTGCACACAGGTTGTTTTGAGCAGCTATCATTCTACTTCCGTAATTTAATCTTTACAGAATTAAGATTTTTTCAATTCCTCAATTTCTTTTGTTAGTTTATCAATTTTTTCGTTAAGGACTTGAAATTTTACATTATCTAACTCATCGTCACTAGAAAAATATCTGATTATTGCAAAAAATTTGACACCGGAGAAAACCAAAAGGATTAAGGCAAAATCATTAATGTTTTTTAAAAGAGTGTCGGAAAAAAAAATTGCTAATAGAAAGAACCAATAAAGAACTTCAACAAAAATGACAAAAGCTCCTGATTTTCCTTTTTGATGTCGAGCTTCTTGTATTTTTTTTGTATTAAAACTTTGCATATTTTTAATTTTTAAGGTTAATATTCGGGTAATCTTGCTGTGTTTCCGTCTATCTTAATTAGCTTTTGGTTTTGCTCCTGTTCCTTTTTCCTTGTATCTATTGGCCGGGGTTTA
>OMJH01000002.1 GCA_900299295.1 Bacteroidota bacterium
CTGAGGGTCTTCGTCGGTAAATAAACGAAACAAACCATTGTCAGGCGTCAATATAAACTGCTTTTTAAAATAAATTAATAAATACCGATTTTTCTTTGCCTGACTTCCAGTAACGCCAACGAGGTGAAACGTTCCTTCAGGAAAATGTGAAAAACTGTTTTTGAGTAAGTAACTTGCTTCTGAAACATTAAATTTTGCTACTTCATGACTGATGTCAATTATCCGGGCTTCCGGAACTTTAGCATAAATGGTTGCCTTCAAACCGGCCAGGTAATGATCTTTTAATCCATAATCCGTTATTAACGTAATAATGCGCATTTGAAAAAACGACCTTGAGTAACTTAATAACTTGTTAACTTTATCTCAAAAGTAAGTAATAATTTAGCGGTCGGTTAAGCATGTTTATTGAGGGTAATTAACAGAGATATAAACATAATCAATCGCAACACTCAAACAAGAAAATAAAATTCGTGAGCGAAAAAATTTTAAGCGTTGATTCAATAGAGCCGGTAGAACTTTACGGCGTAAACGATTACAAACTGGAAATTATTCGTAAGTATTTTCCGAAATTAAAAATTGTGGCCCGTGGCTATTCGATAAAATTAATTGGTGAAGAAACTGAAATTACACGCTTCGAAAAAAAATTCGAACTCTTAATTGACTACTATCACCGCTACGGCGTTCTTACTGAAAGTTCTTTAGAAAAATTACTAGGTAAACATTGGGAAAGCTTATTGGAAGAACGCGATGAAAATGTGAATGATGTTTTGGTTTTCGGCAATAGCGGTTTGGTGATTAAAGCGAAAACTCCCAACCAAAGAAAAATGGTGGAGAGTCTGCTAAAGAATGATATGCTTTTCGCCATTGGTCCTGCCGGAACCGGCAAAACCTACACCGCAGTTGCGCTTGCAGTACGGGCACTTAAAAACAAAGAGGTAAAGCGAATCATTTTGACACGCCCGGCTGTTGAGGCCGGTGAAAACCTCGGTTTTCTTCCCGGCGATTTAAAGGAAAAACTTGACCCTTACCTTCAGCCCTTGTATGATGCGCTTTATGACATGATTCCTTCGGATAAACTGAACCAATACATTGAAAGTAAAGTAATACAAATTGCACCGCTTGCCTTTATGCGTGGCCGAACGCTTGATAACGCGTTTGTAATTCTTGACGAAGCGCAAAACGCCACGGAAATGCAAATGAAAATGTTCTTAACTCGAATGGGAAGTTCTGCGCGATTTATCATCACCGGTGATACAACACAAATTGATTTACCCGCCCGCCAGCCTTCCGGGCTTTTACAAGCCTTACGTATTTTAAAAAACACCCCCGGCATTGCCTTCGTCATGTTGGATGCAGAGGATGTGATCCGTCATCATCTTGTAAAAAGTATCTTAAAACGTTACGATGAATTTTCCGAAAACAAAAAAAATAACACAAACAATTGATGTTATCCATGAATAATTCTGCACTCACTCAAACTACATTTCATTTTCCGGGCCAAACCACTTTTTACAGAGGTAAGGTGAGAGACGTTTATACCATCAACGACAATTACCTTGTGATGATTGCCAGCGATCGCATCAGCGCCTTCGATGTTGTTTTACCACGCGGTATTCCTTTCAAAGGACAAGTACTTAACCAAATCGCAGCAAAATTTCTCAAGGATACAAGCGACATAGTACCGAATTGGCTGGTTGCAGTCCCAGATCCGGTAGTCAGTATTGGACGCATGTGCAAACCTTTTAAAGTGGAAATGGTAATTCGTGGATACCTTGCCGGGCATGCAGCACGGACATACGCCAGCGGTAAACGCGAGTTATGCGGTGTTCGTCTCGAAGATGGACTTCGCGAAAACGACCGTCTGCAAACACCAATCATTACACCAACAACAAAAGCTGCTGAAGGTCATGATGAGGATATTTCGCGTGAAGAAATACTGAAACAAAAAATTGTTTCCGAAGAACATTACCTGCAACTGGAGGATTTCACGCGAAAACTTTACCAACGCGGAACCGAAATCGCGGCACGTCAGGGATTGATTTTAGTTGATACCAAATATGAATTTGGATTACATGAAGATGAAAAAATTTATCTGATTGATGAAATTCATACACCTGATTCATCCCGCTACTTTTATGCGGAGGGTTATGAAGAAAGGCAGAGAAAAGGAGAGGAACAAAAGCAACTCAGCAAAGAATTTGTACGCAGGTGGTTGATTGAAAACGGCTTTCAGGGAAAAGAAGGGCAACAGGTTCCTGCAATGAGTGATGAATGGATCCATGAAATTTCAAATCGTTACATCGAATTATTTGAGCGCGTTACAGGTCAAAATTTTGTTCCCGCCTCGCAAGAAAATATTTCAAAACGTGTAGAGGACAACATTTTAAGTTGGTTAAAAAACAGCAGCTGAATTATTTCCGATTACGCTTTTTCTCCAAAAATCCTTTGATGAAATCGGTTACGAGATAACCAATTAACTTACCGGTTTTATTGTCCGCTTTGATATGCGCTAAAACAGGAGCGCCCTCCGCAATATGCAAGTAAACCGAATTAAGCGTATTGGCACACTGATAAACATATTGCCTTGCTTGTATCGGAGAAATTCCGCTGGAAGTCTTTGCGCTGGAAGGAA
>OMJH01000003.1 GCA_900299295.1 Bacteroidota bacterium
AAAAAATCACACTGTAAATTGTTAAGAAAAAAATTTGTTCGAGAATTAAATCAGGATTCCGGATTTATCCCCTCTCCTTTTCTACGATTGGTGGCCGAATCTAAAAGCGGTTTATTCAGCTGCGTGGCTATTTTTCGAGCCATCAAAAAGGCTTCCTCGCGGTCTCGTGTTTCATGAACAACAATGCGTCTGGTTTTATTGTGAATGATACTCACCTGAAAATAGGAAAACCGACTATTCTCAAATTCATCAGTAGAACATGCTTCACATTTTGCAAAAAGTTGGCGAAAAATTAAAACGTAATCTACATACGGCAAAGGAACAATTTTACCCCATTTGAAAATACCAAACATACTTTCCTGAAGTTTATAGGATTTGTTGTTTAAATCCAGCAAAGTGTGAAACTGCCGCACAAAATTACTGATGCCCTTACGCTTCCCAATGATGATGCTTGATTCCATATTCAATTATCCTGTTGAGTTTATTTTCAAAATTTGAAATTTCTTCCTCTGATTGCAATAAGTTTTAAGGGCAAATTTCAATTATTAATCAGAATAATTCGGGAACAAATGTTGGATATAAAAAATAAACCGCGTTAAAAATTTTTTAAACCTCAGTTGAACTGACGATGTTCTGTTTTGTAAAGCTCATCGCGTGTAAGTGATTTGAAATAATCGTAAGTAATCTTCAATCCTTCTGCACGACTCACTTTAGGTTCCCAACCCAAAATTTCTTTCGCTTTACTTATATCCGGACGACGTTGCTTCGGATCATCTTTCGGAAGTGGACGCGAAATCAGTTTTTGTTTTGCGCCGGTTAACTTCAATATCTCTTCCCCGAATTCCTTAATGGTAATTTCAGCGGGATTTCCAATATTAACAGGTAAATGATAGTCGCTTAGCAACAATCGATAAATCCCATCTATCAAATCATCAACATAACAAAAGCTGCGCGTTTGTGAACCATCTCCAAACATGGTCAAATCTTCACCGCGCAAGGCCTGACCTATAAAAGCAGGCAACACACGCCCGTCATTCAGTCGCATACGCGGACCATAGGTATTAAAAATTCTGACAATGCGCGTTTCCAATCCGTGATAATCGTGATACGCCATAGTCAATGCTTCCATAAAACGCTTTGCTTCATCGTAACAACCGCGTGGCCCAACCGGATTTACATTACCCCAGTATTCTTCGGTCTGCGGATGAACAACCGGATCACCATATACTTCAGAAGTAGAGGCGACAAGCACCCGCGCTTTTTTTACACGTGCCAATCCAAGAATGTTATGCGTACCCAGAGAAGAAACTTTAAGTGTCTGAATGGGAATTTTTAAATAATCAATCGGACTTGCAGGTGAGGCAAAATGCAGAATATAATCCAGATTACCGGGAACGAAAACAAATTTCGAAACATCATGATGATAAAATTCAAAATGTTCCAATCGAAATAAATGCTCAATATTTTTCAAGTCACCCGTAATCAAATTATCCATTCCGACAACCTGATAACCTTCCCGAATAAACCGATCACATAAATGTGAACCTAAAAATCCGGCGGCGCCGGTAATCAAAACGCGTTTTTTACTCATGTGCTGACTAACTTTTATTTCCGTTTACTGTGTTTCTTCCGATGCTTGAATAGTAATAACCCAGCTCCGCCATCTGATCGAGGGTGTATAAATTTCTGCCATCGAAAATCACTTTATTTTTCAATGCTTGTTCCAGTCTCTCAAAATCGGGCGTACGGAATAAACTCCACTCGGTACAAATGAGTAAAGCATCGGCACCCGCTGCTGCGTCGTAGGGATTAGCCGCGTACTCAATAGAATTTCCGAGTGAAGCTTTCACGTTTGGCATTGCCTCCGGATCGTATGCGGAAACACGCGCCCCCGCCTCCAGCAATTCACGAATGATGTACAAGGCAGGTGCCTCACGAATATCATCGGTATCGGGTTTGAAAGCGAGTCCCCACACAGCGAACTGCTTTCCTTTCAATTCATTTTTGAAATACGTTCTGATTTTCGGAAGTAAAATCGTTTTTTGTTTTTCATTGACTTCCATTACAGATTTGAGGATACGAAAATCGTAAGAAGATTCCTGCGCTGATTTTTCAAGCGCCTGAACATCTTTCGGGAAACAACTTCCACCGTAGCCTATTCCCGGAAAAAGAAATCGTTTTCCAATCCGATCATCGGATCCGATTCCGATGCGTACCATGTCCACATCTGCTCCCAGTTGCTCACACAAATTCGCAATTTCATTCATGAACGTAATCTTCGTTGCAAGAAATGCATTCGCAGCATATTTTGTAAGTTCGGCTGAACGTTCATCCATAAATATTATCGGATTGCCCTGACGTACATACGGCTTGTATAACTCTTCCATCAGTTTACGTGCCCGCTCTGAACTTGCGCCAATGACTACACGATCCGGCTTCATGAAATCATCAACAGCAAATCCTTCCCGCAAAAATTCAGGATTGGAAACCACATCGAAATCGGTTTGGCAATTTTTTGCAATAGCACTCCGAACGCGATCGGCAGTGCCAACCGGCACAGTACTTTTATCCACAACAATTTTATAATCGCGGATGATTTTTCCCAGATCTTCTGCAACACCTAAAACGTAACGCAAATCTGCGCTACCGTCTTCGCCGGGAGGTGTAGGTAAGGCAAGAAAAATAATTTTGGCATCGGCAACACCTTCTTCGAGCGAAGTAGTGAACTTCAACCGTCCGGCTTTCATGTTGCGATGAAACAAAACATCGAGGTGCGGTTCGTAAATGGGAACAACGCCTTCTTTCAGTTTTTTTACTTTTTCCTGATTAATGTCAACACAGATTACTTCGTTTCCGGTTTCTGAAAGACAGGTTCCGGTTACGAGTCCTACATATCCTGTTCCGATGACTGCAATTTTCATTTTCTATTTGAATTAGTTCATTGTGTTTGATTATTGATGGCTGAAATCAGCTCACTGCAAATATATCCCAGCGTTTCTTCATCCAGCTCAGTATGCATAGGTAGCGACAATACATTTTTACAAAGTGAAATCGTATGCTGAAAATCCTCATCGCGAAACCGACTACTTGCATATGCTTTTTGGTGATGCAATGGCTTGGGATAATAAATCATCGTGGGAATCCCTTTAGCAGCCAATTGTTCTCTCAGTTGATCGCGATCAACCGAACAAAGTGTTATCGTGTACTGATGAAAAACATGCGTTGACCAG
>OMJH01000004.1 GCA_900299295.1 Bacteroidota bacterium
ACAGCGCTTCGTGCACACAACGCACCTACACCGGCATCAGAAACCGAATTCGGGTTTCCGGTTTCTGCCATCGCGTGAATCACTTCCATACTTGTCAAAGCTTGCTCCATCACACGGAACGGAACTTCTATTGCGTAACGTGTTGCTTTCGAAATCGCTTCTTTTCGAATGTGTTTTTCTTCATCGGTAGCTTTTGGAAGCGTCATCGCCTGCATAATTCCATTGAACGCGGCGGTGTCTTCATCTACCAGATGCAATAAGTTTTGTTTCATTTGCTCGCCTTTGTTGGCCCAGTCCGAAAATTCTTCCCATCGTGCATCCCAGCCGCGTTTGTGCGAAGATAAATTAGCCACCATGGTTGCAAGCGCTGCGCCAAGCGAGCCGATATAAGCAGAAATGGATCCACCTCCCGGAGCAGGACTCTCACTCGCGGTTTCATCTGCAAAATCGGAAAGTGATAAACGAATGAGTTTTTTAACGGAGTTTTTTTCGAGCAGATATTCAATAATTCGTTCTTCAGGTTTAAATTCACTCAACTCATCTAATCCCATGGAGCGGATCGCGATTTTAATCAGCTCCTTTTCACTTACGCCTGTAGATCGTTTTTGCTTTGTAAGAAAATATTTTCCTGCATCGAGCATCGATTGCAAAGGAATTAGTCCCACCAGTTCTGAACCTGTAACACGTATGCCGCGTTCTTCTGCTTTTTTGCAAACTTCATCAAAGGCAATGTGTACAGGCGTTACAGAAACGTTGGTAAGATTCATTGAAATTTGTGCAACTCCGTATTCTTCAATAAACCAACCGATGGCCTTTACACATTTCAATGAACCAGGAATCGATATCGGTTTCCCGTTTTCATCTAAAACAATTTTTCCTGTCACGGGATCTCCTTCACGTTTTACACGACCTGCTTCGCGCACATCAAATGCAATTGCATTGGCCCTTCGTGTTGAGGTGCTATTTAAATTTACATTGAAGGCCACGAGAAAATCGCGTGCTCCAATAACAGTCGCTCCACGTTTGCTGTCCATTTCAGCGAGACCAAAGTCCGGTTTCCATTCGGGAAGTTTTATTTTTTTGAAAAATCCTTCGTACTCACCGGCGCGTATAACGGAAAGGTTAGCGCGCGATTTATTGGATTGCGCATTTTCGTATAAATAAACGGGAATCGATAATTCTTCTCCCACTTTTTTTGCAAGCAATTGAGCATAATTTGCCGTTTCTTCCATTGATATTCCGCGAATGGGAATCAGCGGACAAACATCGGTTGCACCCATGCGCGGATGTTCACCTTTGTGACGAGACATGTCGATGAGTTCGCCTGCTTTTTTAATGGCACGAAAGGCTGCCAGCACAACAGCTTCGGGGTTTCCTACGAAAGTGACTACCGTTCGGTTAGTTGCCTTTCCCGGATCAACGTTCAGTAAGCTGACACCCTCAGTATTTTCAATTTCAGCAGTAATCTGACGAATGATATTCATATCGCGACCCTCTGAAAAGTTGGGTACGCATTCAATGAGTGGTTGCATAAAAAAAAATCTTTTTCAAAAGTAAGAAATAAACGTTGCGAGAGATGGAATCTTCAATTGAAAAAAAAGATAAGGCAGATTATTTTTCGCTGCGCTTGCGGTGAATTTTTTTCTGAATGAAGCGGTACGTTCCGGGAAACAGGCGCGCGAACAAAACAATCATTTTACCTGAGAAGGAATGAACTGAAATACGTTTTTTTGTGTTAAGTTGATGAATTATTTTTTTTGCAGTGAGTTCTCTGCTGAACGGTGTAAACTGATTTCGCTGGGGTACCGGTTCTGATTTTCCGTCAGGTGAATAAGTTCGTTTTTCAGGTTCATTCTCAGTGAACCAAACGTACGTGATACCGGTGAATACTCCTGTACCGTCGAGTTCAGTGTCGAGAGATTGAAATAATGCAGTCAGTGCCATTTTTGATGCCGAGTACAAGCTGTACCCGGGTAAGCCGTGTACACCTGCAAGCGATGAAATCAGTAATATGGATCCTTTGGTTTTCATCAAATGCGGTAACGCAGATTTTAGCAGAAAAAAATTACCCAGTACATTGGCGCCGAAAATTGTTTTCGTGAGTGCGGGTTCTGTTTCACCAACATTACCATAAGCGGATAAACCGGCATTTAAAATAATTGCATCCAATCTTCCAAACGTACTTGTGCACGATAAAATGATATCCTCAGCCTCTTTATCATTTGAAATATCGCCAGAGGCATACAAAACTTGCCCCGGAAATGAAATAAATAAATCTTCCACTCTGGTTTTTCCGTTGGCCGAGCGGCCATTCAGGCATACTTTATTTCCTGCAAATAGCAATTGACGAGCAACTTCTCTGCCGATTCCTTGTGTCGATCCGGTAATCAAATAAACTTTTTCTTTCGTCATCAGCAATACTTATTTTCTTTGAACCAGTTTAAACAATCGTTGATACCGTTTTCAATCGGAGTTGACGGCATCTGTAATTCATTACGTATTTTTTCGGAGGAATAAAATTGTTCGATGTTTCCGATTTTTGCCATCCCATAACTTAATACGGGAGCTTTGCGCGTTATTCTTGCCAAGGACGAATTCAGGAAACCATATACTATTACCATGCTCCCCGGAATTCGTTTTAATGTAAACGGTTTGTGCATTACATCGCTGACTTTTTTGAAGAACTCCTGATAGGTTAGATTTTCCCCTCCTGCAATATAGCATTCGCCGTCTCGTCCCATCGTTAATCCATTGACTGCAGCTGTGGCCACATCCTTTGAGCAAACAAAACTTTTTCCACCTTCACTGTACCCGGGAATTTTATTTCCATACAAAGCCAATATCATTTTACCGGAGGAGGGCCCGAAATCATAGGGTCCGATCATGAACGTGGGGTTTACTGATATGAACGAAAATTTATTTTCCCGATATTCCTTCAGTAAAAATTCCTGCGCAAGGTATTTACTGTCCATGTAATCCATTTCAAATTTCCATCCATCGTAGGCATTTGTCTCTTTTCCTGGATTTTGTTTTGTTCCCGGAGCAAAGGAGTTGGCGGTTCCGATATGCACAAAACGTTTTACCTTGTGTTGCTGCGCTGCACGGACAAGATTTTTCGTGCCCTGTAAATTCACTAGAAGGGTAAGCGGATGTCTTCTTGGCCATACGGTCGTTGAAGCGGCAGCGTGAATGATGAATTCAGCGCCGCTGCTAAGTGAAATAATCTTATCGTTGTCCAGTAAGTCTCCGATAACAGGTTTGAAATGATCTGATTTAATTTCGGAGATACGTTCGCCCGGCCGGTACAATGCGGTCACTGAATAATTACGGCGAATTAACTCGCGTAAAATGGAATTGCCAAGCATTCCGCCGGCTCCGCTTAAAAAAACTGAATTCAACAGGGTCCTTGCTTAAAATTCAAAAATAAACTTTAAGCATGAATAATGGAATAAATTTCTACTTTTTCATTCATTGATTTTTCGTTGTCGTTTTTTATTGGAATTTGAAAATAGAATTTCCTTACATTTAAATCCAATATGGATTTTCAACTTTTAAAAACAATGTGTGCTATTCATGCTCCCAGCGGCCATGAAAGTGCGATGACCGATTTCTTACTGGATTACATTAAACGAAATAAGAAAAAATGGAAGAAACAGCCGAAGATTTTTTCGGGGGATGAATTTCAGGATTGTATAGTTTTGGTTTTTGGGAAGCCGCGAACGGCAGTATTTGCCCATATCGACAGCATAGGTTTTACCGTTCGCTATAAAAAGGGACTGGTAAAAATTGGCGGTCCGCGAACAAAAAGTGATTACGTTCTGATAGGAAAAGATCAACTGGGAGATATTGCATGCAAGTTGATTGCAAAAAAAAATCGTTCGACAGGGGAAACTCAGTTAAGCTATACCGGCGCTCGTACATTTGAAAGAGGAACAACACTTACATTTAAACCACAATGGAGGGAGACTGAAAATTTTGTTCAATGTTGTTATATGGACAATCGCCTTGGCGTTTTTAATGCATTGCAACTTGCTGAGACGATTGAAAACGGTGTGATTTGTTTTACTTGCTATGAAGAGCACGGTGGCGGGACAGTTGCCTTTCTGCAACGTTTTCTCAAGCAGAAGTATAATGTAAAGCAGGCTTTGATTTCTGATATTACATGGATAACAGAAGGGGTTCGGCCGGGTAAAGGGGTTGCTCTGAGTTTACGCGATTCATTGATTCCCAGAAAAAAGTTTACTGATAAAATCGTGAAGCTGGCACAATCATCAGGAATTCCGTATCAGTTGGAGGTGGAAGGTTCGGGTGGAAGTGATGCAAAGGAATTGCAACAATCCGAATATTTGTGGGACTGGATGTTTATTGGTGCGCCAGAAGATAATGTTCATACACCGGATGAGAAGGTTCATAAGAAAGACATTGCAGCAATGATAGAAATGTATAAATATCTCATGAATAAATTGTAGGTTGTGCTAATAAAAAAAATTGTAATATTTTGTTTTTCTTTTTTGAAATTGAAATGTTTTTTCCTGTTTTTTCTATTTCTACAAAGTAGTCAGGTTTTTTATGCTCAATCCCCTGTAAAAGATTTTCCATTTCAAAACATCCGGATTAACGGTAAAGAACCATCTATAGACACAACGAATAAAAATTCTATTTCCCTTGGAAATGTAGAGAGTAAAGAAGTTATTTATTTGTTCAATACGGATGCAGACTTAAAGGTCTCTTCAGATACCACTTTTAAATCCTGGATAACAGCCGGACAATTTGAAAAAATGGATACAAGTCGACAACGTACCTACTGGATGGGGTTGGAAATTCAAATGCCGCCGGAATTGCATTCGCAAGTTTTTTTTCTTCCTGTTCCCAATCCGTACGTAACCCGGGTCTATGTAAATAATCAACTCGTTTATGATTTAATGGAATTGAAAAAAAACGGTAAGGATTGGCTTACTCTGCAGAATATGGTTCCGGTGGTGTTAAATAAAAAGATTAATTCAGTTTTCTTTTATGTGTGTTTCACGGATGAACATTCTGTTTTTTCGTTAAAAGACGGAGGTACTATCAAGTCTTATGTTCAGCTAATTGATAATATCAATTATCGATCTCAATTGGTTTCACAAATTACTGGCTTAAGTATTTTTTATGGTACAATTACATTGCTTTATTTTTTACTTTATTTTTTAGGATTACGGGAAAAAAAATACTTTTTAGGCGCTTTATTTACTATAAGCTGCGGGTCAACTTTATTTATTTTAAGCCAGATGATTTATGGTACAGGGTTTCAATCCGTACCCATACTCATTGTATTTTTTTGCGTCATACTTTTCACGCCTGTTTCCTTTATGTTGTTCATCATGTCTTTTTTTCATTATGCTATGCCGCGCCTGATGAAATGGTTATTTTCAATAACAATTTTTCTTGTGATTTTAGCCCTTGTCTCCCAATGGTTGATTGAAAGTAGTGGCTATTTGGATATTGTCGGAATAACAACTGTGTTAGCAAGCGGAATTACCCTCTTAATGGCTTTGTTCTATCCAATACGATTTGTTGTACTTGCTTTCAGAGAAAAAAAGCCAAATGCAATGATTATTCTTATTGGAATGTTTACTCCGTTGCTTCTGTTGTTTTATTCGTTTATTGAATCAACTGTTTTTAAAAGTAGTTACGTGAATGAAGATTTCCTCACTGTTTTTTTGATTATTCCTGTTCCATTAAGCATTTTAATTTCGCTGGTAAGGGACTACTCTCTGGCAAACCGCAATTTGTCCTTGCAGTTGGTGAAAGTGGAAGAATTAACTGCGCAATCAATACGTGAGCAGGAAGAAAAACAACGGATCTTAAGCAATCAAAATGAAATGCTGGAGACGCAGGTAAAAGAAAGAACATCTGAAATTATTCAACAGAAAAAAATTGTTGAGGAAAAAAATCATGAGATTCTGGATTCAATTACCTACGCACGCAGATTACAGCAGGCAATGTTACCGCCACTTCGCATGTTTCAGCAGGTTTTTTCAGATAGTTTCGTTTTATATAAACCCAAAGATATTGTTGCAGGAGATTTTTACTGGTTACAGCAAAGGAATGGCAATACTTTTTTTGCCGTTGCTGATTGTACGGGTCATGGCGTGCCGGGTGCTATGGTTAGCGTTGTTTGTAATAATGCACTTAACCGTTGTGTTAATGAATTTGCGTTAAGCGATCCGGCGGAAATTTTGGGTAAGGCAAGGGATATCGTAATTGCTGAGTTTGAGAAAAGTGATGAGGAGGTGAAAGATGGAATGGATATAAGTTTATGTTTGATTTCGGACGCAGAAGTAGTTTGGAGCGGGGCGAATAATCCTTTTTGGCTATTCAGGAAGGCTACAGAAATGATTGAAGAAATTAAGCCGGATAAACAACCGATTGGAAAGTTTTCTGAAATGCAACCATTTACTTCTCATCGTATCAAAATTAAAAAGGGGGATACTTTTTATTTGTTCTCTGATGGTTATCAGGATCAATTTGGCGGCCCTAAAGGAAAAAAATTCAAGGCAATTCAACTTAAACAAGTTTTGCTCTCCATTCAATCGCTATCTATGACGGATCAACAAAAGGTTCTGAAAACTAAATTTGAAGAATGGAGGGGTAATACTGAGCAAGTTGATGATGTTTGTATCATGGGTATCCGCTACTGATTAAAAATTGATTAGATAAACTTTTTCAGTAGCGCGGGTAATCGCAGTATATAGCCATCGATAATATTCTTCGTTTATCATTTCATCTGTAATGAAACCCTTATCGATAAATACGCAAGGCCATTGACCTCCCTGAGATTTATGACATGTAATTGCGAAACAAAATTTTACTTGCAAGGCATTGTAAAAAGGATTTTTTCTAAGATAAGCTTCTTGTTCCCACCGTTGTGCCTCAGGGCCCAGGTCTTCTAGGATAAGTCGTGCAAGTTTCTTTTGGTCTTCATAGCTCATGTTGGGTTGTTCGGAGTTAATTAAACTCAGGTTAAGTAGTGCACTTATTTCAGGTTCGTCAGGATAATCAACCATTTTAAATACAACATCGGCGAATAACATTCCGTACATTTCAATTGTTTTAATCACCTTTAAAATTTCAATGGCGTCGCCATTGGCAATAAAACCAATTGATGATTTTTCCTCCAATACCGAATAATTGTTTTTTACTACCATCATTAGATCTCCCGCACTCAGATTTTCCTCCCGAAATTTTATCCGAACCCGAATTTGCTGATTAAATTGATTGGCACGTTTATTACTTCTGGTTATTACAATTACATTTTCTTCGTCATAATGGCTGTAGGCTGTATTGAGGCTATCTTCAAGCTCCTCGCCATTAATTTTTATTACGTCCTTAAATGAACTGAGTTGGGGTAATTTGTTGGTTTGTTGAAGTAATTCAATACGAAGTGATGTGGCATTAAATAAAATCCCGCTTTCGGAGGCTTGCCTCACCACCTCCTTAAGCTCACACCATTTTACATTGAAGGAGAAGTTGCGATGAAGATATTCCGGAAGTAATGCGGGTGAAAGTGAAGTTCCCACAGGAGGTAACTGCGCTACATCACCGATAAAAATAATTTTGCAATTCTCACCGGAGTAAACATACTCCAATAAATCGCTAAGTAAATTGCTTTGTGAAAATTCGCTTCCCGTTTTTTCCTCACCAATCATCGAGGCCTCATCAACTACAAACAGCGTATTACTGTGTTTATTTTCCGCTAAACCAAATTGGATGCTTCCATCTGCCTGCATCACTCGCTGATAAATTTTACGGTGAATTGTGAAGGATTTTTTGCTAGCGTACAGCGAAAGTACTTTGGCTGCACGGCCGGTGGGAGCCAGCAAAACTGTTTTAATCTTGTAAGCCGGAAGCGTTTTTGTGAGCGCAGCTACCATGCTGGTTTTTCCTGTACCGGCATATCCCTTTATCAGAAAGATATCTTCATTTCTCGAATCAAAAATGAATTCCTCCAACATATTCATTAATACTAACTGATTGTTTGTTGGAACAAATGACAAAGCTTGCACCAATCGGTCTTTAAAAGGAATGGTTTTACTCATGAAGAGTTTCGATTTCTTTGAAATTACAAAAAGTAATTCAATAGGGTAAAAAGAAAAAACGCCCTGCAGTGAGGGCGTTTAAAGATTTTAAAAATGAGTTATTTATTTGCCAGCCATCGCTCTTTCGCATCAGCTGCCATGGTTCGTATTCCCTCGGCACGTCGCTTGTTATCACGATCCGGATCCATCGCCATTAATTTGTCGAAGCATGCTTGTGATTTTTCATATTCGTCTGTCCACATGTAGGCTTGCTGAAGATTCACCAATAACATCTTTGTTACATTTCTGTCGATACGTGCTTTTCTGCTATCGGGATTCGATTCTTTCAGTGCGTTTTCCCATAAATCAATTGCTTTTCTGATATTAGGAATTGCAGCAGCTTTTGTCATATCACCTGCCAATGCATTGTAGCCTGCAAGCGCAGCAGCGTAGGCATCTTTAATATCATTGTAGTTTTCTTTCTCATCTACAATCATCAATTCTGTTTTATAATTTATTTTACGGTAACCGTAATTGTTATTGATGATGGTTCCAAGTCGCTGGCAATTATCGTTGATGATTTTTTCCTGCAAATTAGCAAGGTATCCATCTTTTGCACCATTCCACCAACTTTGAAGTTCTCCCTGTGAATTGAATTCCTGAGAGGTAGCAACGGAGTAATTTGTCATATCCGCGGGGAAATCTTCAAAAATTAATGCGTTATTCAACTCTACGCTGTATCCTAAGGGATGTTTATATTTTATCAGGTATTTGTATTTTGTAATTGTAACCTGTTGTTTTTGTGCATTGGTTGTGCTAACTGTGCTTGTGGTAAGTTCGGGTTCCTGACTATCGAAACCAAGCAGCTTAACGGTTATCATCAAGCCACCGGGTGCACTATTAAATCCTTCAAGTTTAAAGTATTTTGATGATAGTAACTCCGTATCAAAACTTTTTTGGTATTTCTGTTCAACAGGTAATTGCTTGTATGGCTGTGGAATATATTTTTTTTGGGGCTTGTTGTTGTCTCCTAAAAGCAATTTTTCTGCGAGCGATTTTTTATTCCATGCTTCCATTTCCTTGTTGTATTGATCGTCTGCCATTTTTTGCTGCACGTAGTAAAATTCCATGGCCTTTTGATAGTCTTCCTCTGCTTTCTTTACGCGCTCTTGATACGATCCCTTAGCGGAGTTAATGTCATCCATATATTTAAGGATAACTTTTGAATAAGAGTTTTTTATGCTTTTGTCCTGAAGTGGCTTTAAAGGCAGCTGTATATAATCAAAGGAAATGTCATTGTAATCGATATCTTGTGCTGATGAAAAAGACGCCAACACTAAAATAAGTAAACTGACAAGGGTAAATTTTTTCATAAAATTATTTTAGGGTACAAATATAACAAATATTCGGCCACTTTTTTCACCTCCAAACGGATGCGCGAATTATAGAATCGATGTTGTTGTCCTGAATATAAATTACTAAGCGATAAAAATGATAAATTCCCAATGAAATGGCTAATAAGGTCGCGACTATTTTTTCTTTTTTTTGTAATCGGGAAATAATTTTTAATTCTCTTTTTGCGACAATCTTGACTGTTGCAAAAGCAAATAAACCAAAAATTAAAAACGGACCAAACAGATGAAAGTGAAAACTTTTTCTGAGTTCTCCTGTATAAAGGTAGGCCAGTGATTTTGTAATACCACAACCCGGACAAGGAAATCCAGTTAACAACTTAAATGGACAAAAAGATTGTTTTTGTTCAATTTCGGTTAAGTCATTTGAATAAATGATTAACAGGGGAAAAACGATGACAAAAAAAAAGCTGATAACTGCTACCAGGTTTTTTGATGTAAAAACTGATTTAATAAAGTTTGTTGATATCACCCTGAACAATCATTGCGGCTACCATTGGGAAAAAGAAACCAAGCACCATGAGCAGAACAGATTGATCTTTGTTGGGCTCACCGATACACTCATAAATTTTAGGCAACCCTTCCTTGCCTGCTAAGTAGTAAAAATAAATATTGATAGGAACACAGCAACCTGAAAAAATTGCAACCACAGGCGATATAACTTCTTTTCCCGCTACCGCATTTATTACCTCTGCTGTTTTTATGTTCCAATAGATAAGGTATAAACCGCAGGTAATAAACGATAAAATTAAAACTACTACCGGGTCGACTTTGAATTGTGGGATGTGTTGTTGTGTCATTTTTATTTAATAATGATTGTCATGTTTACTCTTCTGTTCTGTTGTTTGCCAGCTTCTGTATCATTACTTGAAATGGGTTGTGTTTCTCCAAACCATTCAACTATAATTCGAGATGGATTTACCCCTTTAGCAACAAGATATTTCATAACTGCCTTTGCTCTTTTTTCAGAAAGCAACATATTGCTTTCCGGAGTACCCGAATTATCAGTATGCCCACTGAGTTTGAGTGTCCAGTCTTTGGTATGTTCCTTGAGAATTTTCGCAAGATTATCAAGAGTTGGATAAGAGGTTTTTCGAATAATTTCCTTACCGCTTGCAAATTCAAGTTGTGAGAAAGCTTCCTCAATAATGTGCTGTTCTTCCACTTTTATTTTCGGACAACCGAAATTATCAATATCCCCGGCAATAGTAGGACAGCTGTCTTGAATGTCGATCAGGCCATCCTGGTCACTATCCGGCCATGGGCATCCGTTATTTTCAGGCGGTCCTGCTTGATTCGGGCAATTGTCATTTTTATCAGCAATGCCATCTTTATCAGAATCCGGACAACCTTTGAATTCCTTCAAACCGGCAAACTCCGGACATTCATCATCCTTGTCTGCGATTCCGTCCTTGTCAATATCAGACCATGGACAACCATTGTTTTCAGCAGGTCCGGGAACATCAACACACTGGTCAATGTTATCCGTAATTCCATCTTTGTCAGTGTCAGGGCAACCATGTAATTCAATTGGTCCGGCCAGCGTTGGGCAACTGTCATTTTTATCTATTATTTTATCACCATCAGTGTCAGGGCATCCTTTAAATTCCGCTAATCCTGCAACGTTCGGGCATTCATCTTCCATGTCTATGATTTTGTCACCGTCTCTGTCCGGACATCCTTGAAATTCTACAAGGCCCGGTACATCCGGACATTTATCAAATTTGTCTTGTACCTTATCACCATCGCGATCAGGACAACCCTGAAATTCCCAAACCCCAGGAACTGTTTTGCAAAGATCTTTTTTATCGGAAACGCCATCTTTGTCTTTATCCTTTGGTCGTCCAAAAGGAACAGGAATTTTCAGTAGGAAGTAAGCGTCTGCGCCTCTGAAACTTTTATTTCCGAAAAACGCACCCATGTTATCAGTGCCAACAATAATGGGACCCAGTCGTACGCAAGTTCCATAAGACCAACCATAAAGAAAATGATACTGGAATGGAACAAAAAGTCCAAACCATTTATGATCCCAGCATGGTGTTATACTGACACTTGAAAAGTCATGAACTTTGTTTGCATTATTTTTGAATTGAAATGCATAATAGGCAACAAAGTTAACGTCAAAGTCTTTCCATATTCTGTAATCTGCCTGGGCTGAGATTGCGGTGGGTAAATTCATTACAAAAGTTTTTTTGGAGTCATCAACTGTTCCGAGCGACCTTAATGAATCATCAAGAGCAGTGAAATTGAGCTGACTGGTATCACCATTTACAATAAGTCCTGAACCGCCGACATCAAATTTATTTCTGAAGTCCAGCATGTTCACATTTGCCTTGAAATTATGACTGTATTGGCCTTTTGTAAACTTAACACCTCCGATATCTAGTATTGAAAGACCGGCTTTGAATTTATATTTTGTTTGATCCCTGCGCCAAAGGTTTTTCTCACCGTCCATATCATATTTATACTTCATGTAATCGGGTCTCCATTCATAAACAAAACCAAGGTCAAAGCCAATACCCGGATTTGAAACCCATTTGTATTTTAATTCATTGTTTCCGTAAAGATTATTTGAATGCCCATATTCAACTTCAGTGTTAAGGATATTCATTGTAGTATCTGAGGGATATTGATACTGAAAATTTTTAGCATACAAATACGTGGCTGCAATTCCCTGCATAGCTTTAATACGTCCGGCGGCTTTAAATGCATGTTCATTGTCCTCTTTCAGCACACGAGCGTAGGTAATTCCGTATTCAGCCCAACTCATTGCCTGCACGCTAAGATTTTTAACACTGAAATCTTTTCTCCAAAGATTTTCCTCCTGAAAATCGGTGTACATTAAGCGGGCAAGCTCCGGAGAAACATTATCCACATTCACAAAATTTCTAACATCCCACGTGAGTGCAATTGTGTTTTTGTGGTCAATCTCTAACAAAAAGGAAGGTAGTACAATTCGGTTACTCAAATAAACCGTTTTATTTTTCCCTCCTTCGTTGGTTTCATAAAAATTATCTTTCACCTGATCTGAATTATATGCTGAACTCGCCATCAGCGGATTATAATTCATAAGCCCGCTATTGGTGTTTTGAAGTCCGTAGCGCTTAATTCCGAAATAATTGTTATAAGCCTTAATACTGAATGCTCCAAGCGTCATATCAAAACGGAAGCGATTGTCTGCAAGATTAGCCGGTTGAATGTCAATTGCTGTTACACCTGCATATTCACTCGCTGAATAACCGAGAAAATCTTGTGAGATGGCGAACTTGAAAAGAAAAAAAATAAAAAAGGGAAGTAAACGATTTTTCATGGGGTTTATTGAATAACAAATGTCTGAAAAAATGGAGTTTAATCAAAACAAAATGCAATACTTTAAAAAGAATATGCGCTGATGAGGTCATCATTTATGGTGATGATATAGAAAAAACCATCATCATTTAACATTTCGCAAACAGGTGGCTGTGTAGATTTAAAATTGTATGCACTGATTTTTTTAAAATTACCGTCTAATAAAATGGACTGACCATTTTGAGTTATCGTCGAGTAATAAATGGATTTTGATTTAGTTATTTTTTTTAATGATGGGGTTAATTCATTATCAAATTTCAGCGATTGAATCAATTTCCCCTGATTATCAAAGGCTTCAAGGTTGTTGTTCTGAATCAAAATCAAATCAAAATTATCATTCTGTGTTTTTTTTAGTAAAAACCATTTCGGATTTTCAAGTTCAGTTTTTATTTCTATTTTTTCAATTTCATTGTTGAGTCGAGTTTTATTAAGTGATTTATTTTGTATGTCGTAAAAGAAAATTGCAGATTTATCAATTCCTTTTCCGTATTGTATAGATAATCCATCATTAGCACAAAATATGGAATGTGTAATAGCAAGTCGTTTTTCGCCCTTTCTGCCCAACCCGTAAAAATTGCCTTCTATGTCTGTAACCATTAAATAATCTTTTGAATTTATACGGTGCCATTCCACAGGCTGAGTAACTCGTTTTTTTGTACCCGCAAATTCGAAGCCATCAACAGGTTTACCGTCTGAACGTAAAACATGAATCTTGTTCAGAGTATCAACATAAATAATTCGATAATCACCGTTTTTTTCATAATCAAAAACATTAATTGCATTGGTCGATGGAATGTTAAGGCTGACAGGGAATCCAGCCACTTCATTCCCATTTCTGTCAATCAGATGGATTGCGGTTGCTGTATTGAACAAATATTGTAATTTATTGTTTTTATAAAAATCTACTTGAAAAATTGCACTCTTTTTTAAATCCTCTATTTCTTTTTTCCATAAAATTTTGCCGGTATTTCCAATCAGGTATAGGTTTTTGTTCACATCCTGAACAATCATTTCAGTCATTCCTGTTTTGTGATTAAGCACAAATTCTGGGGATGAAATAATTGTTGTATCCAATTTTGTTTCCCAAATGGATTCATTATTTACTTTGTCGGTAGGACTATATAATAAGTAGGTTTGCGCTATTAGGTTTTCCTTGGCGGATGATAGTTGAAAACTTAATGTGTTAAGTTTATTATATAGTTCAGAATGATTGGATAAAAAATCGAGGATATTGTTACTTAAAAAATTGGGCGTTGAAGTGGAGGGTAAAAAATTATAGCTCATAAAATTACACGCATCAGATACTTTACCATTTATGAGACGCTTATAGTTTTCATTTTCCGCTAAGGTTTTGCCTCTCTCAATTTCCTGATTGTATTCAAGACATGAACTGTCACTTTCACAAAAAACCAGATAATCTGAATTAAAAAACAGGTACTGCATTTCTTTGGCTATCAAACCTGCCGTAAGCTGACTTAAAAACTGTGGTTTTTTTATGTAAAAAAGCGTGTCACTGCCTTTAATATTGTTGAGTGATTTTTTTTCAAGAGAATTAGAACGTATTAGTTTTTTAACCTCTTCAATTTCCTGTATTCTGAGTTGTACATATTTTCTTCGTTTACCATTCTTGATTTCTGTTTCCAATAAAACGATTTCATTTCCAACCATACGGGAAATTTTTCCGGACAAACTATCGTTTTGCTGTTTGTTGTTCGTTAAATAAAAATTATTGTAAAAGGATGAATAATCACTGAAACCAAAAAAAGTAAAATTGATGGTTTGTTCCGGTATATGTTGGATGAATTCAATATCCTGTGGCTCCTGTTTAATTAGTTCCTTGTAAAGTGAGCTTGAATCTGATTTTATAATTCCGTTTAAAGAAAATTCAGCAGGCTTAATATCTGCGTCTAATTCAATCCATCCCGAATTCATGTATTTGCCGATATCTGCTTGTAAAAATGAATGGGTTTTATTTAGGTTTAAAAATATCCTGCAATCATTTTTATTACCTGCAAATTCAATTACTTTATTAAAATCTTTATTTTTTTGTAACGTTTTTTCAGCAGTCATGCAATTATCCAATAAATTCTTGTCTTCACAAACCCAAATTGTGTTTTTATTCAAGTATCCATAATAACTTTTACTTCCGTTGGTTGGTGAATATTTGAAAATGCTCCTTAATGATTTTTTAGCAATTTCTTTTTCGAGCTTTCCACCTGTTTTTTTAAGTAGTTTCTGCCATATTTCTAATCCTTTTGCTGATGTATGGAACGCTAAAAGAAAATTGAACTGATTGTGTTCATTGTATGCAACAAGGCTGATTGATTTTTCATTGATGTACGCTTCCGGATCATCGGTTGCCTCCAAAATAGAATCGAGGAGTTTCAAGTTGATGATACTTTCGGGTTCTAATTTATTTTTCTGCAATTCTTGCCAAAGCAAACTCGTTTCATTTAGTTTTTTCAGCAAGGATGAGAAGTCTCTGGATTCAATTATGAAGGCACAAGAATCGGGAAGGTTGAAAATGGCGGCGGATTCATGTTGTTTCGATACGGAAAGATACCAATAACCAAAAACCAGTCCTAGAACAAATAAAACAATCAGTAACCAAAATCCGATTTTTTTTATCACAATGATCAAAATTAATCTTCAGTGGGTAAAAAGATTTATTTTGCTTTAGCGAATTATTAAATTTCAATTGTGAATAGAAATTAAAACGGATAGCCAATTCCGAAATTGACGACCGTTTGTTTTACGTCGGCTTTCCATTTTTCGCCTTCCGGCAATGCAGGATCATGGAGCCTGAATGCTGCGTCAAGTCGAATGATAAAAAATGAAAAATCCATTCGCAACCCGAATCCGGTCCCAACACCTAAGTTTTTATAGAATGTGTTGAAATTAAATTCTCCATTGGGTTTTAATGGATCTGCTTTTCTGAGAAATACGTTACCGGCGTCTAAAAAAAATGCTCCGTTTATTATTTTGTAAATCAGAAAACGATATTCGAAGTTTGCCTCAATTTGATTATCACCAATTCTGTCAAATTGAAAACCTTGATTTTGACTTGAACCTCCCGGACCTAATGTTCGTGCCCTCCATGCTCTGACTGAGTTAGGGCCTCCGGCGAAAAAACCTTTTTCGTATGGAAGAACTTTCATATTACCGTAGGGGTAACCAACGCCAGCGTAAAATCGAAGTACAAGTCGGTTGGTTTTGTATAGATTACGATAGTAGCGAAAATCCGTTTCAACACGGATGAATTGGGCGAAGGGGGTTTTGTAAATGGAAAAGCTACCATTTGTATCGCGCTGCTGTTTTAAAACATATTCAAAAAAAGGACTAATCAGATTTCCGGCGGATTCAAAACTCGTTTTCAAATAATAAATATTTTTTGCTTTAGGTTTGTTTTGGTTATTGTAATAATAATTTATTCGGCCCACACTGGTAATATGGTTGCGGAAGGAGTTTTTAAGAAAATAATCAGTTGAAGCGTTTAGTGCTTGTTGAAAGGCATCAGATGTACTTGTTACATTTATTACACTTATTTCACAGGGAGTTACTGCAAATCGATTGTATTCTCCCATTTTCCATTGGTAGGCATAGGAGAGATTGATAATGGTTCGACCGAATTCTGGCCTTTTCTGATAATTTCCCGAACTTGTAAGTATTGTTTTTGGGGAGGCGCTTGGTTTGAATTTTATATCATTCAGCGGCCATGGAAAAAATGCTCGTGGGAAATAGAGGTTGAGCTCAGGACCAAATTGAATAGTGTTAAAAAACCTGTCCACAGCCGTCGGATCGAAATCATGGTTTTGGGCACCGAATGATTTTTGAGCTGTTAAGCCACCTTTAAGTTTTACTTCAAGTAACTCGGCTCCTTTGAAAATATTCCTGTTTTGGTAAATTAAACTACCTGCTATTCCAATGTTGCCGGAAGTGTTGGTGCCTTCAGCTTCAGCGGTATAACTTTGTTTCATAACCGGTGTCATTTGAATGATCATGTTTAAATGATCAGGTTTACCGGGTAGGGTATCAAAAACTATATTAATGTTTCGAAAGGCGCGTAAATCAGAAAGGCGCTTGTATGTTTCCTCAGCAGAGGAATAATTGTAATAGGATCCTTTTGTAACACTTATTAAATGACTCAACACGGCTGGACGGAATTGTAGTTTTTCGCTATGCAGGAAGCAATAATTAGTTCCCCTTTCGAAGAAATATGCAGTATCATATTTTGAACTTTTTTTGTATGGATTGTAATCGGTTATCGTATATATATTTTCAATTTTAAATCGATGATGGTTTCTGTACAATAATGAATCCTGCCCGTTCACTTTGGTTTTGTAATAGAATTTTTTGATGCCAATGGTGATATCTGCCATATGGCTATTCAAGTTCGTGTCGATTAAAAAATAAATGTAATCTTGAGCAAATTCAAAGTACCCGTTATTAATTTCTGTTTTGTAAATACGTTCTCTTTCGGCCGTCAGAATATCGGCTTGATAATTTTCGGTTTCTTTAATTTTGCAGAATGCTGTATCTGATAAAACAAAATTTGACAGAACAGAATCTTCGATTTTGTATTTTATGCTCCTGATTTTGTAAGGTTTTCCCGGTTTTAGAATGTAAAATACATCGGCCATTTTTTTCTTGCCCTTTGGCTCATAAACTATTGAATCCGTTACAACAGCATTGAAATAGCCGTTGTTTGCACAATATTTTTTTAATTGTTTTACGGAGGTATTGGTAAGAAAAGTGTCCAGGATTACAGGCGCTTCGCCAATTTCTTGAATTTTTTCAAGAAAAGTAAGATCCTCCGGATTTTTAAGTTTAGGTTTTTTCGGAATCCTTTGCTTTAATAATGGTTTGCCTTTGAGTGCCCGTCGTTTATTTTTGCGGTCGCGTTTTGCGTCTTTTTTCTTATTGAACTCTTCGTTTTTAATAATCGCACGAGCGTTATCTTTTTCATATTTTAAATTACGCTCTGTTTTTTTTTTCGTTAATTTTTCCTGATTAACAGAATTGTAAAGCCATGTAAAAAAGGGTATGGTTTTAAATAATTTTCTGTTCGGTTGCTGGCGGATAAAGGTATTTAGTATTTCAGGTTCAAAGAATTTGTTTTTTTCGATGATTATATTTCTCCTAACTAAATATTCTCTGCCGCTGTAAATCCCGTCTTGTAACTCACCGTCTTTTAATTTTTTTACCGGACTGCAACCAAAAATCAATAAGTACAATAACAAAAAGAAAATTAAATTTGTATTTTTCCGATTGATCAATTTTCTTCTCATCAGTAAAACAAAATTAAGCTTTTTGCAGCATGTTAAGCAAAGCAACGATTAAGTATATAAAGCAAATTCAAAAAAAAAAAAACCGAGACAAGGAATCTGTTTTTTTTGCTGAAGGCCGAAAAATTGCCATCGAATTACTTGAATCGGACGTAAAAATTCTTCATCTATTTGCGTCAGACGTATTTATTCAAACGAATAAAGTGTTGATTAAAAAAGCCTGTAATTCAATTGAGATTATTTCCCCTGAGGAATTGAAATCTATTTCCTTATTATCCCAACCGGAAGACTGTTTCATTGTGGCTGAGAAAAAAAATACACACTTTAAACCGGATGATTTACATGATCAACTTGTCATATTTCTGGACGGTATTCGCGATCCCGGAAACCTTGGCACTATCATCCGCGTTTGTGATTGGTTTGGCATCCAGTATTTATTTTGCTCACCTGATTGCGTTGATGTCTATAATCCAAAAGTTATCCAGGCTTCCATGGGATCTTTTTTAAGGGTGATGCCAATATATATGGATTTAAACGCAATCGTTAGTAATTTTAAGGGGCAAAATTTAAAAATCCCTATGGTTTATGGGGCCTTTATGTCTGGTGATAGTGTGTTTTCAATTGATAATTTTCATGCAGGCATCTTAGTTATCGGAGGCGAGGCAAATGGAATACGACCAGAATTGTTCGCAATGATTGACAGAAAAATTACAATTCCGAGATTTAGCGAAAAGGCTGAGTCATTAAATGCAGCGGTTGCTGCTTCAGTGATTATTTCTCAGTTCAAACGAATCAACGCCTGATTATTCAACCCAATCAGCAATAAAAACATTGGTGTCGCGGGTATTCCCATTGTCGCGGTTAGATGACCATGAAATTTTTTTTCCGTCAGGCGAAAACATTGGGAACGAATTAAAAACACTTTCTGTTGTGACTTTTTCCAGATTGGTTCCGTCGAGATTTATTAACCACAATTGAAAGTCGTAGCCACGGCTGCTATGGTGGTTCGATGAAAAAATGATTTTATCTCCTTTAGGAGTGAAGAAGGGAGCCCAATTTGCTTTACCGAGGTGTGTAATTTGCCGTAAGTCACTACCATCGGTATTACAGGTGTATATTTCCATTTTTGTGGGTGAAACCAATCCTTGATGGAGTAAATCCAGATATTCTTTTTTCTCTGCTTCAGTTTCTGGTCGTGAAGCTCTGAACACTATTTTTTTACCGTCAGGTGAAAAGAAAGCGCCGCCATCATATCCTAAGCCGAAGGTGATTTGTTTTTGATTTTTTCCATCCGGATCCATAACCCATAGTTCTAGATCGCCACTTCGATCACTTGTAAAAACAATTTTATCGCCTTTGGGTGAAAGGGTGGCTTCGGCGTCGTAACCGGGTGTATTTGTTAGCTGCTGAATAATTTTTCCGTTTAAATCCGAAACGTAAATGTCGTATTCTTTATAAATAGGCCAAAGATATTTGCCTGGAATATTTACCGGTTGTGGCGGGCAAGAGTCATTTGCATAATGGGTTGATGCGAAAAGTATTTTTTTGTTTCCTTTCATGAAATAGGAACACGTAGTTCTTCCTTTGCCTGTAGAAATTAATTTAGGCTTATATGCGGAGTCACCGCTTGCTTTTTTCACTTCCATCATAAAAATCTGGTCGCATTGTGAGTTCCACTTTCGGAAATTGCTTTGAAAGGTTAGTTTTTTTGAATCAAAACTCCAATAAGCTTCGGCGTTATCTCCTCCAAACGTGAGTTGTTTGATGTTTTGCAGGTGTTTTTCATTTTGAGAAAAAACTAAACCGGTAAATAACAAAAGTTGAGTTAAAATTTTTTTCATGGACATCAAATATACCTATTTGATAAATTTATTTAAGAAATTTTTTTAATGTGGACATCCGGCATCCATGAAGGTTTGCTTAATATTTGGGTTGTCCAAAACCTGAAAACTTAAATTGGGTGCTCCGAATAGTTTGCAATAGCGATCCGGATTTTTTTCTTTTGCGATGGTTAAAGCTTTGCTAAAGTTGCGTGAATAAAATTTTTCTGGCAGGTGTGAAGCAATACTGATGTAGGCAAAAATTAAATTTTCGGAGGCTTCTGCAGAAGTTAAATGGGGTTCAAGAATCGAAGCTGCAAATTCGTATTCACCGGCGTTAGTAAAAACATAGGCGAGTTTTAATGAATTTTCCCAATTTGACTCCTTGAAATTATAGAAGGATTTTATTCTTGAAATACAGGATTCAATTTTACCTTCCATTCCCTCTATGGTGTCGTAATGGTCAATGATTTTAAAATTCCACTCCGCATTTAATGCATCTGTTTCCTTTTTTGCGATAGGTGTTTTATACAGTGCATTGATTTGATTTTGAAATTGCGACTGATAATTTTCATCCCCAACAGTGCTATCAAGTTTTACGGAACAAAATATTGAGTTGTAACTTGCATATGCATTTTCCGGGTCGAATTCAGTAATTTTTTTAAGTTCTTTCTGGATTTCTTCGTTAGGAAGCGTGTCATTCATCAGGTAATCAAAATAATTTCGCATTACCAGTATTGGTGTGTTTTTTTTTGTAAGTGGGATTTCAAGCTTTGACCATGTTTCAGGGCTATATTTTCCATTTTGTAGATTATAAAAAATAAAATTCAAAATACGAAAAGCCAATTTGTAATTTTCCTGCTTTACCGCCTGGTTAAATTTCATAAAGGCAAATTTTTCTTCCTTGTTACCTGAAATGTCGTAGGTTACATCCATGACTATCTGAGCAAAGCGCTCTTTTGCCAAAATCGGTTCCAATTCTTCGAGCAGGCTAGAGTTTTTATTTATTTCTTTTATGGCCTGCCTTTTATTCATTTTGGAGAGGTAATCAAATTTTCCATCTTCGGCTTCCATTTGAAACAATAACCAGGAATCGTTGGTAACAATCATAGGTGTTACTGAAGTTTGATTAATCTTATGCAATATTTTAGTAATGCTTTCTGCTCGTCTGTGCTGAAGTGCATCGTTGGCTGTTGAATCGCCTTCAATTGACGAATAAGCATAAATGTAAAGACCATCAATATGAAAATCCGGTTCATTAAGTGCGTCGATTAAAGGTTTAATGTCTTCGGGTTTAAATTCAGATTTGTTTTTTTCAAATGGAACAATGAAATTAAGCAGGGAAGTTTCGCCCTTTGGTTCGAATGGTAATGCTCGGGCAGAAATGCCTTCCGGCGGTGCAAGCATGGTTAATGGTGTGTTGCTTTTCTGAATACCTTCTTCAAGATAAGACTGTAGCACGGTTTTACATATTTTATTATCTTGAACTACCATTAAGTTTAATTCATAGGAACCGGAAATTCCGGACGGCAGTTTACCAATTTCAACTTTTATTTTATTGATTTTTACTTTCTTTTTAGCTTTTGGATCCGGTTTGATTTGGTTTTTTTCAAAAAGTTTATCACGATATATCACCTTTTGCATAACGCCTTTATTTTTCTGATTGTTATCAACGATGTTGTATCCCGGATGCTTATACTGTTCAAATTGAATTATATCTACTCCCAGTCCGTCAGTTGGTTTTTTTATTAGTTTTTTCAAATATTTCAGATTATCATATTCAATGTAAATTTTGCCTTTTTCTACTTTTAATCCTTTATGCAGTTTTTCAAAATCTTTCCATGCACTGCAGTTTTTACATGTCTTAGCATCCGGTCCTTTTAGTTTTTTGCTTTTGTTATTATATTTTACTTTTAATTCACTTTTTTTCTTTGCGCCGTCGTTGAAACTTTCGTAGCCACCAAGCATACAAGAAACATAATGTTTCTTATTGTCTTTATCCGACATTTCTCCAAATCCACAAAAAACCCAGTTGGGTTGCAACAGCGCAACTTTCATACGCTTTTCTGTTTTCCATTTCGCCATTATTGTTTGTGAAATTTCTTTAACTGAAATACTTTTCTTGCCTTTCGCAGCTACAAAAGCAAATTCAACTTCGTCAGCTTTTAAAGTACCACCTTCTTTTTTTAATTTTTCACCTGGGGTTTTTCCTCCGGCGTTCGGATCCGCCTTCTGAATTTTAGCCATTTGAGCAGCACTTTTTTTTGCTGCATTTTCAAGTATATTATTTGTCTCTAACGTGTCTACTCCGTGCTCTTTTCGATAATCGTTAATTCCGGATTGCAATGCGCGAAATAAATCTGCAGGAGAAAAATCAGCGTTTTGTGAGCGTTCAATAGCTGGAAAAAAAAAGAAAAAGCTTAACGATAAAAGAAAATAAAGTTTTGAATGATTTTGCATTAAGTTTATTTCAATTGGGCAAGGTTACAATTTTTTTAATGAATAAGCATTGAAATACCTTATACTAAGTATCAACAGGAAATAAACAATCTTATAAAAAAATTAGTTTTAATTGTTTTATCTTCAGTATTTTTGAAAGGAAAATTTTCTCATGCGAAAAATATTAGTTGCAAATCGTGGTGAAATCGCTTTACGTGTAATGCGTTCCATAAAGGAGATGGGAATTTCTACCGTTGCTGTTTATTCAGAAGCAGATAAAAATGCACCCTTTGTTCGCTTTGCGGATGAGGCTGTCTGCATTGGTCCTCCTCCAAGTTCCCAGTCGTATTTGAATGCTGCCAAAATTCTTGAAGTTTGTCATACGCTTGGTGTTGATGGTATTCATCCAGGTTATGGTTTTTTATCTGAGAATGCTGAATTTGCAAAAGCAGTAATCACGTCTGGAATTACGTTTATCGGACCTTCGGCGGAAGCAATGGAAATGATGGGCGATAAACTTAGCGCAAAGGCGGCAGCCGCCCAATACAATATTCCAATGGTGCCCGGCAGCAAGGGTAGCATTAGCAATGTGGATGAAGCTGTTTCAGTTGCAAAAAAAGTGGGGTTACCGATTTTAATCAAGGCAAGTTCCGGTGGTGGAGGAAAAGGGATGCGTTTGGTGGAGGAAATTTCAACGCTCAAGGAACAAATGGCGCTTGCAATAAGCGAGGCAACATCCGCATTTGGTGACGGAAGTGTGTTCATCGAAAAATTCGTGAGTGGTCCGCGGCATATCGAAATTCAAATTTTGGCTGACAACCATGGGAACGTTGTGTATTTATTTGAAAGGGAATGTTCGATACAGCGTCGACATCAAAAGGTTATTGAGGAGGCACCTTCATCAGTGTTGAGCCCCGAGTTGAGAAAGAAAATGGGAGAATGCGCAGTAAATGTAGCTCGGGCATGCAATTATTCAGGTGCCGGAACTGTTGAATTCCTGATTGATGACAGTTTGAATTTCTATTTTCTGGAAATGAATACCCGGCTACAAGTTGAGCATCCGGTTACCGAAATGATAACAGGTATTGATTTGGTTAAGGAGCAAGTAAAAGTTGCACGTGGTGAGAAGCTCTCCTTTCAGCAAGAAGCTTTGACGATTAATGGTCACGCCATAGAGGTTCGAGTTTATGCAGAGGATCCTATGAATAACTTTTTACCAGATATCGGGACCTTAGAGACTTATCAAAGGCCTGTAGGGCATGGGGTAAGAGTTGACGATGGCTTTGAAGAAGGAATGCAGATTCCCATTTATTATGACCCCATGATCGCCAAGTTAGTTGTTCATGGAACAAATCGATCAGAGGCAATTCAAAAAACTATTAATGCCATTAAAAATTACAAAGTGAGTGGGGTTGAAACTACACTTGATTTTTGTCGTTTTGTATTAGAACATGAGGCGTTTAAAACCGGAAAATTCGACACGAATTTTATCAAATACCATTTTAGTCCTGAAAAATTGTTGAACGAAAGTCAGGAAGAGGCCAAACTTGCTGCAGTTTTATCCAGTTGGTTGATTGATGAAAAAGGGAAATCACCCGACAATTCATTAAATAAGGTTAAATTAAGCAAGTGGAGTCTTAACAGGCGTTAATGTTTGGTTACTTTGGAATATGTTTTGGAATAAAAAGAAAGTTCCGAAAATATGAAAACCACAAGAAACACTAAAAATTTATATTCCCCAACCGTATATCTTTTTGTATTCCTTTTTATCGTTTTTGGATATTCATTTCCCCTAAAAGCTCAATCACCTATTATTGATTATTCCAATCAATTTTTACTTCCCGGGATAATTGTGGATGGAGATACTGTGGCGCTGGTGTGGCTGGAAACGGTTACGGTTCAGGCTGAGATGAAATTTGCTTCCAAACGTGATAAGGCGGCGTGGGACAGGTTAAAAAACAATGTCAAAAAAGCGTATCCATACGCTATAATTGCTGCGGCTCGTTTTCATCAATATGAAAATGAATTAAGCAATATTCCGGATGAGCTTAAACGAAAAGCTTATATGAAAGAGGCGGAGAAACAATTAAAGCGAGAATTTGAAGGCCAGTTAAAAAAACTTACAGTCAGGCAGGGAAGGATTCTCATTAAACTGATTGATCGTGAAACCGGTAAAACTTCGTTCGAACTAGTTAAGCAATTACGAGGTAATTTCAGTGCCTGGGTGTGGCAAAACCTGGCACTTTTGTTTGATTCAGATTTAAAGTCAGAATATGATCCCAATGGTTCTGATAAATTGATTGAATTGGCAATTGCTCAAATTGAATCCGGAGCTTACTGATGAAATAATTGCAGTAATGCACCTTCCTTCAAACTCCAAAGGGTGCTTTTCATTTGTTTCGGTTTTACTTTTTTTAAAACGAATTGAACGAAAAGTGCTGCAACCACAATCATTTCTACCCTCATCGGAATTAAACCTTTTATATTTTCTCGCTCGGTTCGAGTTGAACCGATCACTAAATCGCAAATACAATTGAATTCTTCAAAGGAGTAATCTCTACAGTTGGGATTTGTTGTTAATGGTTGATTTTTGAATTTTTCATCCATCATTTCCAAAAACGAATCAAAAGCACCCGATGACCCAATGAGTTCGTGGACCGGATTATGGTTAAGTGCACCAAAAAGAGATTGTAATTCTGAATTAAGATAATTTTCAATTTTCAGGATATTCTCACTGGAAATCGGATCCTCAGGTGCAAAACGTTGTATCAACCGCGCCGCCCCCAGTAAATAACTTTCTTTCCAGATTATTCCATTCCGGTTTCCAATGATGAATTCCGTACTGCCTCCTCCAATATCCATTATCAATGAATTTTTATCGTTTAATTGTGCGGCCGCTGCATTACCACAAAAAATCAACTCTGCTTCCATTTCGCCGCTAATAATTTCAATTTCAATTCCGGTTTCAATTCTTGCAGCCTCAATAAAAACAGCTCCATTTTTAGCAGTTCTGATTGCGCTTGTTGCCAAGGCACGAATCTCTTTTATGTTGTGTTTTTTAAGAATATGCGTGAAATCGCCTAAGGCTTTAATTCCCCGACTAATTGCTTCATCCGATAAATATCCTTCATTAATTGTTCCTTTTCCCAGCATTACTGGTATGCGACACGAATCAATTTTATCGAATCCGGTGTTGGTGCGTCTGGCAATTAGTAGGTTAAAAGTATTTGTACCCAAATCAATTACCGCAACAGTTCGTGTCATTAAAAACCTGTTATTTGTGAATTAATATTTAAATATACTGAATAAATTAGCGAGGTGAAATCAGTTGTAATAATTGTCTTAATCATTGTTGCAAGTTTTTTTTCTTGCGTTGATAAAAAGGACAAGGATGTAAGGTCAAGGCATAACTCCCGGGTTGAATCAGCGCTTTTTTCCATTGTTCAAAATAAGGGTTTTAAAGTCGTACATGTTTTTAAAGATAATTTCCATCAAGATACACTGTTTAATTATGTGCTTTATCATCGTGGGGAAATAAAACCCTCTGTGAATTTTTCTGCTGTTTATATTGAGACTCCTGTGCGAAGAGTCGCATGTCTGTCGAACATCTATGTGGGTTGCCTGACTCGATTGGGTCTTACGCACACAATTGTGGGTGTTGATGACGCCAAAAATATTTGTAATGCTGAAGTTCGCCAAGGTGTAGCATCAGGTCAAATCCAGGAATTAAATGTTGGAGAAAATCTCAATATCGAAAAAGTGCTACTTCTTCATCCTGACATTATTTTTCGTTTTGGAACAGGTAATGAACTTTTAGATTTTCCGGAATTACTGAAACAATCTGATATCCCTGTTGCAATAAGTTTGGATTACCGTGAAGCAAATCCATTAATCCGGGCATCTTGGTTAAAATTTGTTGCAGCCTTTTTTGAGATGGATTCTGACGCTGATTCTATTTTAAATACAATTAATCAAAATTACAATTCGTTAAACGAAAAAGTAAGAAACACTTCTTTTCATCCTACGGTTGTTACGGAAGTACCTTATAAAGAGGTATGGTATGTTCCCGGAGGCAAAAGCTACATGGCAGCACTTTTAAAGGATGCTGGTGCGAACTATCTATGGGCGGATGATCAACATGAAGGAAGTCTTGCGCTTTCATTCGAACAAGTTTTTAAAAAAGCAGTAAATGCGGACTTCTGGTTAAATGTGCAACACTGTAAAACAATAAATGAAGTGGAAAATTATGATTCACGAAATAAAAAGTTTAAGGCATTTCTTAATAGAAATATTTATAATAATGATTTAAGAAATACAAAATCAGGAGCTTTTGCGTATTGGGAAACAGGTTTAATTTCACCGGATGAACTACTAGCCGATCTAATTTCTATCTTTCATCCTGAATTATTGCCCAATCGTCAGTTCAGGTATTATCGAAAATTAAATTGAAAAATTCAGCTTCTACACGTTTAAAATTTTTATTTGCTTGCATTGTCATGTTGCTCGCTTTTCTCTTTTCCTTGTCTTCAGGTGTTTCTGATTTGGGCGCGACCGAAATAATTCGGATTTTATTTAATAACTCGACTCCCGAATTACTTAAGGATATTTTTTTTCAGTTTCGTTTACCAAAAACATTTACAGCTATTCTCGCCGGAATGGCCTTGTCTGTATCAGGCTTATTAATGCAAACCTTGTTTCGGAATCCGCTTGCCGGTCCTTACGTATTAGGAATTACCGGGGGATCAAATTTGATGGTAGCATTACTGGTAATGGGCACAACGGCTGCAGAAATTCAATTTACTTCCGTAGTCAATAATATTGCAGTTCCTGTTTCTGCTGCAATCGGCGCGTTAATCGCCTTGTTTTTTATTCTTCTGATTTCAATAAAGGTTCATTCTTCGGTTTCGTTGTTATTGGCTGGTTTAATGTTAGGATTTATATACGGTTCAATACAAAATATCCTTGAATTTCTGGCAAGTCCTGAGGCTATAAAACGATTTACCTTGTGGAGCATGGGTAGTTTGGGAAATGTATCTATACATCAGCTTTTTTTACTTTCGTTATTTGTTTTACCTGGATTTCTTTTCGCATTTTTCCTATCCAAACAGCTTGATGTTTTTATGTTGGGCGATGATTATTCAACTTCTTTAGGAATAAATTTAAATTTTTTCAGGTGGTCTGTTGTGCTCGTTACCGCTCTGCTCACCGGTGTTGTTGTTGCATACTGCGGGCCAATTGCATTTATTGGCCTTGCCGTTCCTCATTTAACCCGAATGATCTGGTTAACGCCCCATCATCGTATATTAGTTCCTGCCACTGCAATAACCGGTGCAACCTTATTGTTGTTATGCGACGGATTAGGGAATATGTTTTCGAATCATTTTGTGATTCCAATTAACATTGTTACCTCTTTAATCGGGGCACCTTTCGTTTTATATTTACTATTTCGAAACACAACATTTCAATTTGGGTAATGGCCACACATGAACTGGATTTAAAAAATGTTTCTATTGGCTATGGAAAGAATAAAATTCTTTTTAATGAATTAAGTTTTTCCATTGGTTCAGGTGTTTCTTCGATAATTGGTTTAAATGGAAGCGGGAAATCAACATTGATAAAATCGATTGCCGGATTACTCCCTTTACAGCAGGGTAAAATATTTTTAGATCGGAAAGACACCGCTGAATGGTCGGCAGTTGAAAAGGCAAGGAAATTCAGCATTTTATTAACCCAGCGTCCCAAATTACCCTACTTTTCAGTTTATGATTTTGTTGCTATGGGACGAAGTCCATATACTTCAATTACCGGGAAATTGACCCCTGAAGATGTTGAACAGATTGAAAAGGCATTAATAAAATGTGGTATTGAAAGTTTAAGAAATTCTTTAATTGATGAAATAAGTGACGGGCAACGACAAAAATGTGCGCTTGCTTGTGCAATTGCTCAACAAACACCGGTTATTTTGCTGGATGAACCCACTACATTTCTTGACTTCCGTTCTCGATATTCCTGGATGGAATTGTTGCAATCTCTTGCCGCAGATGAAGGCAAAATCATTTTATTTGCCTCTCACGATCTTGAGGCCGTTTTTCATTTTTCCTCGCAGTGTATTTTACTCACAGAAAGTGGTAAAATTGAATTAATCGTAAAAGACAACTTTCATTCCTCGATCGCCATCAGTGAAATGCTAAAAAATTCCTCCTTGAAATTTGACGGCGATCACTTACGTTTCTTACATTCCGCAAATAGCTAATGGTACGTGTTAAACAAGTTTTTTCTTTATCAGGTCACGCTGCCGCCATTTATTTTTTATGTGAGGGTACAAGACGCGGTACAGTTATAAGCGGAGGCGCAGACAAGTTTATTGCGCAATGGAATCTTGAAGATGGAACTCAGGATAAATTTTTTGCTAAACTTCCTTCGCCTATTTTTTCTATGCTAAATTTACCGGAGGCGCAGCAGTTATGGATAGGTACAGCCAACGGAAATATTCATGTAATTGATACAAAATCAAATCGTGAAATTCATACCTTTTCGTTTCATAAAGCTCAAGTATTTTGCATTGAGCAATCTCCCAAAAATGGTTTGGTTTACACATGTGCAGGCGACGGGACTCTCGCCCTTTTTGATAATGAAAAGCTAACTAATTTAGAATTTATCAAAGTAAGTCAGCAAAAACTGCGTTCCATTAATTTTTTGCAAAACAATATTTTAATTGCCGAGGGCGGTGGGAATAGTTTGCTGTTTGATGCTGCTTCAAGTAGTGTTGTAACGACTTTCAAATCTGATTCTTTTGCTACCAATTGCCATCTCTTTTCTCAGCAAGGTTCTCTTCTTGTTTCCGGAGGCAGAGATGCACACTTGCGCATTTGGGATATCGCTGATAACTTTAAGTTGCTGAAAAAAATTCCCGCTCATAATTTTGCCATTTACCGTTTGTTATGTCTCAAAACGGACAAACTTTTTGCAACTGCAAGCAGGGACAAAACCATTAAACTTTGGGACGCTGAATTTCGTCCGTTGTTGAGAATTAACCACGAACAATTTAAGGGACACACACATTCTGTGAACGCTTTATATTGGAATGAGGAACTAAATCTTCTTGTATCAGCGGGAGATGATCACCGTATAATGGCTTGGAAATTGGGGTTTGATTGAAATCATAAATCTTAATTTTTCTAAAGCGTGGTGAGTTTGGCGTTTATTCAAGTTTAATTTTCTAACTTTAAAAAACTTTTAAAATGCGGAAATTCTTTTTTCTTTTATTCGCTGCATTTTTCTCCGTATCACTTTTTGGCACCTATATTCTGGTTCCAATGGATAATTTTCAGAAAAACCACTTAAAGTCATATGGAATTGCCTACTGGGTTTTATCAAACGATATTGAGGTACAATGGTTGTTAAATTACCGTGGCGGAAGTTTTTTATTCCAGTATAACAAGCAATTAGCACTGGAGTGTACAACCCGTGATGTTACATTTGAAACACTTCCTGATGCTCAGGTAGCTGCGCTGCTCGATGAAATCAGTAATCCTGAAGTTAATCAGGATGCAATTAAACTCCAGAAAGCTCCACGCATGGCTGTTTATTCACCGAAAGGGAAACAGCCATGGGATGATGCCGTAACGCTTGTACTTACCTACGCAGAAATTCCTTATGACGTAATTTACGACGAAGAAATTTTATCCGATGTCTTGCCGAAGTACGATTGGTTGCATTTGCATCACGAAGATTTTACCGGACAGTACGGACGTTTTTACAGCAGTTACCGAAATGCACCCTGGTACAAGGCTGAGGTAAAATCGAATGAGGACATGGCAAAGAAACTAGGCTATGGAAAAGTTTCCCAAATGAAATTGGCTGTTGCTCAAAAAATAAGGGATTATTGTTTTGGGGGTGGGTTTTTATTTGCCATGTGCTCCGCATCTGATAGTTATGACGTTGCGCTTGCCGCGGAAGGAGTGGATATTTGTGCGGATATTTTTGATTACGATGCCGCAGATCCTTCCATGAATAAGAAAATCGATTACTCTAAATGTTTTGCATTCGAAAACTTTACACTCAGTACTAATCCTTATGAATATGAGTTTTCAAGTATAGATACCTACAACTCACGAAGTGCTGCGGGCGTTTCGAAGGAAAATGATTTTTTTACTCTTTTTGATTTTTCTGCAAAATGGGATCCTGTTCCGAGTATGTTGTGCCAGAATCATGAAACCATGATTAAAGGATTCTGGGGGCAGACGGTTGGATATGACAAGCGATATATCAAAAAAAATGTTTTGGTGATGGGGGAAAATAAATCCATCAACGAGGCTCGCTACATTCATGGTGAATTCGGAAAAGGTACCTGGAGTTTTTATGGCGGACACGACCCGGAAGATTATCAGCACCGGGTGGAGGATCCGCCTACCGATTTAAAATTACATCCCAATTCTGCCGGATACCGTCTCATCTTAAATAACGTTTTGTTCCCGGCTGCCAAAAAGAAAAAACGCCAAACATAGAGGATGTATCGCAAGGATTACATCATGCGCATGGTGGAAGATTTCGGGCGTTTATTGAATGAAATTATTCACCTACGTAAAGAATCAAAATTAACGGAAGCAGAAAAGAAAATTTCTGCCGCAGGTGAGGTTTATTTTACTTTTTCATTTGAAGAAGTTCTGAATTTTCCTGATGATGGTTTGCGCGAGGAACTTATTTCTAAAAAGAAACTACACCCGCAACAAATCAGAATGCTTGCTGAGATTTTTTTTCAAAAAGGTTGGATATTCTTGGATAAAAACGAAAATTTAAAAATTAATTATTTTAAAAGATCATTGACGCTGTTCAAGATGTTTCTTGAGCTTGAACCAAGCCTTTTTGATGTAGAGGTAATTCAACGACTTTCCATTTTGCATGATTTATGTAGTTCCACCGGTCTGAATTAATTGGATAAAAATTATTACAGGTTAGGAATATTTGAATGTGTGTTTTATATTTGTTTAAGTTGTATTATTCATGCGCTACTTGCTGACCATAATTTTGTTTTTAATTTTAACTCATTTGGTTTCAGCCCAGGCATCCACTCCAAATTCCGTATCAAATGTTTTACTGAGAAATGAAGCAAGTTTTGGGGTTGTTCTCCATTCCGAAGGCGCCGGTATGCTTTATCGCCGTGGTAAACATGTGACAGGAACACGGAAGAGAATACTTGAAATTGAGGGAGTAACAATGCATCATCCGAAGGAGATTAAAATTTCACGGTCTGATAATTCAAAAGGGTTTTATTTTGGAAAATTGAATTCGCTTTATTTTGCGCGCACCGGTGCAGGATTTCATCGTGTTTTGTTTCGTAAAGGGGAAGGGCGAGGTGCTGAAATCCGTTACGCTTTTATTGGAGGAGGTACCTTGAGTATGGCCAAACCAGTTTTTCTAGATATTTACGGCACCGATCAAAAAACTGTTTCGAGTGAAAGATATGATCCGGACATTCATAATTCTACCAATATTTATGGGAGATCCTCTTTTTTTACCGGAATTCGTTACACCCGGATTTACCCTGGTTTTTATGGAAAAGTTGCGTTGAGTTGTGAACTGGGGGATAATAAAGATCGTTTACGTTTATTGGAAGTCGGAGCAGTTGCTGACATTTTTCCGTTTGCAATTCCCGTGATGGCAAGTCAGAATCCTCAAAATATTTTCGCTAATTTTTACATCAGTTATTCCTTTGGAAAAAAGTGGATTTAGTAAAAGAAAAAAATAAAAAGCCGGATTGGCTACGCGTAAAACTTCCCACCGGGGAGGAGTATCTAAAAGTCAGGAAACTTGTTGATCAACATAAATTACACACGATTTGCGAGAGCGGAAATTGTCCGAATATGGGTGAATGTTGGGGTGCAGGCACTGCAACTTTCATGATTTTGGGCAATGTATGTACACGATCTTGCGGATTTTGTGCTGTTGCAACCGGGCGACCCGGAGTTTTGGACTGGGGAGAGCCAATGCGCGTGGCGAATTCAGTTTTGCTAATGAAAATTAAGCACTGTGTTATTACTTCGGTTGATCGGGATGATTTGAAAGACGGCGGTTCAATAATTTGGGCCGAAACCATTAAAGCAATCCGTAAACAGTCTCCTCAAACCAAATTTGAAACCCTGATTCCTGATTTTGCAGGTAAATGGGAAAATCTTCAAAGGGTAATTGATGTACGTCCGGATATCGTTTCGCATAATTTGGAAACCGTTAGAAGACTCACAGCAAGGGTAAGAATTCAGGCGAAATACGATCGAAGTCTAGAACTGTTAAAACGGGTTCATGATTCAGGTATTCATACTAAATCAGGGATTATGCTTGGTTTAGGAGAAACGCGTGATGAAATTCTAGATTCAATGGATGATTTACGTAAAAACGGTGTGGATGTACTTACTTTGGGACAGTATTTACAGCCAACTTCAAAGCATCTACCGGTTGAACGCTTTATCCGGCCGGAAGAATTTATAGATCTTAAGCAGGAAGGGTTAAACCGAGGATTTAAATTTGTTGAATCTGGTCCTCTCGTCAGATCCTCGTATCATGCTGAAAAACATATATTTTAGACTTTTAGTTTTTCGTATTGTTGCCCACCGTTGCCCTTGGGTTTGAACGGCTTAAATTTTAAATAAAATTTTTTCACTTCAAGACAGTCTATTTTCAAGAAAATAAACTATTTTTAGCCTTCAAATTGATATTCCTAATGAAAACATCTACTTTGCTCAAATCAATGGCCGTCGGGTTAGGCGGTGCTTTGGTTTTTGGATTTGCTTTTTTCTCTATTGGTAGCCGATATTCTCCTCGACATAAAGGTGGAGTTGAACTATCGCAAAATTTTGCAGGCGCAGCAAACTATTATCACTGGTTGCGTCAAGATCCCTCAACAGGCAAAATTAACCTTGGAGCAATGGCAGCGTTTCAACAGGAAATGATGTCGATGAATTCGTCCGTGGCAAAAACAGCCAGCTTGATGAACCTGGCCTGGGAAGAAATGGGTCCAGACAATATTGGCGGTCGTTGCCGTGCCATTTTAGTTGATAAAATGAACACCAGCCGAATGTTTGCCGGCGGTGTTTCCGGGGGATTGTTTATGTCAACAAATGCAGGTGGTACATGGATGCCCGTTAATGATACTTTGCCTAACATGGTAGTTAGTTGTATTACGCAGGATGGGGATGGAAATATACTTTTTGGAACCGGTGAAGGAATGGCGCGTGGTGGAAATGGTGATGGAAACTCTGCATTTATTGGTGCTGGTTTATTTAAGATGAATTATAATTCTGTAAGTGATTCCTACTCTAATCCTCATGTAATTGCTGCAACGGTCCCAACTCCTAATAACAATACCATTGCCACCTGGGCTTACATCAACAGAGTAAAAGTTAGTCCTTCAAAAATTAATGGTAATTACTACATTTATTGTGCAACCGGTGATGGTTTGAAACTTTCTACTGATGGTGGTGCAACCTTTGTTGACGCAATTACAACGCTTAACAACAAATTTTGTTTCGATGTTGATGTTTGTAATAATGGTGCAGTTTATTGCAGCGGAGGCTCGTATTTAGGCGGCAATAATAAGATTTATTATTCTGCTCCCGGAAATAATGGCGGCGCCGGTACCTTTACAGACGTCACCCCTCCAACGAATTCCTCAATGCCTTGGGGTTCTTTCGGTCGTATTGAAATTGCGCCTTCACTTACCAACTCAAATATCATTTATGCTTCAATCGCAAAACCGATTAATACAGGCGCTGCAACCACACTTGGTGTTGTTCAATCAATTAATGCCGGCGCTAATTGGAATGTTTTGGCAATCGGTAATGTGAATTTTGAAGTTTTTGCCGAATATGGGCAAGGCGATTATGATCATATTTTAGAAGTATTCCCTGATAATGATTATTCCATTTTATTGGGTGGCGTGGATCTTTATAAATGGGATGCCGTAGACCCTTCTTTAAGCCCGAGTATTGGTTCTTTTGATCAGGCCAGTTATCAGGGCGGGTTCCCGTTCTTTTCAAAATATATTCATGCCGATCACCATACTATTGCCTTTCATCCTACAAACCCAAATCAGTATTATGTAGGTACAGATGGTGGTATTTTCAGAACCCAAGATAGAGGAGATTCTTATACCCAGATGAACAACGGTTTCAATGCCACTCAGTTTTATGATGTTTCATTTGAGCGCGATGCTATTTGGACTTTCGGGCCTAATACGGGATCTTATAATGGGGCTGGTGTTTTGGGTGGAGCTCAGGATAATGGAACACCCTATATTAACGGTAATGGTAATACCGTTCGCGCCGGAGAGTCAATAAACGGTGGTGATGGTTTTTATTCAGAAGCTTCAATGCTCTCGCCGAACACATTCTTCATGACAAGCTATTATGGTTTCCTAAACAGAACATCAAGCAGGACATATGGTGCTGATTTTTATCCTGCTGATCGTCCGAATATGATCACCTGTTCAAATACTGCTGTTCCGGGGGATTATGCCTTTGCTTCGTTTGTTACGCCAATCGCATTATATGAAACTTCAAATCTTAGCAATGGTGTTGACTCTGTTCAGTTTGTTGTAGACTCATTAAAAAACACAAGCGCAGCAGTTGCAAACGGCTCACAACAATCTTTTAGTTTTTCATTAACTAAGCCTCAGGCTTCAGCTGTTGTGGATAACGTAACATTAAAAATTACTGCCGGTTCCCAAGTCGTAACCTCTGATGCTTCCGGTAATTTAGGTGGAGCCGGAACAGGAACCTACAATGCCTCTACTAACATTGTTAACGTTACATTTAACTCTATCCCGGTAAACAATACGCCCATTAAGGTAACCGCTGCTATATCATATCCTGTGGGGTCTTCACTGTCATTAACTACGGCATCTTTGACAATGAAATTTAATTACAACACTACATCTGCACTTTATACCGGTGATACAATTCAAATTATGGACCCGATTCAAGCGCGATTGGCTGTTGGGCTAAGTGGAGCTGTTTATATTAATAAAAATCCATTAAATTTCTCTGCAATTCCAAATTGGGTGAAGGTTGCGGGTGCAAATTCTGTAAATGACCTTGGCGCTACAAATGCTTTTTCAGGTACGGTTCAAACCTTAGAGTGGGGTGGTATTAATTACCTATATGTTGCTACAACAGCAGGTGTTCTTTGGAGAGTGTCTGGTTTAGGCCAGGTAAGTAACTTCGAACAGGATATTGATTCATTCGCTGTTGCCAGTTTATCATGGAAATGCAATAAAAACACGGATTGTCCAATAACAATTGAAAAAATTGCAGGCTTTTCGGGTCGTGCAATTACGAGCATTGCGGTTGATCCAACAAACCCTGACCGGATTGCTGTGACGCTGGGTAATTATGGTGTGACCAGCCACGTTTATTATTGTAATAACGCCACAAGTTGTACAGCAAGCACTACCACCGCAAATTTCACTCAGCTCCCTGCCATTTCGTGTCCTGTTTATTCTTCGGTTTTTGTTCAAACCTCTTACAATGAGACGAATCCTAATAACCTTCTTATTGGAACTGAGGTGGGCGTTCGAAGTATAGATTTGAGTTCTCCTACATCATGGACAAATGAAGGATTAAATAGTTCAGGTATTTATCCAAATGTTCCTACTTTTATGCTTAAACAACAGAGGCTTGGAAATTGGGAATGTTATAATTCCGGTGTAGTTTATGCTGCATCGCATGGAAGGGGCTTTTGGAAATCGAATAATTATTATCAGCCTTTAAGTGTGGGTGTTCCTGAAATACAGTCCGGAATTCAATCTGCAGCAAATACTGTGAAAGTATATCCGAATCCGGCAAGCGAATTCACAAATGTTTGTTTTAGTTTGGCTGAGGATACACGAATCATCATTTCGGTTTATGACCTTAAAGGAAGTAAATTAAAATCTGTAGTTTGCGGAAAGCTTCAGAAAGGTGCTCAAACAATACAGGTGGAATTGGATGATTTAGCAAAAGGTACTTATATCCTTTCGGTATCGAGCGATCAGGATGTATTAGGCACCTCCCGTATTGTTAAACTTAACGACTAAGACTTCCAGTTAATTTAAAAAAGCTATCCAAAGGATAGCTTTTTTTTTGATTCAAAATGTAAGTTCCTGTTTATAAAAAAACATTCATTTCTTTCAATAGTCTTTTTAGATTTTCGACCTGATTATTTTTATTTCTTCTTTCATATGAAGCAATCAGGTTTCGAATAACACGCTTAACGATGTCCAGATTGGTACAAGGTTTATAATAGCGTGAAGTGGGTTCAATGTTTTGGTCAGAAAGAAATTTGTCAATATCTTCTTTACTGAAAATAATCCCGTTACTGAATGCATTGATGTAGAAAAGCATATTTTCAGGTAAACCCTTTTCATTGTAGCTTACTATGCTTGCAGAATCATCATTGTAGCCCAAAATAAAATGAAGCGGTAAATCAATACCAAATACAGGGATGTTTAGCTCGTTGCAAATGAGAAGATAGATAATGCTGAGAGAAATTGGGTTACCGGTTCGTTCATTTAATACTGCATGTATATAGGAGTTTTCAGGAGAATGGTAGTTTTCAGTATTTCCCCTAAAACCGTGTACGGTATATAAAACATGATTAATAATTTTAATTTTTTCAAGGGCAGTTAAGTTGTCATTAATTTCAAGCCATACATCTTGGGTAATTTCTTTTAATTGGGCTTTTATTTTGTCCTCATCCAAATGGATTTTATCCAGCCGGGAAATAATCATCATTCCCTTTAAAAGGTCGTACTCCTCTTCTTTGGCCCATTGCGTTAATTCCTTAGCGGTAGTCTCAATTTGAATCGAGTTAATAATATTCTCAATCCGATTCTGGATAATTTCATCAAATGAATCGTCACGCGCGGCTTCCAGATGAGGAATCACCTCAAAACCGTATGAAATGAATTTCCCTTTTATTTGATTATAAATCAATTCATCAGGGTCATCCAGTAATTGAATGAGAGCGTTAACTTCTTGCGTATTCATGCTTGTCATTTTTTCTGCGGTTGAATTTACAGCAGGTATTTACGCAAAAATATCCCTGACAAGGAAGATTTATAATCAGACTTACTTCAAAAATTCAACAATCATGATGTTAATCGTTGTAAACATTGCTCTATTAATAAGTCAACACTTTGGGTATAATTGTGTGTGAACTCTTTTTTTACTCGATTGGCAATTATTACGCAAACCGTTAAGCAATTGTGTCCAAGTAAGGCACCTAATCCATACAGGGCGGAAGTCTCCATTTCGAAATTTGTAATCCGTAGATCATTATATCGGAAGGTACCCAATAAATCATTTAAATCGGGCTTAGCGGCTCTAAGACGCAGTTGCCTGCCTTGTGGACCATAAAAACCCGGAGCCGTAGTCGTAATACCATTAAAATTCCCGGTTTTAAATTTCATGAATAAAACTTCATCAGATTTTACACAATAGGGATGAGGCAAATTGTAGGCCCATCCAGTGTGCTTAACGAAAGCATCGCAAATGTCCTGTCGCGTAACACTTTCCCATTTCTGATAAAAGGTTAAAATCCCGTCAATTCCGAGTCCATATTCTGAAACAACTAAACCATTCACCGGGATATCTTCTTGCAATGAACCGGATGTGCCAAGTCGTATGATGTTTAGCTTTCGTTTTACTTCCTTTTCTGTTCGGCTATTTGGGTCTATGTTTACCGCAGCATCCAATTCATTTAATACAATGTCAATGTTATCGGGACCTATTCCGGTTGATAAAACGGTGATTCGCTTACCTTTATAAATTCCAGTATGTGTCACAAATTCGCGATGTTCAGTTTTAAAATCAACTGACGAAAAGTGCCGTGAAATTTGTGCTACGCGTCCTTGGTCTCCCACCACAATTACATCGTCTGCTATATCTTCATTGCATAAATTAATGTGATAAACTTTTTTTTCTGATGTTAATATCAATTCAGTTTCCGGAAAAAAACGCGGTTGCTTGTCCATTTGAAATAGTATTCTTTTTAGTATCTAAAATTAATTTTTTTTCTTTCAAATCAGCATAAACTTTCCGTTCGTATATTATTTTATCCATTCAGCCTTTCCTGCGTTTTTGCATTTTCAGAATACTTACCTTTGAAAATAATGATTGAAGTTGTTCAGCTGAATAAAGTTTATGAAAAGGGGAAGACCCGAATCGGAGCTGTTAATGATGTTTCTTTCAACGTTGCAGAAGGTGAATTTGTTTCTGTGGTAGGAAAATCGGGTTCAGGTAAATCAACCTTATTGAATTTGTTGGCGGGATTGGATGCGGCGACTTCTGGTGAAATCAAATTTAACGGTTCAGATATCTGTAAATTTTCAAGAAAGCAATTCGTTATGCATCGGCGTAACACCATCGGAATAATTTTTCAATCATTTAATTTAATAGGAAGTAGGACCGCAGTTGATAATGTAGAGCTTGCTCTGATATTCGGCGGGGTTCCCCGTTCGGAACGTCGTGCACGCGCAATTGCCTTGCTTCAACGTGTAGGATTAAAGGATCGTATCTTTCATAAACCTACTGAGTTGTCCGGTGGTGAGGCTCAGCGCGTGGCCATATGTCGTGCACTGGCAAATAATCCTCCGTTTATTCTTGCCGATGAACCAACCGGAAATCTTGATTCCACAACTACCCGAGATATTTTATCTCTGCTTAAACAACTGCAAAAAGAGGAAGGTCGCACAATTGTGATGATTACCCACGACATGGAAACCGCCAATACAGTTTCTGATAAAATAATCACGCTTTCGGATGGTAAAATAATTAATGAAGTAAGAAGATGAGCTTCCGGGATATCATACGTCAGGCATTGAATAATTTGCGTAGAACAAAAATCCGCACTTTTTTAACCACCCTTGGAGTTGTCATTGGAATAGCTGCACTTGCTTCTCTCGTGTCGTTCGGAACCGGTCTGGAAAAAAAAGTTACCGAGGTATTTAATGCGAACGATCTTTTCACCAGTTTAACCTTAACTGCTTCGCCAATTCGTTTCGGTAATCCGGATGAAGCCATTCGCGATACAACAAAAACCAAACGAACACCTTTAAATGATTCGATAATTGAAGTCATCCGGAAACTTCCGGAGGTAGAAATCATTTATCCTGAAATAACAATAGCCGGTCGATTTAAACTCGGTAACGATTCTGCAACCGCAGCGATTACCGGGATGCCGGCTTCCATGGCGCAATATAAACCCTATGACAAGTTGGTGGGCGGTAAATTTTTTTCGAACGATTCAGCGCAGGTGGTTGTGGTGAGCACCGCTCTGTTGCGTCGCATGAATCTGGTGATTAAGGATTCAACAAATACCGACGTGGTTATTGACACAAGCAATGCTCGCTATCGTAAAAGAAGATTCGTTCCACTTGATTCAATTATTGGAAGAAAAATTGAAATTTATGTTGCAACTGCGGCATTTAATCCCGCAGCGATGTTTGGTATCCCGTCTCCATCATCCGGAGTGGTTCAGAAAAAATATGAATTTGTAATTGGTGGTGTTTTTAAACAGGAAGGATTTTCAACGCGAGGTGTCCCGACAGATGTCATCATGCCGATAAAAAAGATTCAGCGTATTCCCTCAGTTGGTTTTACCAATGTATTTGAATTGTTGAGTCGTGCCGGTGGTGAAAAAAGTAAATATTCAACAGTATACGTAAGAGTGAAAGACATGAAATTCGCTGACCCAATAAAAAAGCGATTTGAAAAAATGAATTTAAACGTGTTGAGTTTTTCAGATCAGTTGAAAGAAATCCGTCAGGGATTTTATATCGTGCAAAGTGTTTTAGCCGTAGTTGGTATTATATCACTTTTTGTGGCCGGATTAGGGATCATTAACACCATGTTGATGTCCATTCTGGAACGTACCCGTGAAATCCGAATCATGAAAGCCATTGGCGGAAGTGAATTACAGATACGAAGTA
>OMJH01000005.1 GCA_900299295.1 Bacteroidota bacterium
GAACTACTAAAAACGACGGGAATTATTTAGGTGAGAAAAAAGTAGCAGACAAAACCAAAGATCCAACCGAGGCTCCCACCAATGAGGATGCCAATTTAGGACGTTACGATGTAACCTATCCAACCCGTGAATACGCTCCAAGTTTTGCCGATAATTTGTATTCCAAAAAAGGGAAGGTTAATGAACTGGATCGTTCTGCGTTTATTGTTAAGGATGTCATTAATGTATACCCGGATACCTTAGCTTGGATACACGATTTTACATATGCGTTTAATGAGCCCATGACCAACATGTATTTTTGGCATCCGGCCTATGACGACTATCCCGTTGTAGGGGTTACATGGAAACAGGCCCGCGCCTTTAGTATTTGGCGATCACATTTGCTTAATAATTTTTTAATCGGAACCGGACAATCTATAGTTAATGACTTTCGATTACCCTCTGAAAGCGAATGGGAGTATGCTGCGCGCGGAGGCTTAGACAAATCACCCTACCCTTGGGGAGGTCCCTATACACGAAATGCTAAAGGCTGTTTCTTGGCCAACTTTAAACCCATGCGCGGTTCTCTGGTTGATGATGGAGGTTTTCATACCGTGTACGTATATTCTTACAACCCCAACGATTTTGGTTTGTATTGCATGGCCGGTAATGCGGCTGAATGGACCAGCAACGCCTTTGATGAATCGGCCTATGATTTTCAGTCGGACATGAACCCTGATTTTACCTTTGAAGCCAGCGACGATGAAAAGAAAAACGTTTTAAAACGAAAAGTAATTCGCGGAGGAAGCTGGAAAGATGTTGGTTACTATACTCAAAACAGTGCCCGAACTTATGAATATCAGGATACTGCCAAGTGTTACATTGGATTTAGAAACGTTATGACCTATTTGGGTCGTTCTAAATTCGACGACATTTAAATTTTTAATAATTCATCAAAACCAAAACAACCAAAACAACAATCAAAAACAAAAAACAATGAGTGACCTAACGCCCAAAGTAAAAGGACAAAAAAAAGTAGCACACATGGTAACCTGCTTCGGTGCTGCAACCGTAATTTTAGGAGCTTTATTTAAAATTATGCACTATCCTGGCGCATCCATCATGCTACCGGTCGGTTTAATTGTTGAAACCGGTCTATTTATTTATTTTGGTTTTGATATACCCCATGAAGAAATCGATTGGAGTTTAGCCTATCCGCAGCTTAGAGGTGCCAATGCCCATGAAGTTGAAGAAGAAATGGAAAAACTGCCGGTTACGGAGCAACTGAACAATATGTTGGAGGAGGCTCAGATTGGTCCTGATTTAATTGAAAAATTAGGTAGCGGTATGCGGTCTTTATCCGACTCGGCCACCAAAATTGGCGATTTGTCGGCCGCTTCTGTTGCGACCAACGAATATGCTCAAAACATGAAAAAAGCCTCTGCAGAAGTTTCAAACCTTACCGAAGCATACCACGGTGCAGCAACGACCATGCAAGAACTTTCAGAAAGTGGATCCGGCGCTCATGCTATTGGTGATTCTATATCTAAAGTATCTAAAAATTTATCGGCTTTAAATGCCAGTTATGAACTTCAGTTACAGGGTTCTCAAGCACATTTAGAAGCTACTAACAAATTTTACGCGGGCATTGAAGATATGATGAAAAGTCTTGAGTCCAGTGTAGAAGATACCCGCAGATACAAAGACGAAATAGCAACACTCTCAAAACAATTATCAGCTCTTAATACCGTTTACGGCAATATGTTAAGTGCTATGAATGTTAAAGCCTAACTATTAACACATTTTTGACACTTATATAAAATGGCAGGAGGAAAAGAAACGCCCAGGCAAAAAATGATTGGGCTCATGTATTTGGTGTTAACGGCAATGTTAGCGCTGAACGTGTCCAAGCAAATTTTACAGGGCTACTTATCTGTAAACGAAAGTTTGGAAAAATCTAAAAAAAATCTGAGCGAAAGTAATAAACGCATTAAAGATGCCTTTGAGGCTACCGTAAACGGAAACCCAGCATCTAAACCCTATTACGATGAAGCGCTTGTTGCAATTAAAGAAATAGAAAAAGAATACAAGTACTTAGATGAAGTTAAGGGAGAATTGGCCCGTTATACCGTCGAATTGGATGAGTCACTTAAAGGAAAAGTAAATGGTGATACCATTCGTTTGCGCAGAGAACCCTGGTTTAGTAAAATTGATGATTACGATAAACCCACAACGCTTTTATTGGGCTCCGACGAACACAACTTAAAAAAGGGACCACTAACCGCGGATGAATTAAGAACCCGTTTAAACACCCTTCACGATAAATTGGTCAAACAAGTAGAAGGCATGCAAACAAAGCAAGATGCTAACGGCCGATTTTTAACCAAATTACCTAAAGATGAATTCAGCAACCTGCTTAAAAAGATTGCCATAGTTAAACCAACCGACAGTGGTCGAGAAGAAGATGGGTTTAAATTTACATGGCCCATGGATAATTTTTACCATCTTCCTTTTGCAGCGGTTTTTGTAAACCTCAATAAAATGCAAGCCGATTTAAAAAACGTTGAGGCTGAAATTTTACAAACCTTTTCAGGAGCTTCCGGTAAACTGGCAATTAAATTTGACCGAATTAAAGCCCGTGTAATTGCTCCATCTTCCTACATTCAGCAAGGAGATCAGTACACAGCCAATATATTTATAGGCGCCTCCTCTTCGTCGATTCGACCGGAAGATATGGAAGTACTGATTGGTGTAGATTCAGCCTCTGCCGCAAAAGGTGCCGGAGGTAATAAAATTGAAATTGTTGAAGGCGAAGGCGTTTATAAAGTTACCGGAGGCAGTATTGGAGAACAAACCTATAAAGGAGTAATTAAATACAAAGATCCTGAAGGGAATTTTAAGTTTTATCCCTTTGAACAAACTTACAAGGTAGCGCCACCCTCTGCGGCAGTTTCAGCTGATAAAATGCAGGTTTTTTACAGAGGGGTTGAAAATCCTGTTACTGTATCCGCTGCCGGAATTGCACCTGCAGATATAAGTATAACTTCAACGGGTGGAGGTGCAACGTTTCGTCCTGATAAACCCGGACATTATATTGGAACTTTTTCCAGTACAGGCGATTGCATGATTACAGTATTGGCAAAATCAAAAAATGGCACAAAGCCACAAGGACCTCCAATTAAATTTACTGTTTTACCTCTGCCAAAACCCGAATTAAAGGTAAGTGGGGTTTTTTCACCCAGTAGTTTATCCAAAGCAGCATTGGCCAACGTAGCAGCATTAATTGCTGGAAGTAATGGGTTTAATTTTCAGGCTAATTATATTACTCAAAATTGGGAAATAAGCGGATTAGTAAAAGGAAAATATACCGAAGCGAGTGGAACGGGTCCAAATTTAACCCCTCAAGCAATTGCTATATTTAAAGGTGCAGACGCAGGTTCAAAAATTAGTATTTCCGCAGCTATAATGGATCCAGCTAAAGTAATAACAACGATTCCGTGTATTATAAAAGTAAATCGATAATTAATTATGATAACACTTAAAAACATACCATCAAAATTTTGGAGTACTGTAATGTGTATTATTGCATTTAATTTTTCAATAATTGCACAACAGGGTGTATTGGATCCGGCCAGTTCTCCCATTAAGGATGGACCTATTGGTGCTTACAAAAAAGAAAATTCAGAAAACCGATATGTAGTGCCTTATGTGTATGTTCGTGAAGCCGATGTTACCTGGACCAAGCGGGTTTGGAGAAACATTGATATTAGGGAACGTAGGAATCAGGTTTTCAAATACCCTTTGGATGATACCCGTGATCGCACCTCTTTTATACAATTGGTAATTAAACAATTAGGAGCTGAATACACGACCGATGAAGCAACATTTGATGGTAAAAAAGTTCAGTTTAGTTCATCTCCACCCATTGCATACAAGGATGATGAATTTTTAGAACCCATTGATAAAAAAGATATTTTAAAACAGCTATGCCGAATTACCTGTCCAAAAGAAATGGAAAAAGTTTCTGGTACGGGGCAGCAGTGTGGAGGCTCGGTATCGCCTGAACTGGATTCTACGGGCCAGCCAATTATAGATCCTGTTACCAATTGCCCCAAGCAAAAAATTGATGGTTATGGTACGGGAGATCCTGGCTGTACCTATTTGGTAATGGGAGAAATGTCCAAAGACTGTAAATGGATATACCAAAATTTTTGTGGTGTTGACATAAAAGAAGATTGGTTTTTTGACCGTCAGCGCGGCATGATGGATTCTAGAATTATTTCACTCGGAATCAGCATAATTCCCAAAAATGCCGATGGAACAGATAACACCGATGTTGGATGCCAAAACTGGATTTGGATTTATTTTCCGGAATGGAGACAGTTTTTTGCAAATACCGAAGTGTTTAACGTAGATAACGATGCAGAACGCCGAACCTATGAAGATGTGTTTTGGAAACGTCAATTTAACAGCCAAATTACCCGCGAATCCAATGTATACGACCGAAAAATTAGCGATTACGCTAAGGGGATCGACGCATTGCTCGAGTCTGAACGGATTAAAAACGATATTTTTAAATTAGAACACGATTGGTGGCAGTTTTAAGAGTATTTAAAAAACGCTAAAGCCCGGATTTCCGGGCTTTATTTTTATATTTTTGTCACACATGAAATACATCAATCTAGCATTTCTACTCTTGCTTTTATTTTCCGTACAAGCTCAACAGGATTTTAATTTTACCATTAAGGGACATACCCAAGTTCCGCCCGGAACTCAGGTATACTTGCATCATAAATGGAATGATGTTTTTTTTAAAGATTCTATTAAAATTAAGTCCAGTACATTTCAAATAAAATTAAAATCTGCAGAACCTAATTTATACTGGTTTAGCTATTCTTCTAATCCGGAAACACAACCCATGTGTTTTTTCTTTTGCGATCCGGGAACCCTGCAGGTGAACTTAAAATCTCAGGATTCTATAGCCTATTCGAGTATTCAGGGCGGTGCTTCGCAAACCGTGTACATGGATTATCGCATTATGCAAAGCCAGATTGTTGCCACACAAATGGCGCTTCAGGCAGCTTATCAGGAAGCGGCTCAAAAAAACGATTCGCCCAAAATGACCCAAATCTCGCAGGAGTTTAATAATTTAAATGCCTATTATTTAAAGAGTATAAAAGAATTTGTCAGCCAACACCGAAACTCTCCGGTTAGTGCATATATAATTTATACCGATTTATCACATCCCTCATTACCCCTTTCTGAAACTCAGGAGGCATTTGCGCTTTTAGATGGAGCCGTTCTTAAAAACACCAAATTTTACACTTTAATAGAAAACAAAATTACCCGAGCAAACGGTTCAAGCATTGGATACAAGGCTAATTTATTTACACAAACCAATACGGATGGAAAGCCTGTTAAATTGGAAGATTTTAAAGGACAATATGTTCTAATTGATTTTTGGGCCTCCTGGTGCCGACCTTGCCGTATGGAAAATCCTAATGTTGTAGCGGCGTATCAAAAATATAAACAAAAAGGATTTACCGTACTGGGAGTTTCCATGGACTCCAACAAAGAAGCCTGGATAAATGCCATTAAACAAGATCAATTAACCTGGACCCATGTTTCGGACTTAAAAGGTTGGGGCAATGAAGTGGGTCAATTGTACGGTGTAAGCAGTATTCCACAAAATTTTTTAATTGGTCCCGATGGTGTAATTATTGCCAAAGAGCTTCGAGGACCTGCACTGGAACAAAAACTTTCTGAACTTTTTAATAAATAACCTGTAATTTTTAACACTATAATTAATTAGAACTCTATGAAACGATTATTGTATTATGCCCTCCCTCTTTTAATGTACAAAATGCAAGCACAAACTGCTGCGGAGGTTATAATGACCATTAACAACCGGCCGGTATTAAAATCGGAATTTGAAGCGGTGTATCGTAAAAACAATCCCAAAGGCACCTCCACCGATAAAAATTTAAAAGAGTACGTTGATTTGTTTTCACTTTTTAAAAGCAAAGTATTTGAAGCCGAACGATTAGGTTTGGACACGCTACGAAGTTTTAAAAACGAATTGGCCGGTTACCGCAGGCAACTTGCAGCCCCCTATTTAACCGATAAAAACACCAACGAGCAATTAATCAAGGAAGCATATGAGCGTTTAAAAACAGAAGTGCGGGCCTCGCATATTTTGGTCCGAATCGATGAAAACGCACTTCCTAAAGATACAATTGAGGCCTGGACGCGGATGCAGATTATACGAAATGCCCTATTGGGTAAATTACCCAGTGCTTCAGAGTTAACAAACTACGAAAAGCTATTAAAAAACTCCTCTGAGGTACAAAAATTATTAAAAGGAAAAGACAGTTCTTTATACAACATAAAGCTAAAGGCCTTAAAAGCCTTGCCAGAGTTGTATCAAAATTCAAATGATAAATTTCATGCCATTGCCCCTAAAACCAGTGACGACCCTTCGGTAGTTGACAATAAAGGGGATTTAAATTATTTCTCTGCCTTTGACATGGTTTACCCCTTTGAGTCGGCGGCTTTTAGCACGTCTGTTGGAACGATAAGCCCGATTGTTCGTACAAAATTCGGGTATCATATTATTAAAGTTGAGGATCGAAGACCAAACCGTGGAGAAATTTTTGTGGCTCACATTATGTGCAAATTTCCAAAAAACGCCTCTGCTACGGATCGCAGCCAGGCGCGTTTACGACTGGACAGTATTGCCTATCGTATTAAAAACGGAGCTCGTTTTGAAGACGAAGCCCGTAAATACAGTCAGGATCAGCAAAGTTCCGACCGGGGAGGGCAGCTGCAACCGTTTAAATCAGGACGCTATGCCAAAGCTTTTGAAGATGCAGCCTTTGCATTAACCGCCAACGAACAGGTATCTGAACCGGTTGAAACACCCTATGGTTGGCATTTGATAAAACGACTGGAACTAAAAACCCCTGCCACTTACGATGAAATGAAAAGTGAGATTAAAGCCCGGGTAACCAAAGATTCGAGGTCGCAGATGGGTCGGAAAATGCTCATTGCCCGAGTTAAAAACGAAAACCAGTTTAAAGAATTTCCCAAAGCATTGGAGGCGTTTTATAAAGTGGTTGATACCAGTTTTTTAAAAGCAACCTGGCAAGCTAAGGCCGCTGAAAAACTTGGAAACAAACCTTTATTTACCCTTGGTACAAAAAATTACACACAAAATGATTTTGCAAAATACTTAGAAAGTCAAATGACGTTTCGGTCGAGCTCCGAAATTATACCCATTGTTAAAAACGCCTATGCACTTTGGGTTAACGAACAGGTAGTTGCGTTTGAAGACGCACAATTGGAACAAAAAAATACCGATTTTGCAAATTTATACCGTGAATACCGTGATGGCATTTTGCTGTTTGATTTAACCGATCAGATGGTTTGGAGCCGTGCCATTAAAGACACCTTAGGGCTTAAGCAATATTACGAAACCCATAAATCCAAATACCAATGGGACGAACGAGCGGAAGTTACTTTATATTATTGTCCTAATGATAAAACTGCACAATCGGTAAAGCAAATGTTAAAAAAGAACATGGACCAAAAAACCCTAATGGACAAATTTTCTAAATCCAACGTAATAAGTTCATCTGAGGTTCAGTTTTTAAAAGGAGAACAAAAAATTTTGGATGCCTCCTGGAAGCAGGGTGTGGTTGAGACATTAGGAAACGATTTAAAAGACCAGAAAGTAATTGTATATAATATTACCCGAATTATTCCAGCAGCC
>OMJH01000006.1 GCA_900299295.1 Bacteroidota bacterium
ATCGGCGGGTACCTGAACCTCGCCCATTGTGTCGTGCTCGGAACGGAAATTTCCTGTACTAAAAGTATTCATGATTGAAAATTTTGAATGCGAATGTACGGAAAAGAGAGGATTTTTTATTTCATTTTACGGATGAAATCCTCTTTTGAAGAGTAGAAAACTGTTTCAGAACCATTGCGCGCTGAAATGTATGAATTGTAGGTTTTATCATATTTCATGCGGGAGGCAAAAACCTCCTCCGAATTTCCGTTCAGCGCCATTAAAAGTTCCATTGACTCCCTGACAGCATTATTTGCGCCCGAATTAGCAGTAAAGTAATCAACGAGATTATTTCTTAGTAGAAAGTCATTCATCAGTGGGTTTGACTTCCGATAAACGCAAATTCGAACGCCGGCTTCCGCAGCAACTGACATGTCTAATACATCATCAAAAATAAATGCAATTTCTTTAGGTTGCAGGTTGTGTTGTGCGCAAAAATGATCAAAGGCAATGCGTTTGTTTTTTGCCTGAAAATACCCGGCGTGAAAATGCTCGCGAGATAAAAAAAATTTTGCGGCATCGTTTTGTTCTCCGCTGATAACGGCGGTGAGCGGAAGCTGGTAATTGTTTTTCATCCAGTGACTGAACCGCAGTAGATTAGTCCCCATGCTGTCAATTTCAGTAAAGTAACTTTGAGACTCTCCTGTTTTGCGGGCATCATTAAAAACGCCGTCCCAGTCAAAAATAAAAGCCCGAATTAAGGCGGCCCGCTTTTTTAAAGTTGAAAACGGAGTAATAAACTGCCCACCTTGTTTGGTAAAATTTACCGAAGAAATTACCTGTTTCATTCAAGGATAAAAGTAAGGATATTCGCGGACAATTTACGTAGTGCAAATTCATTCGGATGTTAACAGCCGCCATTTAATAAGTTTGGCGACACACGTCGTTTGATTAAATAAGAATGAGGGTAATTTTAATTGTTCAATATTACGTATGAAAAAGAATAAGTTTAAAAAAATTACCAGTATTGTTTTCAATAAGTATTTGCTTACAACAATTGGTTTAGGAATATGGTTGGCTTTTTTTGATCGTAACGATGCGTTTACCCAATACGATTTATATTGTAAGGTGCAGGAGTTAAAAGCTGAACGGGATTATTATCAGCGAGACATTGAAAACAGCAGAAAAATGATTTTAGAATTACAGACGAATCCGGAGGTGCTGGAAAAATACGCGCGAGAGGTTCATTTAATGAAAAAGCCTGACGAAGATGTTTTTGTGATAAAACCAAAAGGAACAAAGTTTTAATGTTTTTCAGAACCAGGTATACCTGTCATTTAATTTCTTATAAATTTTTTTCAGCGTAATTTTCTTTTTGATTCCAAGGTGCAGCGCAACGTCTGTAACTGCAAATGCCTGATCAACTTTGGAGAATCTGTAGCGGTATTCGCCGAAAATTTCAAAAAAACGGAAGGACCGCTCCCATCCGGCGCCAATTGTAAAACCAAACCAGCTCTTGCGAATTCTGCTTCCTATCATGTACCCCGAAACAGCGTCAAAAAACGCAGATTGCGCAACGAAATTTCCTGCCCAGCGATGATTGCAAGCACCCAGTAATAAAATAAAAATTGAAGGTTTATTTTTCATTCTGGCCATCAGGTTTAAATTCAAATCAAAATAGCGTGCTGATAATTTTTTCCAGGAAGGTTGAAAATTGAATGTACCAAGCGAGCTGTATTCGAAAGATAATCGTGCTGTGTTGGACAGCTCCCAAATAAAACGAGGACTAAATCCGAAGCGCCTTGGGTTTTCCAAATAATTCTTGTACACATCTACACCACAATAAGTAATTGCTGAACCCAGATAAATTCCCTTAACGGGTTTTTTTATAAGCGAGTCTTTTCCGGAAACGATTGTTTTTTTTTGACCAAGCACTACGCCTGGAAAAAGCAAACACGAATTAATGAAAACCAAAACCAAAAAAGCTTGGCAAATTATTTTCATTCTGCATCAACTTAATTTATCGCAAAGTAATTTTATTTCAATTGCAGGGGAGATGCGTTCGTAAAGAATATTGTAAACCGCCTCTGTGATTGGCATGTCTACCTTTAAATTTCTGTTAATTTCATGAATGCATTTCACAGCATAATACCCTTCTGCAATCATATTCATTTCCAGCTGTGCCATTTTAACGGAGTAGCCTTTGCCAATCATTGTACCGAACATGCGGTTGCGTGAAAATTGGGAATATGCCGTTACCAGTAAATCACCCAGGTAGGCAGAGGCTTTAATATCTCTGTTGATTGGATGAACGGTTGTTACAAAACGTTCAATCTCCTGAATTGCATTGGAAACTAACACGGAAAGAAAATTATCACCATATCCAAGTCCATGACAAACACCTCCGGCGATAGAAACAACATTTTTTAGAACTGCGCTGTATTCGGTTCCATAAATATCATCGCTGGTTGTTACTTTAATGTAACGGCAGCGCATGGCGTCGCTCAATTTTTCTGCATTTGCAATATTGAGGCAGGCAAGTGTGAGATAGGATAATTTCTCCATTGCAACTTCTTCCGCATGACACGGCCCGGTAATCACTCCAATGTTTTCATAAGGGATTTTGTAATGTTGATACAAATATTCTCCTACAATCAAATTGTATTGAGGGATTATTCCTTTTATAGCACTAAAAACAAGTTTATTGTTAAAAAATTCATGGGATAAAGATCCCAACACGTTATGGCAAAACGCGGAAGGAACAGCCAAAATAATCAAGTCGCAATTCAGGATAATTTCTTCAGGGGAGTTGACAAGATTAATTCGATCGGGTTTAAATTCTACTGAAGTAAGGTATTTCGGGTTATGATGAAATTTTCGTAAATGATCCCGGTCTTCAGAATTTCTTAACCACCACGAAACAGTGGAGGTGTTATTACAAAGAATTTTTACAATGGCCGTGGCCCAGCTTCCGCCTCCTATTACTCCTATTTTAAGATCAGACATTTTTGAATGTGTAAGCTACCTTGAACAAAGATAATTCACTTTTACGAGAATGGGCCTGAGTGCATTCTTCCAAATTGGATAGAATCAGCGGATCAGAACTCCGGCTTTATTTAAAACCGGAATTGGAATGAAATTATTTTCAATGATGCTCTCAGGAAGAAATATAAATGGCTTATCGTAAATCGTTTCACCAATATAAAAACTCACCCAATATTCATTAATCAATGAAAATAAATTTTCCATGATTGGCTCAATCAGAACATAAGTATTGGCTGGGATTTTATCAAAAAAGAATCGGAGGGTGCTTGTTTTTACGCCCTGATTCAGTTCTGATCCATAACCCCTGCTGTTAATGATTACATTTTTAAGAATAACAGGTTTAAAATTTATGAGATATACATTCCAAACATTTTCTCCTTCTATGGTTTCACGGACGATTGCAACACCAATATCCTTTACTTCTTCGAATACAATATCTTTTTTCATTAAAGAAGGTTATTAAGTTCGCTGTTGAGGTTGGGCTCATCTACAATTTCACATGAAAATAATTCAGTAAAATGTTTTTTTACCAGGATTTTTACCTCCTCCATGTCTGCTGATTTTCCTGTTTCATTTTTTATTGAAGTAACGGATTTGTCACGAATTCCGCATGGAATTATATTATTGAAATAATCCAGTTCACAGTTTACGTTCAGTGCAAATCCGTGCATGGTTACCCAGCGGCTGCAACGTACGCCCATTGCGCAGATTTTTCTTGCATGGCCCGGAACATCAGCGTCGATCCAAACACCGGTCTCACCTTTGCTCCTTTGTCCTTTAATACCAAAATATTCAAGTGTTAGAATGATTGACTCTTCTAAAAGTCGAAGATATTTATGAATGTCAGTAAAGAAACAATCCAGGTCTAAAATAGGGTATCCTACCAACTGACCTGGACCATGGTAAGTAATGTCTCCACCGCGATTGATTTTGTAATAGGATGCTTTTTTTTCGTGTAGCCCGCTTTCATTCAAAAGTAAATGGTCTTCTTTGCCACTTTTTCCAAGTGTATAAACATGCGGGTGTTCCACAAAAAAAAGGTGATGTTGCTGTGAAATTTTACTTGTTGCATGTTTTTCCCTGTTGAAAAGCTTTCTTGAAACAACCTGATTGAATATTTTTTCTTGCAAATCCCAGCATTCTTTATAATCCATTGTGCCAAGATCGGTGAACAACACCTTTTCCATTCCATACTAAATTAAAACTTGGATAATTCGGCCTTAAGATAATCGATTACTTTCACTTCTACCGGGTCGATTTTTTTTAGATCGGCAAGATAACAGGAAGCCCAGTCGGTGAGGTGAATTAAGTAAAGTGTTTGGGTAATTCTTGAATCGCCTTTCGCATTGATTTCTGTCCATGAAGAAACAAGGGGGGCAATGAGGGTTCTGCAAATTTCCATTCGTTTAGCACTGCGTGGATGTTCGAAGGAGTTTCGAAGTGCCACGACGGCCAGGTTTTTATTTTCACCAACCCACCCCACAAGTTCGTTATGATTCATCTCCGGTATAACGTTAGACCACGACAACATTTTTGAATTTTCATTTATTTGTTGTCGAAACCGAATAGCAATTCCTTCGTTTCCCGAGGTTGAATAAAGAACCGGTAATTTATTATTTAAATTTTCCGCAAGGGATTTTGCCTCTTTTTGAATCTCTTGTTGGTGGGTGTCAAATAAATGAACGGCTTCCTGAATAGCTTTTTCATATTCAAATTGCGTCAACCCTAATTTTTCGAACACGGCAAGCAGCTGAACGAAAGGGTAGGCGAAACTTGCACGGGGCGGGTGCCCTCCGGGAATAAGAATATGCGAGAGATTCTTGTTTTTAGCAATTTCTAAAACCCTGCCTCCGCTGGTGATACAAACAATAAACGAAGTTTTGTGAATGGCGACGTTCAACACGGCGTTCGTTTCCTCTGTATTTCCGGAGTAGGAACAAACAATAACAAGTGTAGAAGCATTTACCCATTCAGGTAAGGAATAATCTTTATTTACCAGAACCGGAAATTTACAATGATCAGCGGTAAGCTCGGCCATGATAGTACCGCTTATTCCTGAACCGCCTAGCCCACTTATTAAGATGTTTTTAATTTCATTAGCTCTAATTTTATTAAGGTCAATTGCTTTCGAAATAGCAAGTGCTTCTGAAAGTTGATGAGTAAAATTTGCAACGTATTTTTTCATTTTAGAAAACTAATTAGGACGGTAAAGGTAGCTAAGTTTGTTTCAGTAATTTAGAAAGCATACCGGAATCCTCCATCCATTTGAGTTTTAAAATAGATGCAACCGAAATCGCATCCGTTATTTTTTCATTTATTACCCATTCAAAGGCCTCAGGAAATGGAATTTTTTTAATTTGTAGCACTTCGGATTCTTCTGGCCTGGGCTCTTCAAACGATAATCCGGTTGCAAGATAAGTAATACTCTTTTCGTCGGTAGCAGAATTGCTGAGGTGCATTTTTAATATTTCAGTGAAGGATTCAGCAACTATTCCGGTTTCTTCCATTAACTCACGTTTCGCAGATTCTACGGGATGAATATCCAATTTTCCACCTCCTTCAGGTATTTCCCAGCTGTAAACATTAATAGGATAACGAAATTGGCCAACCAACCAGATATTTTTATCCGAATCCATGGCTATTACTCCAATCGCCAGATTTTTGAAGTGCACGTAATTGTAATCAGCGGCTCTCCCCGCTGGATTTAATACTTCATTTTTTATGACTTTTATCCATGGAGACTCAAAAACTTCTTTTGTTTTAAGCGTTTTCCAAGGATTTGATTCTAGTTCATTCATGGTTGTAAAATTGCATTTTTCTTCAAAATAATATGTTACTAAATTTTTTTGCCTGACTTAAAATCTGAAAACAGTAGGTAATATATTGAATTTAAAATGATTAAATCGAATTATTGGATATCTGTTTTTGGTAAGCACGTTGGTAAATTTTTAGAGAGGGGATCTTATTTAGAATCATTTTAAATTAAAAATTTGAGGAATTTTTTTAACGAAAATTGGATATTATTTCACACCAACCCTTAAATTTGCGCACATAAAAAATATTTTGTCATTGTTTTGTCATATTATCGATAATCACACACCTATGAGTAATCATTTTCGCCGTTTGATTTCAAGATTGACTATGTTGTTTTGGGTAGTCGGTTTTGTTTTTTCTTACGGTTTTGCCCAGCAAGATGTGGCAGCAGGAAAAACATTGTTTAATGCAAACTGTAAGTCCTGTCACTATTTTGATAAACCATCAACAGGCCCTGCTTTACATGATGTTGTTGATCGTGTTCCTAAACCGGCAAATGAATGGTTGCACAAGTGGATTAAAAATAATGTTGAATTTCGTGCTTCTGGAGACGCATACGCGAATAAAATTTATACCGACAACAAGGGGGCAGCGATGACTGTATTTGGATATTTATCTGATGCGGAAGTTGATAATATTATTGCCTACCTATCTACAAAGCCTAGCGATCCACAGCCGGTTGCTGCGGGTGGTGCGAAACCCGGAACTGCTGATTCAGGCGCGGGTGAAGGAACAGAAACAAGTAATAATACCTTATATTTTATTTTTGGTGCGATCACCCTTCTGGTGATTTTTATTGGGGCTTTCCGCCAGATGAGAATTGCCTTGCAGAATGAAGTGAATCGCAGAAGTGGAAAACCTGAACAGGAAGAATTAACTTTCTGGGAAGAAGCCAAGAAATGGATGGGGCAAAACAGACGCTTTTTAGGGGTCTGCGGTGTTGTACTTGTTTTAGTAGGAATGAGAAGCTGCTGGACATCTTTATGGTATGTCGGAATTTATGCACAATCTAATAATGGACCATACGAATTAGCTGTTCCGGGCGCTGCAAAAGATAGAACCTACAAACCGGAACAACCTATAAAATTCAGTCATAAGTTGCATGCCGGTGATAATGAAATTGCCTGTCAATATTGCCACTCAACAGTCGAGAAATCCAAACATGCCGGAATTCCATCTGTAAACATTTGTATGAATTGTCATAAAGGAATTCAGCAAGGACCTCAATACGGCGAAACTGAAATAAAAAAGATTTATGCAGCTGCCGGTTTTGATCCTGCAAAAATGGCGGAATGGAATCCTGAAACTGCCCCACAAAACCCGATTAAATGGGTAAAAGTTCATAATCTCCCTGACCATGTAAGTTTCTCGCACGTTCACCACGTAGTTGTTGCAAAACAAGATTGTGCAAATTGTCATGGCGACGTGAAGAAAATGACGGTTGCAGAACAGGTTAGTCCTTTAAACATGGGATGGTGTATCGATTGCCACCGAAAAACAGAGGTACCGGGCTTAGTTGCGGATGCAAAAACAGGCATGCCTTCAAATCCCTATTACCAGCAACTGCATGTAAAACTTTCCGAACAGTACAAGGGTAAAAACGTAAAATTCACCGTGGATAAAATCGGTGGTTTGGAATGCGGTAAATGTCATTATTAATCACGAATTCAAATTTTTGCAAATAAATGAGCACTAAAAAATACTGGAAAGGCCTACCGGAGCTTACGCAGAGCGAGGAATTCCTGGCACAGCAGCAAAATGAGTTTGCTGAGAACCTTCCGATTGATGAAGTGATTGGCAATAAAGCTGAAAATAACGAGGGAACTTCCCGTCGTGATTTTTTGAAATTTGTGGGATTTACCACAGCTGCCGCAGCACTCGCATCATGTGAAACTCCTGTAATCAATTCAATTCCTTATGTTGTAAAGCCTGAGGGTGTAACCCCGGGAGTTGCCAATTTTTACGCTTCCACATTTTATGATGGACATGACTTTGCGTCGGTTTTAGTAAAAACACGCGAGGGTCGCCCAATAAAAATAGAAGGAAATAAACTTTCTCAACTTACAATGGGTACCGGCGGTACCTCCGCTCGTGTACAGGCTTCCGTTTTGTCACTTTATGATAGTGCTCGCTTAAAAGGTCCCTTGGTTAACGGTAAAGATTCGACATGGCCAACAGCAGACCAAGCGATAGTAGATGAACTGAAAAAAATCAGCGCTGCAGGTAAGAAAGTTGTTTTTCTTTCATCTTCTGTTATTTCTCCTTCTACAAAATCTATTATTAAAAGCTTTACTACCAGTTATCCTTCAGTTAAGCATGTTACCTTTGACGCTGTCTCTTACAGCGCTCTGCGATATGCAAACAACGTAACTTGGGCCAAAAACGAAATTGCTTCCTACAATTTTGAAAAGGCAAATGTAATTGTTGGCATTGCATGCGATTTCCTGGGGAATTGGTTAAATCCGATTGAATTTGCGGCCCAGTACGGCATGACTCGTAAAGTGTCTAAGGAAAATCCGGTGATGAGCAAACATTACCATTTTGAATCCAATTTGTCATTGACCGGAGCGAATGCGGACGAACGTTTTCCTGTGAAACCATCTGAATTTGGAAAAATTGCTGTTTCATTATTTAATGAGGTTGCGGCCTTAACAGGAAATAAGCCTGGGGCAGAAGTTTCGGTTGCAAGTGCTGCTGCAGTTAAGAAAATCGCTAAACAACTGGTTGATAATAAAGGAAAGTCGCTGGTGGTTTGTGGTATCAATGAAAACAATATTCAGGTTATTGTTTCAGGAATCAATCGTATGCTGGAGAATTACGGAAAAACGCTTGATGTTGATACACCGTTGTATTTGAAGCAGGGCGACGATAAGGAAGTAATTAATTTTACGAAAGAACTTCGTGATGGTAAAATAGCCGGTGTAATTTTTTACAATTGCAATCCTGCATACACACTGCCCGCTTCATTAGGCGGAGGTGAAAAATTTTCTGCATCCTTAAAAAATCTTTTTACAGTTTCTTTTGCCCAAGTTTATGATGAAACAGCGCAGGCGTGTAAATACGTTTGTCCTGATCACAATTATTTGGAATCATGGGGCGATGCCCATCCAAAATTGGGTCACTACACGTTACAACAACCCGCTATCACTCCTTTATTTGGAATTAAAAGACTGATGGATGCCGGGCGAGGAACCCGACAGGCTCAGGATTCTTTGTTGAAATGGTCAGGAGTAAAATCAGACTATTATTCGTATCTGAATTCATATTGGAAAAGAAATTTGTATACCCGCCAAGGTAAATATCAGGATTTCTGGTCATTCTGGAGTAACGCCTTACACGACGGGGTTCTAAAATTGAACAAAACACGTGTAGCATCTGTGGAGGATATTCCAACAGATTCAACGGTTACTGACGTTAATATTGTACCCCTTGCGGTGCAATTTGACTCATTAGGAAATGAAATTGTTCCGCAAGCGGCTGTTTCTCAAACCGAACAAATGTATGTTCCACCTGTTGTGGATTATTCAACTTACGCAACTGCTGCAGGTTCTATGACAGCAGGAAAGTGGGAAGCTTGCTTGTATGAAAAAGTTTCAATTGGAAACGGTAATCAGACCAATAACCCTTGGTTGTTAGAAATGCCTGATCCAATTTCAAAAGTTACCTGGGATAATTACATTACCATTAATCCGGCAGATGCCGGTAGTGATGAGTTGAAATTCAACTTAATGCTGCGCCAAGACAGAATGGGGTCCTATGGAACAGTTTCTATTAATGGAGTTAGCACGACATTACCGGTATTTGCAATGCCGGGCCAGGCGCAGGGCACAATTGGTATCGCTGTTGGTTACGGAAGAAGTGTGTCCAGAAAAGTGGGCGAGCGTGAAGTGAATAATTTTGCGGTTGCAAATGGCGTTGGAAAAAATGTTTTCCCGATGTTCAGTGCAAATGAAGAAAACATTCACAACATTTCATCGAGCGTAACACTGGCAAAGGCAGAAGGCGAACATTTATTTGCCGGGACTCAGATTCAGCATACAATAATGGGGCGAGAGGAGCAAATCCTTCGTGAAACCAAACTGGATATTTATTCAAAGGAAGACAGAATTGCTTTTAACCCGCCGGTGGTACTTCCAACCCACGAAGGTGATATGCCAATTGGTGAAGTAGATCTTTGGGATGCTCATCCGAGAAATGGCCATAAGTGGGCCATGAATATCGATCTCAATTCATGTATTGGTTGCGGGGCCTGTGTTGTTGCCTGTCAGGTTGAGAATAACGTTGCGGTTGTTGGTAAAGAAGAAGTTTCACGCTCACGCGATATGGCGTGGTTGCGTATCGACCGCTACTTTACATCCGACATGAATAAAGAGATTGCCGAGAAGAAAGAAATGGGCGCAATTGATATGTATCTGCAAATGGAAACTCCTTCGAATAATCCTAAGGTGACCTTTCAGCCGATAATGTGTCAGCATTGTAATCACGCGCCATGTGAAACGGTTTGTCCGGTGTTGGCCACTAATCATAGTACGGAAGGGCTTAACCAAATGACCTACAACCGTTGTATAGGTACTCGTTATTGTGCAAATAATTGTCCGTTTAAAGTACGTCGCTTTAACTGGTGGAATTATAATGAGAATCCTAAGTTTAAAAATAATCCTTCTCAGTATGAGTTTGGCCGTATGGTGCTGAATCCGGATGTGGTTGTTCGTTCTCGTGGGGTTATGGAAAAATGTTCAATGTGTCAGCAGCGATTACAAGCAGGAAAAACCACCGCGAAAAAATCAGGAAAACCATTGGAGGATGGAATGATAACTACAGCTTGCCAGGATGTGTGTCCTACCAAGGCAATCACTTTTGGGGATGCTAATGATGTAAATTCGGCAGTGAGTAAGGCGCGCAACGATAGTCGTAATTACTATCTCTTGGAGGAGTTGGGAGTGAAGCCAACGGTTTCCTACATGGTTAAGGTACGAAATGAAGAAGTTAATGAGGCTGACAAAATCGAAGTGAATTACCGTAAAAAACGTTACGGCAAAAAGCAAGAATCAAACGGTAAAGCAAATCACGAATCATAAATCCAGAAAAAATAATTTCTGTAAAATAATTTTATGCACGCAGAATCACAAATCAGGGAGCCATTAGTCTTAGGTGACAAAAGTTACCGCCAGATTTCGGATGACATCATAAAGCCAATTGAGGGGAAGGCGAATAAATCCTGGTATTTGCTTTTTACCATTTCCGCAATTACGTTTATGTGGGGCTTGGCCTGTTTGGCGTATACCATTGGCGCAGGAATTGGAACCTGGGGTTCCAACAATGGTGTAGACTGGGCTTGGGATATTACCAATTTCGTTTGGTGGATTGGTATTGGTCATGCCGGTACACTTATCTCTGCAGTATTGTTGTTATTCCGTCAAAAATGGAGAATGGCAATTAATCGATCTGCCGAAGCAATGACCATCTTTGCTGTTATGTGTGCTGCCATATTCGTTACACTCCATACTGGGCGACCTTGGCTGGATTATATGCTTTTTCCATTGCCAAACACATTTGGTTCATTGTGGCCAAACTTCAATTCTCCGTTGCTTTGGGACGTGTTTGCCGTTTCAACTTACTTTACTGTATCTTGTGTTTTCTGGTATCTTGGATTGATTCCCGATTTTGCTATGGTGCGCGACCGGGCAATTAAACCATTCAGCAAAAAGATTTATACTTTGCTTTCTTTTGGTTGGGGAGGAAATGCACGTCACTGGGTACGTTTTGAGGAAGTTTCCCTTGTATTGGCAGGTTTGTCTACTCCGCTTGTATTCTCCGTTCACTCCATTGTATCTTTTGACTTCTCTACATCAGTTGTTCCGGGTTGGCATACAACCATTTTCCCGCCTTACTTTGTTTCCGGTGCGGTATTTTCAGGTTTCGCAATGGTATTGACACTGATGTTGGTTGTGCGTCGTGCGTACAACCTTGAAATGTATCTCACGATTAAACACATCGAGTACATGAACATCATCATCATTGTAACCGGATCAATTGTGGGTGTTGCTTATCTTACCGAATTGTTCATGGCCTGGTACTCAGGTGTAGAATTTGAGCAGTATGCTTTTCTTAATCGTGCTACGGGGCCAATGTGGTGGAGTTACTGGGCGATGATGACCTGCAACGTAATATCTCCGCAACTTTTCTGGTTCAAAAAAATTCGCACAAGTTTAACCGCGACATTTATTTTATCTATCGTTGTGAATATTGGTATGTGGTTCGAGCGATTTGTTATCATCGTTCCAACCTTGTGCCGTACGTTTTTACCTTCAACCTGGAACAGCTATTCGCCAACCTTTGTTGATGTAGGAATTTTTGTTGGAACAATTGGGATGTTCTTCACTTTCTTTTTATTATACTCTCGCACTTTCCCTGTAATTGCACAGGCAGAATTAAAATCAATTTTGAAAGCTTCCGGACAAGCACAAAAAGAACGTGCAGCAGCTCATCACCATTAATTAAAAAACTATATGTCAAATACAAAAACCATAGTTCACGGAATTTACGACGATGAGGTTCCATTATTGGAAGGGGTAAAAAAACTGAAGGCATCCGGGATTAGAATCCGTGATGTATTTACTCCTTTCCCGGTTCACGGACTTGAGCACGAGCTTGGTGTTCCGAGGACGCGTATTGCGATTTGTGCCTTTATTTATGGTTTAACCGGAGCTTCCCTGGCAACCTTAATGATGTGGTACATGATGGTGCATGATTGGCCTGCTGATATTGGCGGTAAACCTAACTGGCATTATTTTCAAGCAGTGCCCGCTTTTATTCCAATTACATTTGAATCTACCGTTTTTTGTGCAGCACATGGAATGGCCCTCACTTTTTTGTTACGATGCTGGTTGGTTCCCGGGGCAAAACCAAAAAATCCGGATCCACGCACAACAGATGATAAGTTTTTGGTTTATCTTGAGCTTAATGACAATGATCAGCTTGAAAGAGCTTCTCAGATTTTAAAATCAACCGGTGCTTCTGAAATCAACAATAGAGCTACTGTTGCCGCTTCTGATAAGGGCCTTTATTAAACAACATTGAAAGGATTAACATGAACAGAAATTCAAACATAAAGAAAGCGTTAAACGGGACGATAATTATCGCATTGACGGCTCTTCTTTTTTCCTGCGGAAAAGCAGATCCTAATAGTCCGGGTAATGAATTCATGCCGGATATGTATCGATCTCGCTCGCTAGAGGTGTACCAGTATATTGTGACAAATGCAGGTGATACCATTTTATCTGCCAGAACTCCTGCAGCAGGAACGATCTCAAGAAACAATCTGCCCGGCTTCGCTGCTGGTTTGTCGTATGCTGAGGCAGCAAATTTGCAGAATAATTTACGCGATTTAGATAAAAATCGTTCAATTTACGAAACTGAAGGCAAGGAATTATTCGAGAAATATTGTGTTCATTGCCACGGGGCCACGGGTGCAGGCGACGGAAAAGTTGCAGCTAAATTACCCGGGCCGCCTCCTGCATACAACGGACCACAGTTGAAGAATTTACCGGCTGGTCAGATTTTCTACTCTATTACTATGGGCAAAGGATATATGGGTTCTCACGCTTCACAGTTGTCGGTTCAGGAGCGATGGAAAGTCGTATGTTATGTTCAGCAGCTTCAAGGTCCAAAAGACACTGTTGCAGCAGCAACTCCTACAGTTAACCCTTAAATAATTAAAAGCAAGAAATTGAATCATGGATACATCAAAACTTAATTGGACTTTCCCTTCGAAAACAAAAATGTTGTGTTTTGTTTTGATGGGAATTGGTCTTACCGGAATGATTGCAGGATATCTTACGGATAATGTTTCCGGTGATCATCATTATCACCATAATCGTTTTTGGGGAAATTTCCTGATGAATTCGTTTTTCTTTATGTCCATTGCTTTGGCGGCAACTTTCTTTTTGGGATTGCAATATGCTGCAGAGGCCGGTTGGGCCACCACCATCAAGCGGGTTATTGAAGCAATCACCATGTATTTGCCATATGGATTAGCACTTATGTGTGTAGTGTTTGTTGCCTCCGCTCTTCATCTGAACAATGTCTATGTTTTCATGAATAAGGAAATCGTTGAAAGTGATGAAATCATTCAGGGCAAGATGGGATATTTCGGTTGGTTTTGGTGGGTGAGAACGGCTCTTTACATTTTATTGTGGGTTATGTTTCAGCGTGGGTTTCGTAAACGCTCAATTGAGGCGGATTTAACTTCCGGAAACGATCATCACTGGAAAAACTTTAAGGCAGGAGCCACATTTATGGTTGTGTTTGGAGTAACCTCCTCAACTTCGGCGTGGGATTGGTTATTATCCCTTGATATTCATTGGTTTTCAACTTTATTTGGATGGTATGTTTTCGCAGGGATGTGGGTGAGTGCCTGTACAGTAATTGTTATGGTGATCATCTGGATGCGTCGCCAGGGTTATTTGGATTTTGTTACTGAATCAACTATTCACGATATGGGGAAATGGATGTTCGCGATTTCTTTCTTGTGGACCTATCTTTATTTTTCACAATTCATGCTCTACTGGTACGCAGATATCCCGGAGGAAATTCGCTATTTCCTTGACCGCTGGAACAATTACAAAGGCTTGATGTGGTTTGTATTGTTTGTCAATTTCGTTTTTCCAATGATTTTGTTAATGAGTCGCGACACAAAACGTAATTTCTTCTACCTTTCTTTTGTCGGGGCAATTATTTTAATTGGGCATTGGCTAGATGTTTATATGATAATAATGCCTCCGGTGGCAGGAAAATATGCTCAATTGAGCTGGATGGAAATTACAATGCCCTTATTTTTTGTAGGCGGGTTTATGTATGTTATTTTCAACGCACTTGCTAAACAACCATTGATGGTGAAAAATCATCCTTACTTGGATGAAAGTTTACACCACACAACGTAACAATTTCTAAATTCAGAACTAATAAACAGCAAATAATACCATGACTCTGTTAATTATCATCACACTTGTTCTTTTGGCGATTGGAGGACATCAATTGTTAAGGGTTTCCGAATTGTCTCGTAAAATTAAGGGAGAGCCGGAATGGAAAGTTAAGGAAAGCGATAATCGCTTAATGGGAATTTTATTATTCTCTTTCGTATTCGTGTTTTTTGTTTTTTGCTTTTGGCATGTCTACGTGTATGCCGATAAATTATTACCAGAATCTGCATCAAAACATGGTTTTGACATCGACTGGCTCTTCAATTTCAACCTCATTATCATTTCCGTCGTCTTTTTATTGTCGAATTTTATTTTGTTCTATTTTGGTTACAAATACTATGGAAGAAAAGATGGAAAAGCGTTCTTTTTTCCACACAGCAATAAACTGGAAATGATTTGGACGGTTGTCCCTGCAATTTTTCTTGCAGTCATCATCATCTTCGGCCTGATGTACTGGAACAAGATCATGGATGACACTGAAAATCCAAATGCATTAAAAGTTGAACTTTACGCCAAACAATTTGATTGGACAGTGCGCTATCCCGGAGCTGATAATGTTTTCGGGAAAACTGATTTCACCCAATGTGATCATCCCGGCAATAACGTTGTTGCCATTGATACCAATGACAAGGTAAATGGATGGAACGATATCATTGCGAAAGAAGTCCATTTGATTAAAAATAAGGAAGTGATTTTTCAGTTTCGCTCACGTGATGTAATTCATAGCGCATACATGCCGCATTTCCGCGCGCAAATGAACTGCGTCCCCGGTCAAATCACAACCTTCCGCTTTACTCCTGTAAAAACCACAGAAGAAATGCGCAAAGATCCTTATGTGATCGAACAGGTTCGTCAAATCAATGAAACAAGAGCCAAACAAGGAAAGGATCCCTACGAGTTTGATTATGTATTGCTTTGCAATAAAATTTGTGGAGCTTCACATTACAACATGCAATTGAAAATTGTTGTAGAGGATGAGGCTTCCTTTAAAAAATGGATGGAAAAGCAAGCCCCTTTCATAAGTGAAAAATAATATTAACCAAAAGAACTAAACAATATGGGTCAGCACACGCACACAGCAACAGAAGTTGACGTTCATGCCCACGCACACGAGGCGCATCATGAACATCACGAGGAAGGATTCTGGACCAAGTATATTTTCAGCCAGGATCATAAAATGATTTCCCGGCAATTTCTTATCACTGCAATTGTTATGGCGGTTGTTGCGATGGTGATGTCAGTTATTTTCCGCATGCAACTTGCATGGCCGGGTGAAAAATTTGCTTTCATTAACTCTATCATGGGAGACAAGTGGGGGCCGGATGGTATTTTAAATCCAAATGCATACCTGGCACTCGTTACTATGCACGGAACCATCATGGTATTTATGGTGTTGACAGGAGGATTGAGCGGAACTTTTGCCAACCTACTGATTCCTTATCAAGTCGGTGCGCGTGATATGGCTTCCGGATTCCTGAACATGTTGTCCTATTGGTTTTTCTTCGCCTCCTCATTAATCATGCTGATTTCGCTTTATCTTCCTGATGGCGCCGCATCTGCAGGCTGGACCGTTTATCCTCCATTATCTGCATTGGAACAGGCGATTCCGGGATCAAAAATGGGAATGACGCTGTGGTTGATTTCAATGAGTTTATTCATTGTCTCTTCCTTACTCGGTGGATTGAATTACATCGTAACGGTTATCAACCTTCGAACAAAAGGAATGAAGATGACACGCCTTCCCTTAACCATTTGGGCAATACTTATTACCGCTATTCTTGGTGTGTTATCTTTCCCTGTTCTTCTTTCCTGCGCCTTGCTACTCATTTTCGATCGTTTAATGGGAACAAGTTTTTATTTGAGTGACATCTATATTGACGGGCATCCGCTGACTCAAGTCGGAGGCTCTCCAATTTTATTTGAGCACCTATTTTGGTTTTTGGGTCACCCAGAAGTTTATATCGTATTGTTGCCTGCCTTAGGTATCACCTCAGAAATTATTGCTACCTGCTCACGCAAACCTATTTTCGGTTACCGTGCGATGATCGGTTCGATGCTCGCAATCGGATTCCTTTCTTTCATCGTTTGGGGTCACCACATGTTCATGACCGGAATGAATCCATTTTTAGGATCCGTGTTCGTTTTTACCACCTTGCTCATTGCGATTCCTTCCGCCGTAAAAGCATTTAATTACATTACAACGCTTTGGAAAGGAAACATTCAGTTAACGCCTGCCATGTTGTTTTCCATTGGACTTGTCTCCACGTTTATTACCGGTGGCGTTACCGGAATTATCCTGGCGGATTCAACCCTGGATATCAACGTACACGATACTTACTTCGTTGTGGCGCACTTCCATATTGTAATGAGACTGAGTGCGATCTTCGGAATGTTTGCCGGAGTGTATCACTGGTTTCCAAAAATGTTTTTGCGCATGATGAACAAAAAATTAGGTTATCTGCATTTTTGGTTAACCTTCCTGGGTGCATTTGGTGTATTTTTCCCGATGCACTTTTTGGGAATGAGCGGTGTTCCGCGTCGTTATTATGAAAATTCCAATTTCCCGATGTTTGATAATCTCGGAGATATCAACGAATTCGTGACCTACAGTGCAATTTTTGCCGCTATTGCACAAGGAATTTTCCTGTTCAACTTTTTCTATTCGATTTTCCGAGGACCAAAAGCGCCACAAAATCCATGGAACTCAAATACCATTGAATGGACTACGCCGATGGCAAATACACACGGAAACTGGCCGGGCGCTCTGCCGGTAGTGCATCGTTGGGCTTACGATTACAGCAAGCCGGGTGCGGCCGATGATTTTGTTCCTCAGACAGTACCGCTCGCCGCCAACGAACACGACGGAGGAGATCATTAAAAAAACTTAAATTAATTTTTCTAAATCCCGCTTCGGCGGGATTTTTTTGTTTTGGTTCTTTGCTACTGGCGCTTAATTAATTTTATGTATTCGCCGCCTGAGCCAGGCCGAAAGTTGCGTATGAAAATTTTAAATCGAATGACATTCTTCATCCTGCTTGCAGCGACTCAGTTGAAACGATAAAAAAGCAAAGAGACTTGCGCGCAACCCGTGTGTTTATTCGATGTGGTAAA
>OMJH01000007.1 GCA_900299295.1 Bacteroidota bacterium
ATCGTTTAAAAAAAAACCGCCCGAAGGGGCGGTTTAAATTAGCATTAGTGTTTGTAATTATTCTGAAACTTCTGATGGAGCGGATTCAGAGTTTTCCGAAGATTCTGTTACCGCAGCAGATTCGGTTGCTTTAGCTGCAATTTTAGCTGCTTTGGCTTCTTTAACGGCTGTTTCTGCTTTCATTCTTGCCTCGTATTGATTTTTACGTTCAGCTTTTAAAGTTTCACGTTTTCCGGAAATTTTAGAATCTTTTGCACCCATCCATGCATCAAAACGTTGCTGGGCCTGAGCTTCGGTAATTGCTCCTTTTTTAACGCCCTCCGCCAAATGACGTTTCAATAACACGCCTTTGTAAGATAAAATTGCTCTGCAGGTGTCTGTTGGTTGAGCTCCTTTTAAAAGCCACTGAACCGCTGCATCACTGTCTAATTCAATCGTTGCAGGATTGGTTTGTGGATTGTACACCCCGATTTTTTCAATGAATTTTCCATCGCGTGGTGCACGACCATCCGCTACGACCACATGAAAAAATGCCGCATTTTTTTTACCATGCCGCTGTAGTCTGATTTTTACTGCCATATTAGGTTTGTTTTAGGGGGGCAAATATACGAAATTTTATATAATTAAAAGAATATTAAATGCTTGAAAATCAAATTGTTGTGATTTTACTAATAAACATTTTAAAACAAAAAAACAACTAGCCCTGTATTTTAAGGTATTTGGTAGCTCCGGTAGGATCGATACGCATTAAAAGTTCCAACATTTTAGCTTTTTCTTCCGGATTAGCTCCTTTGTAAAGGTTTACAATTTCATCGCGTTTTGCATTAAAAAAAACCAACATGGCATACGAGGCTGGACGGGCGGCATAAACAGCTTGTAATTGTTCTAAGGCTGTTGTTATAGCCAAACGGGCGTCTTCAATGTTCTGGTGCATGGCATCCATTCCGTTATAGCAATAGGAAAACATACATTCCCGCAAGCCCTTAAATACTGGCTGAAGGGCATTTTCACATAACCAATAACGGTTTTTTTGACCGGATTCATTGCTCTGCCAGCCCTTTTCATTAGAGGCTTGGGCATTGTTAACAATCTGCTGTGCCTTTTGCCAGTGGCTGGTTCCGCCCAATTGCGCAAACGAATCTGCATCACTGGCTAAAACAACATACGCGTAATAGGCCAAAACGGCCGTTAAATTGTTTTGAAAAGTATTGATGTTAAATTCCAATTGAGAAAATTGCTGAAATTTAAATTGAAAATTTTCATCTTCAACATTTAATATGGGGGTATAATAACCGCTTTTATATACAGGTCTTCTGGCCGATACCTGAATACTGGCCTGATATTCATCATTACTGAGCATTTTATTGATAATAATCAGCATGGAGCATTCAATGCGTTCATTGGGTAAATAGGTGTCATTGGTCCATCGGGTGGTATTCATGAATTCATAAATGGATTTTTGCATCTGATCAAAAATCTGTTTATTGGCCGAACCCTGTATTTGTGTGTAATTAATTTCTATCTGGCAATTTAATTCCTGTGCCGATAACCTGAAACCCAATAATATTAAAAAGAAAACAAATCGAGTCATTTTAATAGAGCGCAAAAATGGTGTGCTATCTGGTGTGCTATCTGGTGTTTTGTATTTAACGGAAATTCTATTGGAGTATTGTGTGCGTCTATTAACCAAAGTCGGGTGGTGTCTTTTCCCATAGATTCAGAGGCCCAATTAGCCAAGATGTAATCCAATTTTTTATGCTTCAATTTAGCAAGGGCATTTTCAAATAATCGATCCGTTTCAAGGGCAAAACCAATGATGATTTGATTTTTTTTTAACCGACTTAATTCCACAAGTAGGTCCGGATTGGCTTCAAACTCCACTATTAAATGGCTTGTTTTTTTTAGTTTTTGAGTTGATTTTGTTTTAGGTCGGTAATCGGCAACGGCTGCTGCTGCAATTACCATGTCGGTGGAATCCATGCGCATTTGCATTTGCTCAAGCATTTCCTGTGCACTGGTTACGCGCGTACAATTAATTAACGGATGTTCGGGCTTAAGCACGGTAGGACCTAATACCAATTCTACCTGAGCTCCCAATTGAGCAAATGCTTCGGCTAAGCAAATGCCCATTTGACCCGAACTTTGATTGCCCAAAAATCTCACCGCATCTATATATTCGTGTGTGGGACCCGCGCTGATTAAAATTTGCTTTCCGGTAAGGGGTAAAAACGATGCAAGGGTAGTTTTTAAATGCTCAACCAGGGTTTCCGGCTCTGGCAAACGTCCTTGACCCTGTAAACCACTGGCTAAAAAGCCTGTTTCGGGTTCAATAATTTCAAGTCTTTTGCGTTTGCGCAACTGAATTAAAACGTCCTTAAGAGCTGCAGATTGGTACATTTCTAAATCCATGGCCGGACAAAGCATGACCGGACACTTAGAAGAAAAATACACTGCATCTAAAAAACGGGTACACGAACCCGAGGCTAAGGCACTCAGGGTATTGAGTGTGGCCGGAGCAATAACAATAATATCGGCCCATTCGGCCCAGGCCACATGATTGTTCCATAAACCTTCCGCAGTATAAAATTCAGATACAACCTGATTGTTGGAGAGCACCGATAAAACTTCTGCACTCACAAAACGATGGGCAGCAGGCGTTAACATGATACGCAGTTCAGCGCCTTCCTTAATTAACAAACGAACCAAAAAAGGGATTTTATAAGCAGCAATGCCGCCCGTAACTCCAATGAGTATGCGTTTGTGCTTTAGCATGTATACAAAAGCCTAACGCCTGGATTTCTTAAAGAGCGGGCTCTTCAGAGTTTCTGAAATAAATTTTATCATCCAAAAATTCCTGAACCGCAATAAGGGTAGACTTTGGAAGCTTTTCATAGTGTTTGGAAATTTCAATCTGTTCACGGTTTTCAAACACTTCTTCTAAATTATCGTTATGGGTGTTAAACTCCTGCAACTTAGCGCTTAATTCTTCTTTAATTTGCGAGTTTACCTGGTTTGCACGTTTACTGATAATCACAACAGATTCGTAAATATTACCGGTTGGAGCATCAAATTGACGGATATCACGGGATACCGTTGTTGTGTCTGCATTTGTTTTTTTAAAATCCATTTCGCGTTAGTTTATCCTTTAAGGCCTTGGCATCTTTTGAGATGGTTTCGGCGCGGCTAATATACGAACTTTCAGGAAACTGAGAAACAAATTTAACGTATTGGTCCTGAACCTGTTGCAAACGATCGGCCATTTTGGAAACCACGCTGTTTTTAGCCAATTGATAGTGGGCCTCCAGTTGCAATAACATAAGCTTTTCGGTACGCGCACTGATGGGATAGGCTTTATAAAAGTGTTCGGAGGCCATAATGGCTGCTTTCCAATCAGAAAGTTGAACGTATTGCTGAATGGTTTCAAATTCTTTACGTTCCAGTTTTTCATGGAGTTTATCCATTAGCGCATTACAGGTGTCTAATTTTGTACTGTTTGGATACTGATCGATAAAATTCTGCATTTCAGCCAAGGCACTTTCGGTATAGGTTTGATCTAATTTATAATGCGGTGAATTCAAATAGTAACAATAGGCATTCATAAACAAACACTCCTCTACGTATGCACCGTTTGGAAACTGACGTGTATAGTTTTTAAAATGAAACTGACTAAGTAAATAATCACCAATTTTAAATTCACTCCAGGCGTATCGGTAATATAAGAGTTCTGCTTTATCGCTTCCTTTAAAAACAGGAACAAGTTCTTCGTAAAGTTGTGCCGAGCGCATAAACAGGTTTTGTTCATAAAATTCATGCGCTTTGCTTAGCTTAAATTCATAATCGTTACTGCGCAAAATTTTATTGTAACCATCGCAGGAGGCTAAAAAAAACAAACCCAATAGTACGGCCCGAAACATGCTTGTAAAAATACATATAATTAACGGGAACCTATTTTACCCTATACTAAAACCAGCGCTTTTCAAATTCCCGACTCTTACTTAGGTTGAATAATAAATGCGTAAATCCAAACCAACCTATTTAAAATTAATCTGATTGTTTTTTCTGTCCAAATCGGCCATTCGCTGCGAGGGATCTAGTTCAATTCGTAAAAGATCTGAAACAGAGGTATTAACCGAAAATACATACCAAGGTTGGGTCCATTTCCAAGGCTCGTGTAAAAAAAATTTTTGTTCGTTACGTTCATTTTGTTTTGCACCCATCATCAGGTCCAAGGGAATGTAATGCAATTCCTGGTGTCCGTCTTTAAAGGTTAAAAGAATATCCTGGGGCATGGGCATAAATCCATTGTTTTTTAATCGTATCTGGGTTGCCCCAGGAATTTCCTGCCAAACACTGTCAACCCGGTAATCAATGGTTTTGGTGGAATGAATCCAAAAGTCCTTATACCAGTCCAGTTTAATACCGCTAAGGCGCTCCGCAATTCGAATAAAATCCGAGGGCTTTGGATGTTTAAATTTCCAGGCCTGGTAGTAGTTAATTAAAATTTTATCTCTGGTATCTGCCCCAACAATGTAACCAAGCTGTTCTAAAAATACAGCACCTTTGGAATACACCGCTGCACCGTATGCCGCATTGGTATTATAATGATCGGCATGCGTG
>OMJH01000008.1 GCA_900299295.1 Bacteroidota bacterium
GTAAAGGGATCGCCGGAATCTGGGTTTCATGTACCGGGATCATTGATTATGCTGATGTGGCACGTAAATACGTTGAATTAATTCATCATCGCTTTAATGGCAGTAAGGTCTTGACAGGACAAAAAGTAATTGCATTTGAAAAACAAGATGCTCATACTCTTGTTGTAACAGAAAAAGGAAAATTCAAATCGAAATTCATTATTACCTGTGCGGGTTTACAGGCCGACAGAATAGCGAAAAAAGAAGGAGCAAAATCTGAAGCGGCCATTGTAGGTTTCAGAGGCGATTATTATGATCTTACTGAAAAGGGAAGAGGTAAGGTGCGGAATTTAATTTATCCGGTACCGAATCCCAAGTTTCCTTTTCTGGGAGTTCATTTTACACGCATGATCAAAGGTGGAGTTGAGTGCGGTCCGAATGCTGTTTTCGTTTACAAGCGTGAAGGCTACAGCCGTACGGCATTTTCCATAAAAGACACGGCAGAAGCCTTAATGTTTAAAGGAACATGGAAATTTTTCAAAAAACACTGGCGTTTTGGACTGGATGAATACAGAGGTGCTTTTTCAAAAGCCTATTTTTTAAAACGCTTGCAAACTTTGATTCCTTCACTTGAAATGGATGATATTGTTTCAAGCCGTTGTGGAATCCGTGCAATGGCACTTGCTCCAGAAGGCGAAATGATTGATGACTTTAAAATTGAATATCATGGAAATGCGGTTCATGTTATTAATTCACCTTCACCTGCAGCAACTGCTTCCCTTGCCTACGGTGAAGAAATTGCTCGTATGAGCGCTGAATACTTCAAGTTTTTATCTAAGGAAAATTAATCCACTTCGACCGCTGAAGGATATCTTTCTTTCCAAACGCGTAATGCTTCTTTCGATTTAACGGATATTATTGTACGATTATCAATTCGTAATTTGAAAATTTTTACAGGAATTTCAGGAGTAATAACATTCCCCTTTTTATCGTGTATAGGTTTTTCAGTTAGTGGACGAACCACCGCTCCGGAACTTGTTGATGAAGATGGTGTTGACGATTTTTTTTCTGAAACAATTTTTTTTGAAACAGCTTTTACTAGCTCCTGTTTAGGTTTATTTTGTTGTTTAACAACCGGAACTTTAGGTTTCGTTTTCGCTTTTACAATTGACTTTGCAGTATTTGATTTTTTAACTGGTGCTTTAGCTTTTACGACAGGGCTTTTTTTTGCCTTCACTTTTTTGCCTGAAGATCCTGAGGCCTTCTTAACTTTTTTAGGCGTGGATTTAATTTTTTTTACCAGGGGCTTCTTGGAATTATTTTTTTTTGCCTTTTTTTTCATGCTTGAAAATTCTGATTCATTAATCTCATGGATGTCATGATAAAACTAACAATTCATGCTAAATTTCAAAATTGTATACTATAAAAGTTTTTTAAATTTTATTAGACACTTATAATCAGATAGTTAAGACCCTGAAAATTAGAAAAACTAGAACCAACCGACTAATTTTACAACCAAAGCTCTGTTTTTCTTATCTAAATTAAGAGCATAATAGTTGTCGGTATACACGATAAAAAGATCACTCATGGGTCGGAAGCGCCATTGCAATCTGCTGTTAATATTGAAATTATTTAATTGGGTATTAAATTGAAAAAAGTTTGTAAAGAATACACTTCGAGTAAATGAAAATTCGATTTTTGGCCCGAACAAATCAAGTGTTTTGATTTGAAATGGCTCAGGAATAAAAATCTGATCACGCGAATAACTGAAAGAAAAAATCCCCCACGGTTGTTTTCTCCAATTCAAATCGGCGGCTAAACTGATTTTTTTTCCGTTGAAATAGCCTCCGTAGGAAGCGTTGAAATTGGCGTTAATAATTTTTCTGGAATCGGTTTTGAACCCTGCTAAAACGTTCTGGTAATAATAATCTCCGGCAGGTATTGTAGTATCGCCGCTAAAAGTTACGTCGGTTGGGAAAAGAAGCTTTGTATAGTAATAATGATGTTCAACGGTAAGTGAGCAGGTGTTGGTAAAATAGATGTAATATCCTGAACGGAAATGAATATCCGTATTTGTAAAAGCGCTGTTTCTGTAGTGATCTAAATAAATACCTGGCCCGTGCCGGTTGATAGTTTTGTTTTTAGGATACCAGTAATAATTTATACGTGGTTCAAATCGCCAATAGGTTAATAATTGAATGGTATTTGTACCGGCATCAAATTGCTGAATCCGAGGTACGAATCCTGTTTCAGCATGGTAATCTTTATGTACAAATTCGTGGTTCCATTCAATACTCCATTTTTGTGAGTTGTAAACCAAAAAACTTGCATGTGCAAAGCTGTTAAGATTTGTTTTCCCCGGCGAAAAGGAGTGGTGATAAAAAAATTTACCCATCCATTTATTGTCTTTAGAATTTAAATTGAAGTCAACTCCTGCCACGCGATTATATCCATTCTCCACAAATTTTTTTCTATCGAAAGATTCTGAGTTGACAAAGATGAAGGACAGGTTAGAGCGGTCAAAAAGCTGGCGCTGTGCTGCCGCTACAAAATAATTTTTAGACAATAATTCAAATTTGGATTGTTGCGCAGTATGCATATCCATTATCCCAATCCGCCAGAGTTTATTTATCTTCCCGCTTAGTCTCACACCGCCTATGATCGGAACCGCATTCCCATTGTAAAGTCCGATTTTTCTTGAAAAGAAGGGGCGTATCTGTCGAAAACCAAAGTTGGAAAACAAATCACTGTTTTCAATGAAAAAATATCTTCTTTCAGGAAAAAACAAATTGAATCGTGTCAGATTTGTCAATTGCCGATCAACCTCTACCTGTGAGAAATCCGGATTAATGGTAACATCCAAATTAAGTGATGAATTCAATGCAAGCTTTGCATCCAGTCCTGCATTTCCTTCCATTGTTGGTGGTGCGCTACTGTTGTAATCTTTTGCAACCTTTCCAATAATGTATGGGATGTGAGAAATATTTGTCCCTGCCTTTTTCGGGGGAATGCTCCAAATAATTTTTCCTGTAAATGCAAGTGTTGAAATGTTGTATTGACGTGGAACTTTGCACCAGGAGCTGTTTTCATTTTGCTTTAAGTCGTTTCTTGAAAAATTTACACGCCATTCACCTACACCGGGTTTGTAACGCAGTGTTTTAAATGGAATAGCCATTTCTAATGTCCATTTGTCGGAGTAACGTTTAACTTCCCCATACCAACGATTGTCCCAGTCTGTGGATACACCCATGCTTCCTCCTCCGGCAATCAGTCCTTCACGTTGAACGCCAAACGGATTTAATCCAAAACTGAAACCGTTTGTTTTGTCGGAAAGCGGGTCCAGAGAAATTACAAAACAGTCGCTGATAGGATAAGAGAAATCTCTTTTCAGGGATTGAATGATATAAGGTTTATTTATGGTATCATAGCAGATAGCTGCAACAAATAAAAAGTCATCGTTAAAGGTGAGGAATGCCTCAGTTTTAGATTTTGATAATGAAGTGTCCGCCGGAAAATTTTGCCAGAAATCCTTTGCTTTGTTGCAATTACTCCATGTAGTTTCGTTTAGTTCTCCGTTAATTGTGATTTTTTCCTGGGTAGGATAAATAGTGATACTTTTTTCGGAGGATTGAGCGGTTAAAGTCAGATTAAAAAGTAAATAGTATAATGTAAATACAGGAAGTAAAATTCTGGTTTGCATCAGGTCGCAAAAATAAAGGAATTCGGGAAAACAGAAGTGGTGGAAAAAAAATTAAGAGAGGCGAAGGTTAAAATAAGTTGCCTTTAAATTTTTTTTCAGAAAGTTCGAGTGAAGGAAACGGAAATTTGAGGCAATTCACTGCTTTAAATATATTATTTAACCAATTAAACTTGGTTTTAACCTTGCTTAAGTCTGCGTCTAAGGATAAATAATATTGTCTTTTTCTCTCGAAATTCAATGGTTTTCCTTCATGGTCCGTGATTTCTATATTTTGACTTCCTCCCGTCATTCCATCAGCACCATAACCCATTGCCAGATTCAGCCACGATGGAAATGGTTTTGGCAGATGCAACAACGATGAAAGATTGAAACTCATCCAGTAAGTCTGGCCATTATAATCCTTTATAATTTGCTCTCCTAATTTTGTTCCGAGTAGTTCTGGGCGGTAATTTGGAAATGAAGTTTTTCGGAAGGAGAACTTTAGCTGGGTGCGTTGTTCATGCCACATGAGTTCCTGCAGCAGGCACAGCCCCGAGCCTCCGAGGTTCGCACCCATATCTCCCCAGCTAAACCCCCAGCCTTTACTGAATCCATCCATCACTTCCACGCCTGCCATGTAAAAAAGGCCACTGAAGCATCCCGTAAGTTTTTTTTTCTCGTCTAAACATCGGCTCCAACTTAAGGCATTCAGGGTATATTTACCCAGTTGGTAAGTTGTAAAGGCATGTCCAACCTTATCCATTTGAAGCCACTCCTGGTTGTCATTAAAACAATGAAATTTATCCTGCGGATAGTTTTTATACCAAAGTTGATAAAGTAAGGTGTAGCTCGAAATGGTGAACGCAGCGCTCGTTAGGGTCAGGATTTTTTTATGCTTTTTGTGGATGCTAAGGGAATCTGTTGCATTTAAAGTGAAACAAAAAATTAGCAAGATCAAGATTGAAATTATTTTTGATATTTTCATGTTCACGGATCGAAAGTACAAAATAACTCAACTGTTTTTTTCACGACCGCGAAATTGAAAAGAGTATCTTTAAGCCATGAATTTACTTTCGGTTGAATTGCTCTCAAAAAGTTACGGAACGAAGAAGTTGTTTAAGGATATTTCTTTTGGAATCAATAAAAGTGAAAGAGTAGGGTTGATTGCCAACAATGGTGCCGGAAAAACAACACTGCTTAAAATTCTGCAAGGCCTTGAAATTGCCGACGAAGGACGGGTTGTTTTCAGGAAAAATCTATCCATTTCATTTTTGGAGCAAAATGTTGAGTTTGATGCTGAAAAATCAGTAATGGAAGTTGTATTTAATACGATTACCGACGTGAAGTCTGTGATTGATCAGTTTAATAAATATTCTGAACTCGCAAGCGAAAATCCAAATGAATTTAATTTGAATCAGTTGGATGAACTTACAACAAAAATGACAGAATTGAATGGCTGGGATTATGAAAATAAATTACAGGAAATCTTATCTCGTTTAAAAATTAAAGATACGGGACAAAAAATCGGAGAATTAAGTGGCGGCCAGCTTAAGCGTGTAGCGTTGGCAAAAATTTTAATTCAAGAGCCTGAACTTCTGGTGTTAGATGAACCAACCAATCATTTAGATGTGGAAATGATTGAATGGCTTGAAAATTTTATTCTGAGTCGTGACATGAGTCTTTTACTCATTACACACGATCGGTATTTTTTAAATGCAGTTTGTAATCGAATAATTGAGTTAGTGAGCTACAGACTCTATTTTTATGCCGGTAATTTCGAATATTATCTTGAAAAAAAGGCTGAACGCGAGGCGGTTGATGCTTCCGAACTTGAAAAAATTAAAAACCTGTACCGAAGGGAGCTTGAGTGGGTTCGAAAGAGTCCTCGCGCTAGAGGGACCAAACAAAAGGCGCGAACCGATGCGTTCTATAAAATTGAGGAAAAGGCAACGGTAATAAGGCAGGAAACCAAAATAAATCTTGAAGTTAAGGTGAGTCGGCTTGGCGGAAAAATACTGGAATTGATTAATCTTAAAAAATCGTTTGGGGATAAGAAAATTTTAAGTGAATTCAGTTACACTTTCAAAAAGGGTGAAAAAATCGGTATTGTAGGAAAAAACGGAACCGGTAAAACAACGTTGCTAAAAATTCTTTTGGGTTCTGAAAAAATTGATGCCGGTAAAATTCAAACAGGTGAAACTGTTGCTTTTGGGTATTATTCTCAAACAGGAATGGTGTTGAAGGAAGATATGAGGGTTATTGAATTGGTTAAAGACATTGCCGAATTTATTCTGATGGCAGATGGAAGTAAACTAAGCGCATCGCAGCTTCTGCAACGCTTTAATTTCTCACCTGACCTTCAGTTCGGTTACGTAAGTAAATTATCAGGAGGCGAGAAGCGACGCCTTTATCTTATGACAATTTTGATCCGTAATCCGAATTTTCTCATTTTGGATGAACCAACCAACGACCTTGACATTGCAACCTTACAAACACTGGAAGAATTTCTAGCGAATTATACCGGTTGTGTTCTTATTGTTTCCCATGATCGTTATTTCATGGACAAAATCGTTGATCATATTTTTGCATTTGAAGGGGAGGGTTTTATTAAAGATTTTCCCGGGTCTTATTCCGAATATCGTGACTGGAGAGAAAAAAATCCGATGCACGAATCAAAGATATCCCCGGTTGTTGAAATTTCTGAATCGAATGACAAAGCTGAAAGTATTTTTCCTTCTCAGGCTCAAAATAATTCAGTTGTAACTGCAAAAAAAAGAAGTTACAAGGAAAAACTGGAATTAGAGAAATTGGAAATTCAAATTGCGAAATTAGAGACCGAGAAAAAGGAATTGGAAACAGGACTGGCAATTGAATCAGCGCATGCGCAACTCATGGAATTAACCCGCCGTTACGCTGAAGTTGAAAAATTACTTGAAGAATGTACCCTTCGGTGGTTTGAATTGAGCGATTCAGTATGAATTTTTCAAATAAGTCGTATGGAATTGTAAATTTGCAATCCAATGGCATTACTCGTAAAAAAATCTCGCATCCCCGGCGCCGGTAAAGGACTCTTTACTACAAAGCCTTACAAAAAAGATCAGCGTATTATTGAATATCGCGGAGAAATTATTGAATGGAAAGAATATTCAAATCGTGTAAAGGAAAACAAGGACGGATATTTGTTTTTTGTTCGTAGGAATCTTTGTATTGATGCATTTTCTACACTTCAATATAAAGCACGCTATGCAAACGATGCGCAAGGCTTTGTTCGTGTGAAAGGTTTAAACAATAATTGTGTTTATGAGACAGAGGGTGATCGTTGTTTTATAGTTTCAACTCGAAACATAAAAGCAGGAGAGGAGATTTTTGTCGATTACACACGTGATTATTGGAAGGTAATGCGGCATAATATAAACCTTATTAAAAAGCAGGAGCTAAAAAAGAATAAAAACCAGGCAAAAAAAAAGTAATTCTAAGCATTGAAATTAATTTGGGTCACCAGAATAAATTACCTTGAGGGACGACAAAACGAATTGTTTTTTCGGTTAACTTTAGTTTAAAATTTTTATGTCACGCAAGCCAAAAATAATTCTTGATGAAAACCAAATCGAGGTGATTATCACTCGGCTAGCTCATCAACTAATTGAAACGCACGATTCATTTGAAAATTCGGTTATTATCGGATTACAGCCGCGGGGTGTATTTCTAGCAGAAAGAGTACATAAAAAGCTCGAAAAAATTTTAAAGAAAAAAAACATATTTTGCGGAAATTTAGATGTTACCTTTTATCGTGATGATTTTCGCCGTAAGGAGCTGGTTCCCGCTCAAACAAAAATTGATTTTATAATTGAAGACAAGAACGTAATTCTTATCGATGATGTATTATTTACCGGGCGAACCATTAGGTCCGGGCTCGATGCAATGCTTGCCTTCGGACGCCCAAAAGACGTTGAATTGCTGGTGTTGATCGATCGTCGGTTCAGTCGGCATTTGCCAATACAAGCGAAATATGTAGGTAGGGTAATCGATACCATTGCCTCACAAAACGTTAAAGTGGAATGGAAAGAATTGGATGGAAAAGATCGAGTAACTTTGCTAAGTTGATCATTTTTTATGTTGGGACTAAAATTACCAAGTGATCCCCGATGGGTTGCACTCGTTCAATCGAACATTTCAGAGGTACTTACTGATCATGCCTGGTGCGAACAGAAGGCTGCCAGCAACGCAATATCATTAATAGTAAGTTATCCTGAATACCCTGACCTTGTTCAGGAAATGTTGCGAATTTCTAAAGAAGAACTTTCGCATTTTGAGCTGGTTCATGATAAAATTAAACTTCGTGGTTTCACACTTGGCCGTGAACGAAAGGATGAATATGTCAACGACCTGTATTCCTTTATGAAAAAAGGGCAGGGCAGAAGTATCGCCTTGGTGGATCGTCTATTATTTGCTGCCATGATTGAAGCAAGAAGTTGCGAGCGGTTTAAATTGCTTTCCGAGAAAATAGATGATGTAGAATTAAGGGAATTTTATCGCGAACTCATGATCAGTGAGGCAGGGCATTATACTGTATTTATTGGTTTTGCAAGAAAATATGCAACCGGAATTGATGTGGAGCACCGCTGGCAGGAATGGCTCGATTATGAGTCAAGTTTAATGAATAAATACAGCCGAAAAGAGACTATTCACGGCTAGCGTGATATTGTTTTTATGCCGCGTTTTTCAATTATTACTGTAGTTTTCAATGGCGCCAAAACAGTTAGCGAAACCATAAGCTCTGTTTTACAACAGGATTTTTTTGATTTTGAATACATCATACAAGACGGTGAATCCACAGACAATACCGACGAAATCATTAAAAGGTTTTCAGATCCGCGAATTAAATACGAAAGAAAAAAAGATGATGGAATTTATGAGGCAATGAACAACGCCATTGCGCGTGCAACAGGTGATATAATTGCCTTTTTGCATAGCGACGATGTTTACCTGAATTCAAATGTATTAACGCAAATGAATCAGTTATTCCTCACTAAACCAGTTGATGCTGCATATGCAGATCTGATATACGTTGATCGGTTTAATGTAATGAAGGTTATTCGCCAATGGAAAGCCGGGCAGTATAACAAAATAAAATTTTTAAACGGGTGGATGCCACCTCATCCTACCTTCTTTGTGAAACGATCCGTTTACCTTCAATTTGGAAATTTCAGATTGGATTTATATTATGCTTCCGATTATGAACTGATGCTTCGTTTCTTGTTCAAATACAACGTGGCGGTAGATTACCTTCCACAGGAAATTGTAAGAATGCGAACCGGAGGGATGAGTAATGTTTCGTGGGGCAATCGCTGGAAAGCGAATCGGGAGGACAAACTGGCATGGAAGCTAAATGGATTGAATCCGCGTTTTTTCACTTTTCTGTTTAAACCATTACGAAAGATGTTGCAGTTTTTTGTATTTTCACGATAATTACGGAAATATATCATGAAAAATTCTTGCACTATTTTTTTGTTAATTTTTATATTGACTATTCCTTACTCCTGCAATACAAAAAAAAATAACAGCGCTTCCGTTGACGTTACAGATGAACAGGTTTTGGCGGTTGCGCGAAGTAAATTCACTTCAATAACTGACCAGGAATTCCGAGATGGGAAGAACATTTTAACAAATCGCTGTACTGAATGTCATAAAATTAAAAAGGTTGAATCGCGTTCCGAAGAAGAGTGGTTGAAAATTGTGGATAAAATGGCCCTGAAAGCGAAGCTTTCTGCTTCAGAGAAAACTGCATTATCATGGTATATTTTAAGTTACCGGCAAGCAAAAATCAATAAAAATTAATTGACTTTCATTCCTTATCCGGGCTTCAATTGAGCAGTTTATCGATAATTTTTATGTTTCATCGTATATCAACCACAGTTTTCATTGCGAATAATTTCTTTTATTAAATTTAAAAATTAAAAACATGAAAATACATCAACTTACCTTTAATTCTAAAATTGAGCTTTCTGATTTTTTAAAACAATTCGATCCGGCTTCAGCGGATTTATTTTTTGTTTTTGCTGACAAGTCTTATTTTCAGGATGATCAACTGAATGCTGAAATTCAATCTGCATTTAAGAAAGCAATTGTTGCCGGCTGCTCCACCTCAGGAGAGATTGCTGGTTCAAAGTTTACAGAAGGGTCATTTGTTATTACTTCCGTTAAGCTTGAAAAAACACGCATTAAAAAATGTTGCTATAAGTTGAAAGATGTTTCAGAATCTTACGTAGCAGGTGAAATGCTTGCACGCGAACTCCAATCAGAAGATCTTAAACACGTTTTTATTCTTTCTGATGGAATTGACGTAAACGGAACTCGGTTGATAGAAGGTGTTAATTCCGTTTATGATCAAAAAATTAATGTTTCAGGAGGTTTGGCTGGCGACAATGCAGCGTTTAAAAAAACATTCGTTGCAGATATGGAGAATCATTTTGTTAGCAATTGCATTTCTGCATTTGGATTTTACGGAGATTCCATTCAAACAGGATCTGCTTCGTTTGGAGGCTGGAATAGTTTTGGTATCGACAGACTAGTTACAAAAAGTAAAGAGAATATTGTTTACGAAATTGACGGTCAGCCTGCCCTGGAATTATATAAATCTTATCTGGGTGATATGTCCAAAGATTTGCCCGGTTCAGCACTGTTTTTCCCTTTAGAAATGAGGGAAAGTGAAAATTCGGAAGCATTGGTTAGAACTGTTTTAGGTGCTAGCGAACAAGAAAATAGCCTCACCTTTGCAGGAAATATTCCGGAAGGTTCCTCGGTGCGTTTAATGAAAACAAATGTTAACCGTGTTATAGACGGTGCCGGTAAGGCTTCTTCTCTATTGAATGAAGGATTAGCAGCCGATGCCCAACTCGTAATCATGGTAAGTTGTGTGGGAAGAAAATTAGTTTTAAAGCAATTAACACAAGACGAAGTTGAGGCTGTGACTGATAATTTTAACCAGCATTCTTTTTTTACCGGTTTTTATTCGAATGGCGAAATATCAAAAGCCCAATTTCAAAAAGAATGCAGTTTACATAACCAAACAATGACTATTACTGCGCTATCCGAAATATGACGAGTGGAAATTTTCATCGACTTCTTCTGCGGCAAATAAAGGACAACTTTGGTGGAGTTGATAAAATCCCTCCCGAGATAAAAAATTTTCTTGAGAATGTAAATTCCGCCTACAAAGAATACGACAATGACATTGAGCATATTGAACGGATTCTGAGTCAGAGTTCGAAGGAATTATTTAAATCGAACAAGGAACTAAAGATGCTGAATGAAACGAATGAGGTCACCATTCATGAAAAAACAAAAGACGTAAGAAAAATAAAGTATAATCTTGATAATGCAGAACGCATTTCTGGAACGGCAATATTCACCTGGAGCGTAAAGGAAGAAAGGTTGGAAATTTCTGATTTTTTTTCTGAATTATGCCATGTGAATCACGACGTATTAAATAGTAAAATTGAGAATTTATTTAATTTATTTGAAGAGCGGGATGAAATTCGTAAGTACATTGAAAAATGCCTGACTTCTAAAACCAAATTCAAATTAGAAGAGGTGCGGTTAAAAAATGACAATCGACTTTTTTCACTTGAGGGAAATTCGCTTACGTTTGAGGATGGAGAAGAAGTGTTTTTGATAGGAGTTGTTCGAGATATTACCGCTGCAAAGTTTCGAGAACATCAATTGGATGAATTATTATATTCACTGGAACAGTATAAGAACGCAATCGATAATTCAGGTATTGTCTCAATCACGGACTACCAAGGCATTATTACGTATGCGAATCAGAAGTTTTGTTCAATAAGTCAGTATGCTGAAACGGAGTTGATCGGCAAGCCACACAGTATTTTAAATTCAGGTTATCATCCAGAGGAGTTTTTTACAGGAATGTGGAAAACGATTGCTTCAGGTAAAATATGGAAGGGTGAAGTGAGAAATAAAAAGAAAGATGGTAGTTTTTACTGGGTAGAAACAACAATTGTTCCCTTCATGAAAAACGGCCGCGTCAATCAATACATTTCCATTCGATTTGATATAACTGAAAAGAAAAACATTTTAGAGCAAATTGAGAAACAACGTAATTTTTACGAGAGCATTTTAAATAATATACCCGTAGATATTGCTGTATTCAATAAGCATCATCAGTATTTATTTATTAATCCGTTTGCAGTAAAAAATGACGAGGTTCGTCAATTTTTGATTGGCAAGGATGATTTTGACTATTGTAATAAGTTTAATAAGGATATCACCAGCGCCCAAAAAAGAAGAGAGTTATTCACTATTGCATTAAATAGCAGAAGTACTGTTGAGTTTCTTGATGAAAATGTAAATCGGAATGGAAAAACTGTTTATACAATCAGACGTTTTTTCCCGGTAAATAATTTACAAGGGGAATTAGAAGTAATGATTGGATTTGGGCTTGATATCACTGAAAAAATTCAGCAATCGAATCAATTAAAGGATTCGTTGGAAGAAAAAGAGGCATTACTTGGCGAAATACATCATCGTGTTAAAAATAACCTTGCCTTGGTGATGGGATTGATTGAGATGCAAATTAGTAGGGCCACTGATACTACACTCCGCCAGCATCTTACAGAAATCCAAAATCGTATTTCAGCCATGTCGTTGATACACGAAAAATTATATAAGTCTGCTAACTTCGCAAGAATTGACCTGCAAGAGTATTTATATGATTTTGTCAGCTTCCTGGCCTCATTTTACGATAAGAATAAGCAGGTTAAATTACATTTCGACCTTATTCAATTATATGCAACAACAAAACGAGCAATTCCGATTGCTCTTATTGTAAACGAACTTATCACAAACAGTTTTAAATATGCCTTCAATAAAAAAGAAAGCGGAGATATATATATTAGTTTAAAGACGAATGCTGAAAATGCGGAATTGATTGTGGAAGACAATGGTTCGGGTTTACCTGCCGATTTTGATCTGAAAAAATCCAATTCACTTGGAATGAAATTATTGGATATCTTTACAAGACAAATAAAAGGTAAATATCACATTTCGGGAGAATCTGGAATGCGGGTTTCAATAACTTTTCTTCATGAAAAAGAAGGTGTTAATAGTTGAAGATGAGTTTTTAATTTCTCATTTACTGGAAAATTATATTTCCGAATCTGCCTGTTGTAGTCTTGTAGGAAATGTTGACAATGGCAAGGATGCATTAATGCTTATTAAGGAGCTAAAACCGGATGTAATTTTAATGGATGTTCGTATTGAGGGTAAAATGGACGGAGTCGAAACTGCTATGCTGATTTCCCAGGAACATGATATTCCGATAATTTTTATTTCGGGTAATTCCGACGAGAAAACTATTGAACGCGCAAAAAAAACAAATATGCTTGATTTTCTTGTGAAGCCAATCACTAAAGAAAAATTATTGGATTTACTTTGTCCCAATGCGTAAATTATTTCTTAAGCGTTATTCAGCGGCAGCAATCCTGAAGGTGCTGACCTTTCCATTTTCATCGCTTATTTTTATTAAATAAAAGCCATTTCCATAACACCAGCGAATTCCATTCCCGCCAATTAATTCATTCGGATTTACATTTGCAATTTTTTTACCGGTCACATCAATAATTTCAATGCTGAAATTATTTTGATTATTATTTTCTAAGCCTTTTATAGATAATATATCTTTTATCGGATTAGGAAAGACGGTAAGTACATCCAAATCATCTTCTGTTGCTGAGGTTGTGTTTATTGCAGTGATTTTTTCTATCAAAACGTTTTCAATATAAATCCCATCCATATTTGTTCCGCCGTCGGATTTAAAGTAGTAGCGCAGTTTCATACTCTGACCTGAATAAGTAGAGAGGTCAATTTCTTCGTTAATCCAAGCCGCTTTTATTCCATCATAAACCGGATGTCCGGGATCCTGATAGGCAGTGCCTGTATTGGTATATTTTCCGCACAGGCCGGTCCAATTGATGCCGTCCGTTGATGCCTGGACCTGTAAATAATCATATTGCGCTTCAATGGCCCATTTTGCACTAAAGCTTAACCTTGCTGCCAAGGCATCCGTTAAATCAATAAAATTTACTGAAGTCAAAATGCGCGTGGAATTGTTTGGATAATTACCGCTGGGACTTTCGCTCAAAGATGCGGCTGGCGAAATAAATTGCGAGGTCGTTGGTCCCCATGTTGTGCTGCTCCATTGCGGACTAATCGAGTTACAGTTATCTGTGAATGCTGTAATTGGTGTTCCAAAATAACGGGTAACTGTGTCAATCTGATTATAAAAGCCGTTGTTTGTTACAATACCGTATTGTATTACATCCCCGGGATTAACTCCGGAAAGCGTAACTGAAATGGAGTCGGAGAAGGATTGAAGAAGTGCGGGATTAGTGTACACTTTTGGCGCGCCTGTAAAACCGATGTTTGTACTTATCGGTAACAAAGTAACCGTAAAAGTTCCGCTTTGCATGCCAAGGCGCTTAAATTCATAATGCGCGAAAGTATTCAAAGCTGAAACAAAAAGTTCGTCAGTGGAGGAACTTAGGGCATATTGTGAAATTAGTTTAGCGGCTTCCATGTTCTGCGCCATTGTATTTTGTGCGATGGGAATAATCCGATTAATGTTTGGCCAGAAACCATCTGAAGCTGCTCCTGCCTCAGGAGTAAACGAAAGTACTTTCTGATGCAATGAAGTGTCTGCGTACAACCAATCATCAATTGCTCCATTCGCGGAATATCCCACCGTTTGATTGGGTGTTCCGAATTCAAAACCGTTGCAATTGGTCATTTGTTCGGCGTAAGATTTAAATTGAAGACTATCAGGTGTCTCTAAATTTGGCGCATATCCGAACGGATAAATTAATACATCGCTGTAGGTATGATTGTTCACAGATAATTTAAAATCGTGAGAATTGATGAAGTTTTCCATGAGTTGAGTTTCAGGTTCAGAATTTGCAAAAGGCCCGCGGTAAGTATCTGAACTTGTAGTAGGGGAGGATCCGGTATTATTGAATCCCCAGTTGTAACCATAATTTCGATTGAGATCAACACCAAATGTACCGTCGCCGTTGTTCCTTCGGTTTTTTCTCCACATGCCTCCTCCATTGGGATTGGTAGTGTAATTGTAAACATACCCGTCAGGATTAACGACGGGAACAAAATACATTTCAGTCTGATTTATCAGGTAGGTGATGGCAGGATCGCTACCGTAATTTTCCAGCAGGTACCACATAAAATAAATTAATTGTGAAATGGATTGGGCTTCTCGGGCGTGATGAAGTGAGTTGTAAAGAATTTCAGGTTCAGATTCATCGAGGCCCGGGTTGTCGGAAATTTTTACGTAATAAATCGTTCTTCCCTGAGTGGTAGTTCCGCTGCCAACGGATTGACGTAATGAAATAATAGAGGGAAATTTAGCAGCCATACTATCTAAGTTATCCATTACTTCCTGTAAGGTAAAGAAACCGGCAAATGAACCTAAAGCAAAATTTTGAGGTTGAGGCCAGGCCTGACAATTGTCAAAACATCCAACGGAATTTAGAACTGCAGGAAATCCATTTTTTTGCGCGGATACATTTTGTTGGTTGTAAAATTTTTCAATGTCATTGATCAAAATTTCGGCCGAGTAACCAAGTTGATGAATGGTGTTTAATTCTGTTTCACTGATTTCTGTAATGAGCCAACAATTATTTTTATGCTCGCCGTGGTCAATGCATACGCCTGCTTCTGAAATTTGTTGAAGTCCTTGGTTATCCGCTAAAATTTTAACGCGATGAAATTTTTGCAATTGCGCAACCAGTATTGAAAAGCTTAGCAGTATGGCACAGACCGATAAGTAAATTTTTTTAGTTTTCATAGTTCTTTTTTTATTTAGCGAAGGTGAGGCGAAAAATTGTACCTGAAGGCTGATTGTCCTTTAATGTGATTTGAATGTTGTTTTTATCCGCAATCGATTTTACAATAAATAAACCCAATCCGGTTCCCTGATTGCTGCGTGTTTCTTCGTCTCCCATTCTATAAAACCGGTCAAAAATTTTTCTCTTTTCACTCTGCGGAATTCCTTTTCCCTTGTCTGCAATTTCAGCAAATACATTTTGGTTGTCTATTCCAACCCGAATGGTAACCAGTGCATCACTATATTTCAATCCGTTTTCAATCAGGTTCGAAAAAATTAGCGGCAGGGCCAATTGATCATCCCCAAAAATTTCTGCGTCTTCAATAATTTCAATTTTTACTCTTTCCTCCACTTCATATCTGCTGATGAATTTATTTAAAAAATCCGCTAAATCAACCTTACTTTTCTTAAATGTAACCGAAGAACTTTCCATTCGCGAAGCCATCAATACATTATCAATCAAATGGTCTAGTCGATCAGTCTCTTCGTTTGTTCGATTTAAAATTATCCGCTGAGTTTCAGTATCGGTTTTTCTTTTCAGTAAAGTTTGAAGGTTGAGTTTAATTGCCGAAAGCGGTGTTTTGAGTTCGTGTGTAACGCTAAGCATAAAGTTTTTTTGCTGGTTGGCCAGTTCAGTTTCTCGTTCGAAACTTCTTTTTACGCGGTAAATACCAAACAACAAAAGGCCGAGAAATACAGAGCCTTCACCAACGATCATTGAAATTCGGTTGTGGTGTTTTTTGGTAATATTCTTTAACGCTATTCGTTTTTCTTCCTCATTTATAAGGGTGTTTTCTATAATTGCTTTTTTTTGAGCCATTACTTCCGCTGACATTGAAGTGAGCAAATATGACCACCAAATAAACTGCAGTGCAACGTAAGCAACCAAAACATAGAACAACAATAAAGTACGCGGTTGTTTAGTCATGTCTGCTAATATAATTCGAAAGATTATCGAAAACGAAAATGGCATCACGAACTGAGGTAATTCTTTCAATACTTAAGGTTAGTTTATGCTGTTGTTCCATTAAGGTGCAGAAATTTTTTTGATCTTGAACGTATTTTAAAACACCCTGAAAGGCGGCAGATGAGAAGTAAGGAGAATCAGGTTTGCTTAAAAAATGCAGGGTCATTTTTTTGTTTTTAAGTATTATTTTTTCAAACCCGGTTTGCATAGCCAGCCGGCGCAGTCGTACTGCCTCAATCAGTTCAAGCAATTGCTTTGGCAAAGGGCCAAATCGATCGCGCAGCGATTCACTGAATTGTTGAAGCTCCGGTTCGCCTGCAAGCTCATCCAATTGACGATACAAATTCACTCGCTCGGTAATGTTTTGAACGTAGTTTGAAGGTATCAGTAACTCTAAATCTGTTTCAAGAACTGTTTCCCTTACGAATGCTTTTGAAAAAACTGTTTTTTCAGTTGGAGGTTCAACTTTATCTTGCGCTTCCTGGTACCATTTTTCATCTTTCAATTCCTCCATAGCTTCGTTCAGAATTTTCATGTAGGTCTCGAATCCCATGTCATTAATGAAACCACTTTGTTCACCGCCCAAAATATTTCCTGCGCCCCGAATATCAAGATCTTTCATTGCGATATTGAAGCCACTTCCTAATTCCGTAAATTCCGTAATGGCTTTAAGACGTTTTTTCGCGTCACCCGTCAGTGTTAAAGTGGAGGGAACGATGAGGTAGCAAAATGCCTTTTTGTTACTCCGTCCTACGCGTCCCCGCATTTGATGTAAATCACTTAATCCAAAATTTTGCGCATCGTTAATCAAAATTGTATTTGCGTTAGGAATGTCAAGCCCGGATTCAACAATAGTTGTTGAAACTAAAACATCGTAATAGCCATCGATGAAAGCAAGCATTGTGTTTTCCAGTTTTTCTCCGTCCATTTGCCCATGCCCGATTGTAACACGTGCCTGAGGCACCAGTCGTGAAATCATTCCTGCCACTTCCATTAATGACTGAACTTTGTTGTGAATGAAAAAAACTTGTCCGCCTCGTTGAATTTCATACTGAATGGCGTCTCGGATGGCTTCTTCGTTAAAGTTGAGCAATTCAGTTTGAATCGGATAACGATTCGGGGGTGGTGTTGCAATAACGGAAAGGTCGCGTGCACCCATCAGTGAAAATTGTAGTGTGCGTGGAATCGGAGTGGCTGTTAATGTTAAGGTATCCACTGAATTTTTCAAGGTTTTTAATTTGTCTTTAATGGCAACACCAAACTTTTGTTCTTCATCAATAATAAGTAAACCAAGGTCTCTGAATTTTACTTCTTTCCCTGCGAGTTTATGTGTACCGATGATGATGTCAGTTTTTCCGTTTTGTAATTTTTCCAGGGTGTCCTTTTGCTCTTTTGAGCTTTTAAAACGATTGAGGAAGTCCACAGAGCAGGGAAAATTTCTGAGGCGTTCTGAAAAAGTTTTGTAATGTTGAAGTGCCAGAATTGTTGTGGGAACTAAAATTGCAACTTGTTTATTGTCGTTAACGGCTTTAAAGGCTGCGCGGATGGCGACTTCTGTTTTTCCAAAACCAACATCTCCGCAAACCAGTCGGTCCATAGGATATGGTTTTTCCATGTCTTTTTTTACATCGTTTGTTGACTTCAACTGGTCTGGAGTGTCTTCATATATGAAAGAAGCTTCAAGTTCAGTTTGCAAATAATTGTCGATTGCAAATGCATGTCCTTGCATTGATTTTCTTTTAGCATAAAGATGAATCAGGTTGAAAGCAATTTCTTTAACTTTTTTCTTGGTTTTATTTTTTAAGGCTTGCCAGTGCGTGCTGCCAAGTTTGTCAATGCGTGGAACATTTCCTTCTTTACCCGAATATTTTGAGATTCGATGAAGTGAGTGAACACTTACCAACAATATATCATTGTCTTTGTATACTAGTTTAACGGCTTCCTGTTCTTTCCCGTTCACAATCAATTTTTCAAGTCCGGCAAAACGGCCAACACCATGGTCAATGTGTGTTACAAAATCACCGGGGTTTAAATTTTGAATTTCTTTTAAGGTAAGCGATTCAGTTTTTTTACTGGTGCCCCCCTTTAGGAAAAATTTATGGTACCGTTCAAAAAGCTGATGATCGGTATAGGCAGCTATTTTTAGTTCGTGGTCAATGAATCCTTCATGTACATTCAGCCATGCAGGTTCAAAAATTCGGAAGGGCTCAACACCGGTATTTTTTAATAAGCCTAAATCGTGAAAAATTGATTCGAGTCTTTCGGCTTGTTTTGCTGATTCAGTTAGAAAGTAATTTTTGTATCCCTTTTTATAATTCTCGTGCAAATGCTGAAAAAACAAATCGAAATTTTTATTGAAAGAGGGTTGGGGGTCTTGCAGAAATTCAATTGCATTTTCCTGTGTTTTTTGTAAGGGTTCAAACTCAACAATCGGAAACCGTTGTAAATTATTTTTGATTTCAACAGCATTTGAATATAATTTATCAGGTGTTTTTTGTGTTGTTTCGGGAAGTGAATTATAAATTTTTTCCGCTTTTGAAAAATGAACATCAGATTGATATACTAATTTTTCAAAATTGTCAACGAGTATTATTGAATTCGCCGGCAGATAATTTAAAATTGATTGTGTAGTTTCCGCGAATTCCTGTCGGCTAATATCCGGTATAAGAGTAATGAAGTGAAATAACTTAAGCGATAATTGAGTAATTGGATCAAAACTGCGAATGGATTCCACTTCGTCGCCGAAAAGTTCAAAACGAAATGGATTTTCGGAAGAAAAAGAAAATACGTCAACAATGCCTCCGCGAACTGCAAATTGTCCGGGTTCTGAAACAAAATCTACTCTGGTAAAATCATTCAATATTAAAAATTCCGTGATGAATTCGAGATTTATTTTTTCGCCTGCTTTTATCTGAAGGGTGTTTGAATTTAAGGTAGCTTTGCCGATTACCTTTTCCGAAATCGAAATTGCGGTAGAGACAATAACCATAGTTGAATCAGCATTTGAAAGCCGATTCAGCAATTCGGCTCGCTCCTGAACCGAGGCATTGTTAGTTTCTTCTGAATCATATGGCTTTCTTGCCAGATCGGGAAAATAGTGAACCTGATTAAGATTAATTATCGATTGAAGTTCATTATAAAGATAGGCCGAACGCTCTTTGTCTGCGCAAATTAAGAGTATTGTTTTTGGATGATTTTTGAAAAGGGAGGCGCAAAGAAAAGCAATAGAAGAGCCCCGCAACCCGTAGAGTTGCGTAAATTTTCCATTTAAAATCGCATTTTCCAGTGGTTTTTTTGACAAAAACTCACTAAAATAGTCTAGCGGACCCACTTCATTACAAAAGTAAAATTTGCAAGAGTTATTTTTTAAAAAATGAAATAATTTATTTAGTTGTTAAAATCAAAACCAAATTCAATTATTTAATTAGTTTGCTTGTTGGTTTAAAATACTTTCATTACTTTCACCCCTCAAATTAAAATAAAGTAATATAAAATGAAAAAAACCTTACTAACCTTGCTGGCATTTGCAGGAATTTTTTCCATGAATGCCCAGACATCCCTCTTTAGTGAGAACTTTGAGGGCACCAGCGGTATTGCTTTGCCTGCCGGTTGGACTAACACATCTAACGCAACTGACGGTGGCTGGAGAACAGCCAGTCCTACTGCGGCTTACTCTGCTTCTGCGGGCTTGTCAAGTCAGTATTTTACATTGAACGCATTAGCAGGAAGTACCCGTTCTTTAGGAACAAATGATGATGGTTGCAATTGTGATAAATCCAATGAAACAGTTTCCTCTCCGGTAATAAACTGTTCAGGTCAGTCAACTGTTTTCCTTTCTTTCGATATGTTTTATTTTGAGGGATCCTATAACGGAGCAAATGAGTCGTTAACCCTGAAGGTTTCCAATAACGGCGGTACTTCCTATACCAACGTTGCGACGCTTACCGGTGTTCCTGATTGGACAAATATGATTTTTGATATTTCTTCAGTTGCAGCTAACCAGAGTAATGTTATGATTGCATTCACTTATGATGATGGTGCAGACTGGTTATATGGAGTAGGCTTGGATAATTTTTCAGTTTACGCGCCTGCACAACGCGATATTGCCGGTCTTACTTTAGATATGTACTCTTATACAGCCAACAATACGCCATATACCCTTGGCGGTACTATGAAGAATCTAGGCGCTGTTGCAGTAAATTCAATGGATTTAAATTATAAAGTTGATAATGGAACTGTCATTACTCAAAACCTTACAGGGTTGAATGTTGCCTCCTTAGCTACTTATAACTATAGCCATGGTACAGCTTGGACTCCAACAACAACCGGTAATCATACCATTAAGGTTTGGGCTTCAAATATTAATGGTGGTGCTGATGCAAATAATTCAAATGACACGATTACTTTCGTTACTTACACTTGTTCTCAAGTTGATCAGCGTGTAGCGCTTTATGAAGGTTTCTCAAGTTCAACTTGTGGACCATGTGCTGCTGCTAATCCTGGTTTACATGCATTGTTGGTTGCGAATAATGCAAATCTTCCCGGCGGAAAAGTTGCTGTTGTAAAATATCAGATGAATTATCCTAGCCCCGGAAATGATCCAGCCTATACAACTGAGTGTAATACTCGTCACACAACTTTCTACGGAATTGGTGGTATTCCTCAGGGTGAAATGGATGGTGGTTATTCATTCTCCGGACATCCTGCCGGTCTTGATCAATCTATCATTGATGCTGCTACCGCAGTTCCTGCTCCTGTAAAAATTAATGTCACTGCTATTTATAATGGCGCTTCAATTACTGTAGCTGGTAGCGTAGACGCTTATGCAAACATTAACGGAAACAATAAGGTAATGATTGCCTTGGTTGAAGACCATATCAATACCGCAGATGGTGGACACGGAACTCAATCCAATGGAGAGACAGATTGGTATGAAGTAATGCGTAAGTTAGGAAATGGTACCAACGGTTCAAACATTGGAAACATGACCGACGGTGCTAACTATCCATTTAATGTAGCTACTACCTTCACAGGGTACACTGGTTCTGGAACAGGAACTCCAAAAATCTTTACCAACATTAATCAAATGACTGCTGTTATTTGGGTTCAGGATTTAACATCTAAGGTTGTTTACCAGGCTGGTTTTGCCGATGTAGTTACAGCTGTTAACGATGTAATGAGTCCATTAAGCACTTTTGATATGTTCCCAAATCCTGCGGTCGACAACACTAACATTAAGTTCACATTAAAGAATACTAACGATGTTAAAGTGACCGTTTACAATATGATGGGTCAGGTAGTATATTCACAAAACCATGGTACAATGGCAGCTGGTTTGAATCAAATCAATTTGAATTCAGCTGATTTTGCAACCGGTGTTTACACTTTAGTACTTACTGCAGGAGATTACAAAACAACTGCAAAATTGAACGTACAGAAATAATTTCAATTTTAAAGATAAAAACCCGGGGTTTTCATTAACTCCGGGTTTTTTTATTAATTTGTGGCTTTATTTTTGGATAGCTGACAAAAAAATTATGAAAAAATTATTCTTCTCACTTACAATTCTTGCGTTGCTGTGTTCTGCGGGATTGTCATCCGACGGAGGTAAAATTCCTGCTGTTAATGTAAAAAAACTGGACGGGTCCACCATTAACTCATCTACATTCACTAACAACGGAAAACCCATTATCATTTCTTTTTGGGCGACCTGGTGTAAGCCTTGCAAAAAGGAACTGGATGCCATTTCTGAAAATTATACCGATTGGCAGAAAGAAACTGGTGTCAAGCTGATTGCAGTATCAGTTGATGATGCGCGCAGCATTGCCAAAGTTCCCACGGATGTTAAAACCAAAGGTTGGGAATATGAAATATATACCGATGAAAACGGTGATTTGCAACGTGCTATGAATGTAAATAACGTTCCTCACACATTCATTGTTGATGGTGCCGGAAATATCGTTTACAGTCACAACTCTTATGCTGAAGGCGACGAGGATGTGTTATTTGAAAACATAAAGAAACTGGCGAAAGGCGAAAAAATATCCCACTAGAAAATAACCGGGGCGTGAAGCACAACAATTTAAAACTTGTCTTTTTATTTATTTCAGGGATGCTGTTCAGTATCCCTGATTTATTTTCTCAAGGTAACGATAACGCCGGAACAATTCATGGATTCTATCAGGCGGATGGTCAATACTATTTTCCTGATTCACTGATTCAGGCGCCAACAGTGCCTGAGAAATTTTTATCCAATGCCTTCATTAATGTGAATTATGTGCGCGGACCTTTCTCTGCGGGGATGCGCTACGAAAGCTACCAGAACGTAATGATTGGTTTTCCAACTGGCTATCGTGGTTCAGGAATTCCTTATCGTTATGTTCGTTATCAGCACAAGGATTTGGATTTTACGGCAGGCAATTTCTACGACCAGTTTGGAAGTGGTTTGATGTTCAGGGCTTATGAAGCAAGAGGATTATTATATGATAACACAATTGATGGTGTTCGTGGAATTTACAAGCCCGGTCGCGGTATTACTTTGAAAGGAATGGTAGGAAAACATCGCGTATTTTTCGGACAGTCACCCGGCATCGTTCGCGCTTTCGATGGTGAGTGGAATATTAATCAATGGAATGATTCCCTTGCGAAAAAGAAAACTAAAGTAATTCTTGGTGGAAGTTTTGTGAGTAAATATCAGGTTGATCAGGACGCTACTTACAATTTGCCATTGAATGTAGGTTGTTATGGCGGAAGAATTACAATTAATAGAGGTGATTTTTCTTTTTTCTCAGAAGGCGCTTATAAAATTAATGATCCGTCCGCTGGAAATCAATACAGCTACCGCGACGGAAAAGGAATTTATATTACGACATCCTATGCCCGCAGTGGTTTTTCAGCTTCCATAGCTGGTAAGTTGATTGATAATATGAATTTCCGCAGTGACCGATCCGCGAAACTCACTGCTGCGATGATTAATTTTTTACCCGCACTCACAAAACCACACACGTATTTAATGATGGCTTATTACCCTTATGCAACGCAACCCAATGGTGAAATTGGCGGTATGGGTGAAATTCAATACAAAGCAAAAAAAGGAACCAAACTCGGCGGTAAATACGGATGGGAAATTACGTTAAATGCGTCTGTCGCCTATGGAACTGATACCACCAACCTAACCACCAACGACATTCGAAAATTTAATTACGAGATAAACTATAACGGAGTTGGCGACCTTTATTTTTACGATGCGAATGTGGAATTTAATAAGAAGTTTTCAAAAAAAGTTAAGGCTACTATGATGTACTCAAATCAGTATTACAACAAGAACATTGTTCAATTCAACTCGCCGAATGCAGGATACGAAAACATTCTTAGTCACATTGGTGTTGTTGATGTTACCTGGAAATATAAAACCGGTTCTGCGCTGCGTTTTGAAACACAGGCTTTGTTTACTGAACAGGATAAAGGTTCGTGGGCTGTGGGATTAATTGAATGGACTGTTACCTCGGATTGGTTTATCACCGTGCTGGACCAATACAATTACGGGAACAAGGATAAAAATCTTCAGTTACATTATCCGCTGGTTAATCTAACCTACGTATCCGGTCCTACGCGTATCGTTTTACAATACGGAAAACAACGTGCAGGTATTTTTTGTGTAGGAGGTGTTTGTCGTTTTGTGCCGGCTAGCAATGGCCCAAGTATTACTATTTCATCCAGCTTTTGATAATTACAAATTACTATGAAAAAAATAATTCTTATTCAACCTTTAGTTTTTTTCTTCTGTTTGGTTGTACTATTATTTAATGCTTGTGATAAAATCGAACAACCTTATGAACAGGAGCAGGTGACCGGTCCAATTACCGGTGTTGAAGTGAAGTCTGATTCATCCAAGATTAATTTGCGCAAATTGTTGCTTGAAGATTATACTGGACATAAATGCGGCAATTGTCCTAAAGCAATTGACACCATTCATTCCATTCTTAATTTATTTCCCGAACAGGTAATACCGGTAAGCATTCACTCCGGATATTACTCAACGTATAATACCTCTCCTTACAATTACAATTGGGTAGTTGAATCGCCAACTCAGCCCGGATATAATGCATTGGATGAGTTTTTTCAGGTTTCCGCACAGGGAAATCCAAACGGTATGGTTAACAGAAAGGATTTTGATTTATCCTCTTTTACTCACGTTAAGGGAATCGATCAGTGGAAAAATGATGTAGGTGCAATAGTGAGTTTGCCGACGCAAGCCACACTCTACCTTGTTAATGTTTTTGATGAAAACAATAACAATTTAAAGTCAACTATTCATGTTCGTTTCCTGAATGCACTTGCCGGCACTTACAAATTAGGAACAATGTTGGTCGAGGATGAAGTGTTATGTGATACGCTTGCCGGACGTGTTGTTCCGCAAAAAGATTATCGTATAAACCCTGATGATGATTTTAATTATCATCATGAACACGTACTGCGTGGATATTTGTTCGGTGCTTTTGGAGATTCGCTTATGACAAATCCCTCTGCCGGAGATACTATTTCAAAAGTATATACAAAGAACATTGCCTTGCAAAAAAATCCGGGAGATACCAATCCTTATTATTTAATTCCGGGACATTTGCACGTTATTGCTTACATCTACAACGCAATAACTTTTGAAATCATTCAGGCAGAAGAATTGAAAATAAAGCCCTGATTCGTTTTCCTTTTCTTAATTCACTTTGCAATCAAAAGTAAAATATGCTGCGCTGGTTAAAAAAAACGCGCGTGAAATGGGTTTTGATTTTTGCGGAATTTCGAAAGTTGAATTTTTGGAAGTGGAAGCCCCGCGACTCGAGAAATGGTTGAATGAAGGTCGTCACGGTCAAATGAAATGGATGGAGAATTATTTTGATATGCGTCTCGATCCTCGTCGTTTAGTGGAAGGTGCGCGAACTGTAATTTCTCTTTTGCTGAATTATTATCCGTCACGTTTTCAGGAAAGCAAAAATGATAATTACAAAATTTCAAAATATGCATACGGTGAAGATTATCATTTAGTGCTGAAGAAAAAATGCCGTGAGTTGATGCTGAAATTGAAAGAAGAAATCGGTGATTTTCACGCACGTGCATTTACCGATTCAGCTCCTGTGATGGATAAAGTGTGGGCGCAGAAAAGTGGATTGGGATGGATTGGAAAAAATTCCAATCTGATTAATAAAGGTAATGGCTCCTTTTTTTTTATAGCAGAAATTATTCTGGATGTGGAAATGGAACCGGATGTTTCTACCGGTGATTTTTGCGGTACCTGCACGGCATGTATTGACAATTGCCCGACACAGGCAATTGTTGCGCCTTACGTAGTTGACGGAAGCCAATGTATTTCCTATCTCACAATTGAACTGAAAGAAAATATTCCGGATGAATTTGCAGCAAAAATGGACAACTGGATTTTTGGATGCGATGTATGTCAGGACGTTTGTCCGTGGAACCGCTTTTCAAAGGCTTCTGTTACGCAGGAATTTCAGCCTTACAACGAAATAATGGAATGGAAAAATTCCGAGTGGGAAACAATTTCAGATGAAGCGTTTAAGAAAATTTTTTCACGAAGTGCGTTAAAGCGTACGGGTATTGAAGGGATACGCCGTTCGATAAAATTTATTAAGGCTTCAGGCAAAGATTGATTAGCGTGAAGCCAACAATCATTCTGTTGTTTTCAGAGGAAAAGGTTCGATAATGTCCTTTTTACTTGATTTCATGATGTATTTCATTTTTCAGGATGATGGCGGGCATTATGAAGAAATTTTTCCATGCTTATTTTCGGCTTAAGAGATGAAATTATGATTTACAGGAAATTTTATTCCGAATTGGGAAAATTGGTGTATGCTGTTACGGAGATGGAAGGCGCATCCGGAATTGTGGATAAGAAAAGACTTATTGATTCGACATTAAAAAATTTTAACGCCGATTGAAAAGCACAAAGATGCGTATGGTGAAAATGTGATTAGTTATGTGTTGGCAGAATTTGATTTTCTTGATGAACAAATAACGGATCCGTACCTGTGTTTTGATTCGTTTCTGGATTATATGGAGCAACATTTCACAGGCACCGATGAGACAATGCTGAAAGTGATGCGACTTGTCTACGCGAATCTTTCTCCACTGGCGGACAAACTCAATAACAAGGGAAAAAAATTATTGAAGCGTTTCGCAGTGTTGTTGCAAAAGTTTCATTCGGCACCTTACAATTTGCGTTTGCAAAATAGGACTACGCGTGAAGGGAGAAAAATCTATAGACCGAAAGTGGCTAAGGTTCGTACGCAGGGTAATTTTCATTAGGTAGCATTATGGGAAAGAAAAAACCGGAAATTCCACCAGAAATACTACCGAAACCGGGCATTAAAACGCCTGACAAAATTCCTGAAGCGCCCCCTTTGCAGCCGCCAATAGCTCCTCCGCCTGATCCGCCTTTTATACCCTTACCTTAACCAGATATTCGGCCTTTACCAAAATAAAAACTAATCAAAAAAAGCCTGAATGTTTTGATTTATATTTTGCAGATTAATAGAATGATTTTATATTTGCACCCTCAATTTTGTTCTTTGGGAGATTAGCTCAGCTGGTTCAGAGCATCTGCCTTACAAGCAGAGGGTCGGCGGTTCGAACCCGTCATCTCCCACTTTTTTACATCAAGGCTTACATGAAAAATTGTAAGCCTTTTTTATTTTTGAAAATTTTAAAGTCTATTTCAAAATTATCTTTTTCAAAAGATCAAAAAAAAAGCTGTCTTTTTTAGACAGCTTTTCAATGATATTGATTTAGGTTTATGCTTTCGTTTCGGCAGCAGAATCTTCATTACCGTAACTGATACGCTCACGGATACGCGCTGATTTACCGGTAAGTTCGCGCAGATAAAACAATTTTGCGCGGCGAACCACTCCCGCCTTGTTCACCTCAATTTTATCAATGAAAGGGGAACCGGAAGGAAAAATACGCTCCACACCAACACCATTTGACATTTTACGAACGGTAAAAGATGCAGTAGCACGTTCATTCTTGCGCTGAATTACAACGCCGGTGAACTGCTGAATACGCTCTTTATCACCTTCTTTAATTTTGTAGTGAACCGTAACGGTATCACCTGCTTTAAATGACGGCAATTTTACAGTCGGATTTAAAGTGCTTTTTGCGAAATCTAACAATGTGCTCATACTTGAGTTGTTTAGGTTTTCCTTCCGGCATTCGCGACCTCGTGTCACCAGCGGCTGGTAAGGGGCGACAAATATAATGATTTTTCATTGTTCAAAGCCCTTTTTTTAATCAAATCCATAGGCTTTTAAATCCCATTTTACCGCTTCTTTCATTAACAAAGTTTATTTGAAATCTCCCGAAAGAAGATTTTACCCGCATCTTGCTCACCGCTACATTTACAGAATGAATTACCCCCGATTTTTTCTTCTGATTGCAGCAGTATTTATTTTCCTTTCTTTTCAGGTTGCTCTGAAAACAAATCCAAAAGTTACTGCTGAAAAGGAAATTCCTGCCTTTCTTCAATCGGAAGAAAAATGGGTGGATTCTGTATTTGCCTCCTTAAGTCCTGATGAACGACTCGGGCAATTGTTCATGATTCCGTGCTGGAGCAACAAAGATGCTCGTCATGTTCGTCAAATACGGGAAGTCATTCAGAAATACAAAATCGGCGGATTGATTTTTATGCAGGGCGGCCCTATGCGGCAGGCAAAACTTACCAACTATTTTCAGAAACTCAGTAAAACGCCGTTACTGATTTCAATCGATGGCGAGTGGGGATTGGCCATGCGTCTCGATTCAACGCCTCAATTTCCGAAGCAAATGACATTGGGAGCCATTCAGAATGATTCACTGATTTACGAAATGGGAAAGGAAATTGCGATGGAATGCAAGCGTCTGGGAATACAGGTAAACTTTGCACCCGTAGCCGATGTGAATAACAACCCGAACAATCCCGTAATCAGCATGCGCTCCTTTGGAGAAGACAAATACCTCGTGGCGCGCAAGGCGGAAATGTATATGCGCGGCATGCAAGATCAGGGCGTGCTGGCCAACGGCAAGCACTTTCCGGGACATGGTGACACCGACAAAGACTCGCACAAAACATTACCCACGGTTCCTTATTCTACCGCTCGTCTAGATTCACTTGAACTTTATCCGTTCCGTTATTTGATGGATCGTGGATTGGGTAGTGTGATGGTGGGACATTTATACGTTCCTGCAATTGACAGCACAAAAGATCAGGCAAGTACATTGTCTTCAAAAATTGTAACGGGGTTACTCAAGGATAAACTAGGATATCAAGGACTCATCTTTACAGATGCCCTGAACATGAAAGGTGCTAGTGCTTACAATGAGGCAGGCGTGGTTGACGCGAAGGCATTACTGGCGGGGAACGATGTTTTGTTGTTTACTGAAAATGTGGAGAAGGCAATTGTTGAAATAAAAAAATCACTGGAGAGTGGCGAATTGAAGCAGGAAGATATTGATGCGCATTGTAAAAAAATTCTGAAAGCGAAATACTGGTGTGGTTTGTCGAAAAATAAATTTGTCAAAAACAAAAATCTTATCGCTGAAATAAACAACCCGCATCAAGAGGTACTTCGTACACGACTTGCAGAAGCCTCAATGACATTGTTACAGAACAAGCAACAAATTTTACCACTTAAATCGCTTGACACATTGAAAATCGCATCGGTATCTATCGGTGATGAAGAACAAAATGAGTTCAGTAAATCTTTGCAAAAATATTTTCCCGTACAACATTTAGGAATTTCGCATAAGGCCGAGCAAGCCAAAATAGATACGCTTCTGAAAAACATTTCTGCTTACAATCTCATTATCGTACAGATCAATAAAACCGGAATAAAGCCGGACAATAATTTTGGATTTTCACAAAGCAGTGATTCCTTGTTGCAGCAAATATTGAAAACAAAAAAAACCATCCTCGCCGTTTTTTCTAATCCTTATCTGTTGGGAAAAATAAAAAATCTCGAAAATGCCGAAGCTGTTCTGGAAGCTTTTGAATATAATTCCTACAGTCAGAAGGCGGCAGCTGAGGCCATTACCGGAGCAATTACAGTGAATGGAAAATTACCCGTGAGCAGCGGAAATTTCAAACGAGGAACCGGAATCGATTTGAATCAGCGTATTCGCATTCAGTATATTTCACCGTCGGAAACCGGAATCGAAAAAAAAAAGTTAGAACAAATTGATAGTATCGCCTTGAAAGGAATCAGGGATAAATGTTATCCCGGTTGCCGTATTCTCGCCATTAAAAACGGTAAGGTTTTTTATGATAAATCGTTCGGATACCTTACTTACGATAAAAGTGAGGCGGTTACCAATGAAACCGTATATGATTTGGCCTCGGTAACAAAAATTTCGGCGAGTGCTCTTGCCCTGATGCAACTTCGCGACAGAAAAATTCTCGATGTAACTAAAAATGTTGCGGACTATTTACCGGAGACAAAAAATAGTAATAAGGGAAATCTGGTATTGAGTGATGTGCTTACACACCAAAGCGGACTTGAAGCATGGATTCCTTTTTACAAAATTGGAACCGATAACAAAGGCCAGCCTAAGCCTGACTTTTTTTCTCCGAATGAAGATTTGCGTTATTCATTGCGTGTTGCTGATGGCGTCTGGACATTGCCTGTTTTCAAAGACAGTATCTTTCAACAAATTCTAAGCAGCAAACTCAAGGAAAAAGGAAAGTATGTTTACAGTGATCTGGGTTATTATTTTCATCAGCGCATCATAGAGAAAAATTACAATATGCCAATGAACGAGTTGCTGGAAAATAATTTTTACAAGAAACTGGGTTTGCAAACCATGATGTACAATCCTTCCGGGAAAATTCAGAAAGCCCGTATTGCTCCCACTGAAAATAATCGCGATTTTCGAAAACAATTGTTGAGAGGTGATGTGCATGATCCCGGTGCCGCACTCATGGGTGGCGTAGCTGGTCACGCCGGCTTGTTCAGTAACGCAAACGACCTTGCTGTTGTGATGCAGATGTTGATGAACGGAGGAACATATGGCGGCGAACGTTATCTGGATAGCGCAACCGTAAATTTATTTGCGGTGAAGAGTTATGCATTGAATAATCGCCGTGGATTATGTTTCGATAAACCGGAAACTGACCCTAAAAAAGAAAGTCCGGTAGCCGCTGCATGCAGTGCTAAAAGTTTTGGTCATAGTGGTTTTACCGGAACATTTGCGTGGGCGGATCCTGAGACAAAACTTGTTTATATTTTTTTGAGTAACCGTGTTTATCCGAATGCTGATGACAACAAATTAGCGAAGTCAGGAATTCGGAGCAAGATTCATCAGCTGCTTTATGAAGCAAGCGCGAATTGCAGTTTTTAAATAAAAAAACCACGACTTATGCCGTGGTTAAAAAATAATGGTTAAAAAATTATTTTGATGATTTTACGCGCTCCACGTAGGCGCCGTTACGCGTATCAATTTTAATTTTTTCTCCCACATTACAAAATAGAGGGATGTTTACAGTAGCGCCGGTTTCAACAGTGGCGGGCTTCAATGTGTTTGTTGCCGTGTCACCTTTTACTCCGGGCTCGGCGTAGGTGATCTCCAATTCTACAAACGTTGGCGGTTCTGCAAGAATAGGATTATCTCCTTCAAAGGTTACTTTCACATCCATTCCTTCCTTCAGAAATTTCACACCTTCACCCAATAAAATTGCAGGAACATAAACCTGTTCGTAGGTTTCATTATCCATAGCCACAATGAAATCACCTTCGGGATAAATGAATTGCATCATTTTGTATTCCACGCGAACGATTTCCATTTCTTCCCCGCTGCGGAAACGGTTTTCGACGAGTTTCCCGCTTTTTAAATTTCTCATTTTTCCCTGGTAAAACGCACGAAGGTTTCCGGGGGTACGGTGTTGCCACTCGATGATCTGACACAATTCACCGTTGTAGCGGATGACCATGCCAATGCTGATGTCGCCTGTATTTGCCATAATTTTTACTGATTAATTCTGATTAGTTCGTTGAGTCCATTTCGTGAACAACTCCCATTGCGCAAAATTTTTCAATGCGCTGACGGATTCGCTCTTCAGATGGAATAGATTTTAATGTTGAAAGATGATTTAAGATTTCTGTTTTTACCAGCTGAAATGTTTCTGCAGGATTTTGGTGAGCGCCGCCCATTGGCTCAGGAATTATTCCATCTACCAGTTTATTTTCGAGCATGTCGGTTGCTGTTAACTTAAGCGCATCTGCGGCCTTTTCCTTGAAATTCCAGCTACGCCATAAAATGGAGGAACAGCTCTCCGGAGAAATAACAGAATACCAGGTATTTTCCAGCATCAACACACGATCGCCTACACCAATTCCCAATGCGCCTCCGGAAGCTCCTTCTCCAATAATGATACAAATTACAGGAACTTTCAAACCTGTCATTTCAAGTATATTTCTTGCAATCGCTTCACCTTGGCCACGCTCTTCTGCCTCCAGTCCGGGATAAGCTCCCGGCGTATCAATAAATGTAATAATGGGCTTGTTGAATTTTTCAGCAAGTTTCATTAAACGTAAAGCTTTACGGTATCCTTCAGGATTTGCCATACCGAAATTCCGGTACTGACGCATTTTTGTGTTGATTCCTTTTTGCTGGCCAATGAACATTACCGTTTGTCCATCAATTTCACCAAAACCGCCTACCATGGCTTTATCGTCTTTTACAGTCCTGTCGCCGTGCAATTCGATGAAGGTATTTCCGGCGAGTGCCTCGATGTAGGCAAGCGTGTAAGGACGCTCCGGATGACGGGATACCTGAACACGCTGCCAGGCAGTAAGTGATGAATAAATTTCTCTGCGCTTACTTTTAATTTTTTCTTCTAACTCGCTGATGGATGAACTGACGTCAACCTTGCTTTTTACGGCAACTTCTCTTAGTTTGACGAGCTCTTTTTCAAGATCTTCAATTGGTTTTTCAAAATCAAGATAGGTCATGACAGGTTAATCGAATGAGGGGCAAAAATAAAAAAAATAAAGGAACCAATTCGAAATTTTGGTAAATGTAATTGTTTTACAACCAAGCGGTTGGTCTCTTGGTTAACTTCCGCTTTTGTCAACCTTCGGTTAAAATCCATGCTCAGCCAATTTCAACTCAGGTATTTTGAAAAGAAAAGAACGTTTAGTTTGACACCAAGTAAAAAATCAAGCGACTTATTTTTTTACTTTTAGGTAGTTATTACTTTTTAAATGCCTCCTCATTCAGAAGCGGTAATCCGTTACCGCATCATTGACCGTTGCCTGACAAATCCGTACAAACGATATCCTTCGATGGAGGACATCATTCGTGAATTGCGCAAAGAATTAAATGCGGATTATTCACCCAATACAATTCAAAAAGATATTCATGCGATGAAAAAAGATGAATCGCTGGGATATTTTGCGCCGATTCAGTATTCAAAGCGCCACAACGGATACTATTATGAAAATGAAAATTACACTATCCGAACGGACTCCTTAAATGACAAGGAAATAGAAACGATTGAGCTGGCGGCCGGAATCATTCAGCATTTTAAAGGGTATCGACTTGGGGAAACGTTCAGCGAGGCCATCAATAAATTATTCAGTGCACTGGATATTGAGAAAAGTAAATCAGATGAAAATTTAAAAAATGCGATTCAGGCGGAAGAATCTACCTACATGAGCGGACTTGAAAATTTCGATATTTTCGTTCGTTGTATCCGTCAGAAACTGCCGGTTTCATTTATTCATTATTCGTATCAGAATAAAGACTTCAAGGCCATTATCATTCATCCTTATCTTCTTAAGGAAAGTCAGAAGCGCTGGTACCTTGTAGGTTATTCAGAGGGACATGGTAAATTGAGAATTTTTGGTCTTGATCGAATATATGATCCAATTGTTTTGAATAAGACCTTCAGGCAAAAAGACGAAAACGAATTGCATCAATTGTTTCAGGATCGTTACGGAATCAACACCATCGATGGACACGAGACGGGTCCGGCAGAAGAAATTGAAATTATGGTAAGCGATCAGATGTCGAATTACCTTAAGTCAATGCCCATTCATACCTCTCAGCGCTTAGGCGAGCAATTCTCACGCGGACATATTACCATTTTACTGCGGTTAATTCCCACGCGCGAATTGATTTCACTCATTCTTTCCTACGGTCATCATATGGTTGTACTTAAGCCGGATTGGTTGCGTGCGGAGGTACAAAAAGAAATTAAACTGATGGAAGTAAAAAACAAAAAACATTTCAAATACTGAACACAATGGCAGTTATGGTTTATGAAGAGCCCGGCACCGTTATTTCCAATCCTGACTATAAATCCACCGGAAATACGGTAAAACTTCTCCGAATAGTTTTAACTAAGGCTGAAAGCAAGTTTGATTTTGGCTACCAGACATCAGATTATTACATCCGGGGAGGATGGATAACGATCAGTCCAAAGACATTTATTCGTGAAACGGGAGGCACCATAAAATTTACGCTTCAAAAATCTACAAACATTCCTTTTGGGCCTCAAAAACATTATTTCAATTCTACTATCGACTGGAGTTATTTTTCACTTCATTTTCCTCCGCTTGCAAAAGAAATCGCCAAAATTGACCTCATCGAAGCCGAGCCGGGCACTAAAAATGATTTTAATTTTTTCAACATTAAGTTGAAGGACCACGCAAAATCAGACCTAATTTTAATTTAAATAACTGATTATTAATGTATTGTAAATTTATAGAAACCCTTTAAATCTTTATGTTAATTTTTTGTCTGCGTATTAACAATACGTTTTACTTGGTCTAAATTTGTGTTAGAAATTTTAAAAACAATTCAAAAACGACAAAAAATCAGAAAAATGACAAACAACACAATTGAATGGGAAGTGAGTACCGAGCGAGTACAAACTTCAACTGCAATGGCAACAAATAAAATTGCCATCAAAAGAAATGACACCAATGAAATTCTGGCGGTGGTGAGTGAAAGGTATAGCCCTGTCACCAATTCGGCATTCGAACGCTTTGTAAATCGACTTAGCGTTAACGACTTTTCATTTGAAGGGTTTACGGAATTCAAAGGCGGAAAAGTAATTCTGGCATTTTTAAAAAATAACCATCCCGGATTGAAGCTCAATAATTTTCCGGTTGAAGAGTACATGGTGATTGGGAATTCCCACGATGGTTCAAAGCCATTTTATATCGGAACCTCAAGCCGGTTGATTCGCTGTATGAATCAGTTCTCATCCACACTGAAAATTTTTCGAAAAAAACATACGTCAATCCTGGACCTGGACAATTTTTCTGTTGATGAAACACTTGCATCGTATCTGAGGGGAAAAACTGAATTATACGATTCTTTCATTGGTATGAGTGATATAAAAGTTTCGGATAAGGTCGTGGACGAGTTGATTCGTCAGGTCCACCTTCGTGTAAGTTCTGACAGTCGACTGGATATGGGTAAAATCGGAAAAACACCTGCGATGTTACGTTTGCGTTCCTCCATCGAAAGAGAAATGGAAGCATTGGGCGATAATCTTTTCGGATTGTTCAACGGAGTTACCTGGTACACCACGCACGAATTAGGTTCAACAATTGATTTGATTCCCCGCATAAATACTACCGCAGAAATCATCAATCAGGAGGCGTATCAATTTTGTATTCAGTTTAAGAATACAATCCTTAATTAAATTAAAACAAAAAAATCATGAATGAATCAGAAATCCTGAAAATTTTCAGTTCTGTACTCAACGCCTCAGATCACAGCGAACTTAACTGGTTGTTGTGTCACGAGCTCGAGCGTACTGAAAAAATAAAAGTTCTCGAACAACTGGATCCGGTCAGAAAATTAAACATCATCAAAATCCTTACCCATGAAAACAACTGAAACCGAAACAACAGAGTCAATAGAAAAAACAAAGATCAAAACCATTATTTTCAATCCTAAGATCAGGCGTCAGCTCAACGATGGACCTGAGCCAATTCGTATTCAGCAGGAAGAAGAATACACACGTATTGATTTTGTATACAAAGCGAAATCGTATTACCACAGAGGAGGATGGGTCAACATACGACCTGATACCTTTATCCGCATTCCCGGCTCAGGCGATAATTTCAAATTGATTAATGCGGTAAACATTCCGCTTGCTCCGCAAAAGCATTATTTCAACTCGACAAAGGAATGGCTTGCTTACACACTCTATTTCCCTGCTCTGCCTAAAGGAACTTCTACTATTGACATTATCGAACACGAGGGACCAGGTGGTAATTGGTTTAATTTTTACGGTGTATCGCTTGAAGAAACAAAGCGAAAGCCGTTGTTTGTAGAAAATTAATCAATCAAAATTTCATTTATGAAAAACAACAGAAAAATTTTTTCGATAAAAGAGGCCGTCGCCGGCGCTCATGCTGTAGATCTGCAAATCAATTTATTTTCGAATGATTTTGTGGAGAATGAATTAATGGTTTACAAAGACCCGTTTCGTGTAGCACTAGTATCCATAAAACAAGGGGGATCTAAGTACAATGGTTATAGTTTTCGCGCCGATGTTTTGCACTATTGTGGGCTGCAAATGGAGAGTGAGCAATTACATTTTGATTTCATTCTAAATCACGAAAATGAAATCCAACTATTCACGCCTGCGATCTACTTCAATGAAATCCAATCCTTGTTTTCGTCACATGAAAATCAAATTTTGGAAAAATACAAAGCGCATCATTGCTCACTATTTCCTGAATTGAATCAGGTACTTGGCGATTCCAAGCAGGATTGGATAATGTACTTTTCGTTATTGGCGGTTGCGCACGGGGCGCGGGATAAAAATGAGGTGAAAGCACTTTTTGAGTTAACGAATTCAAATTTTGAAAAAAAATTGAGTCAGGAATTAATTACCAAAATTATTGATTTAAAAGAGTGTTTTCATCCTTACGTATTGTTTAACGGGTTACGTTTGCCATCGGTAAATTATTTTAATGAGCGCTTGTACTTTTTAGTACGAAATTTCTGTTCGGGTGATGCTCTATTGTGGAAGGATTTTGAAACCGAATTGAATCACATGCAATCGTACGGGTTTTTACTTTCGTGCACAAAAACTTCCATTACGATATCCGGATTAGCCGAGCGATCAGGCTGGAAAGAATTATTGCATCTGCTCGCAGAGAGAAAACAACAGGCTATCAAGCAACAGCGGTATAATGAAGCATCACTTTTACGTGATATCGAAAGAGAGGTGTTGAATTCACTGCATATTTTTAACGAAAATCGTTTTAATTTTTTTGAACTGCACGATAAAAAATTAATGTACAAAACACCGGCTGACGATTTTCTGCGCACGTTGCTTTTATTGCGTCTGGGCTCAATTTTAAATTTCAATAATTAAAAACAAAACAATGGAATCATTTCAGTTTTTCTTAATAAAAAACATTTCACGTCGTGAAAATTCACATTCCGGATTGTATATACCACAGGGGATTTCTCTTCAGCCATGCACCCATCCCGTAAACAAAGGTTTCTTTCGATGCCGATGCGGAGATACCGGCGCGACACTTGAAATTCCGTTGGGTAGTGTCGGTTTGCGCTACAATGAAAAGCATTACCGCTTTTTTTTAATTGAAGAGGCCGGTGAAATTCAATCGCTGTACTTCGCACCTGAAAATATTTCAGCCAATCAACTGCTAACCTCAATTCAGGGAAAAGTAAACTTAAAACCTTGCTGGCCCTGTATCAAAATTGATTTTACACCAAATGGTTTATCTTTTGATCTCATTTTTACTAATCAAATTTCACCGTTATTTTAAATAATCCCCAATGAACAGCATCGAATTTTCAAAAAAATTGGCGTTGACACGCAGTAACGGATGGTCACACATTGATTTACAATCAACAATTGGCAGCAACTTTTACAAGTATGCAATTGGTCTGGAAGATTTTCATTTTTTATGGTGTGCAATTGTTCCGCGAAAAGATTTCTCAGGCATTGACGCACATTATTTTCATAGGGAAAATCCTTTTGAACATGAACCCAATCCTTTTCGCCCGCTTTTATTGATTGTAACCGACGGAAGAATCTGGTACGCTGCTGCACCCGGCAACAACGGATTCAAAAAAACAACCCTGAAAAATTTACGCAAGTACCTTTTTCATGCTATCGGTAACTACAGAAAAGCAATCGCACCGAACAAAATGAACATGTTGCTTCAAAAAAATTTGCTGATGACCATTTTTGATATCAGCAGAAAACTGAAGCCGGAAAAAGTGAGTCTGAATAGCGCAGCCTCCTTGTCAGATCCTTCCTGCGGAAGCGGAATAATTCAATCGGTTATGCCCGAAAATGAAAAACCGGAAACTATACAACAAAAGAGAACAATCAGTGAGCAGGAGCATTTAAAAAATCTAGAGGAGAAACGAATAATTATGCAACGCGAATTTGGTAGCTATAAAAAAATGATGCACCGACAATTACTCGTTTCATTTCAACGGAAACAACTCGAAAGATTATTACAGATCAATGGCAAATTTATTTATGTCCATCCGTGGTATAATGATACACAGTTGCTAATAAAAATTTCCGATAAAAATCTTGTTGCAATTGATCCTGACGAAACGGTCCCTATCCGTTTTATGTACATAGACGAGAATGCCAATGCTTACCCGTTGGAGGTGAATTCCAGAGATCTTGATTTTTACCGCTTTGATTCAGATTTAATGAAGGAAATACTCGAAGAGTTTGATTTTTGAAAATAAGTTTGATGTAAGAAGTTTGGGTAAAAGTGAATCACGCAAGTAATTCTGTTGCTGCATGTATGGCAATTAAAAATTAAATGTTCATTAGGCAGGTAATTTTACTAATTACTGTTGAAGAAATACATTACATTTGTGATTGCAGTTTTTCAATGTTTGAACGATTAATCGATAAGATAAATTATATCGGTGTTTTACCTGACGACGACGGTTTGAAAGCCAATCAAAAGCGTTTTGTTGTATACGAGGGAATATTGATGAGTTTTGGTGGAATTCTATGGGGGATTATCTGCCTAATTCTAGAAAAGAATTTTCAGTCGATTATTCCTTTTGGTTATGTTGTTCTTTCCGTTTTCAACCTTTTTTATTTTCATAAAACCAAAAGGTTTCAGTTTGTTCAGGGTTTTCAAACCGGCATCAGTCTTTTTTTGCCCTTCATTTTTCAGTGGACACTTGGTGGATTTTATGCCTCAGGAGGAGTAATGCTTTGGTCCTTGTTGTCGCTTACAGCATCGTTAAGTTATTCTAATCCTAGAGCAAGTGCATTTTGGCTGGTGGTTTTTTTAGTGATTACAATTATTTCCGGAATTTTTGATTCGTATTTCAAAGAAATCTTTTATTATTCAAGTGAGTCACATGACCCCTTTCCATTATTAACCTTAAATATTTCTGTTGTTTCAACTTTAATTTTAATTCTTGTGATATATTATGTCAGAGAAAATTCAAAAGCGAACATGAAATTAAAAGATTCTCATCAAGCTTTAATTCAAAAGGAAAAGCTGGCAGCTTTAGGTCAATTGTCAGCAGGAATAGCCCATGAGATTAATACCCCGCTTGGTGCTATAAAGGCATTTGCTCAGGAAGCTTCGGTATCAAACAAGTCAATGGTCATTACGCTCATGGATTTGTTCCATCATCTTTCGAAGGATGAAATTTCAATCTTAGTTTCGTTGGTTAATTCTTACAAACCCAAGAAGGAATTTCTTACAACTAAGGAGGAGCGCGAACGGCGCTCTGTTTTACAGAAAGCACTCGACGAAAACAATATTTCGAACAGTCGTTCGCTGGCGCAGAAGTTAGTTCAGATTGACATTTTTGAACTATCACCTGAATTATTGTCCTTACGCGGGCCCAACTTCGAACAAATTATTAATGCATTAAATATTTTGTTTATAAATGAAAAAAATAATTCAACAGTTCAGGTTGCTGTTGAAAAAGCATCTCGAATTGTTAAGGCATTGAAAATGTATCTCCATACCTCCCGGACAAATAAACCTGAGAAATTCAGTCTGCGTGAAAGTATTGATACCGTATTGACAATTTATCAAAACCAGATTAAACATGGCGTGGATGTGCAGGTGGATATTGCAGAGCTTCCATTGCTGGAGGGATTTGTTGAAGAATTGAATCAGGTTTGGACAAATCTAATCGTTAACGCGTGTCAGGCGATGAGTTTTTCAGGGAGGTTGTCTATCCGGGCAGAGAAAAAAACTGAAATGGTGGAGGTAAGCATCAGGGATACAGGATCGGGAATTCCTGAAGACATACGAGAAAAAATTTTCGATCCGTTTTTCTCAACCAAGAAAATAGGTGAAGGTTCCGGACTTGGTTTGGATATCGTCAAAAAAATTGTCGAACGCCATAATGGTAAGATATTTTTTGAGTCAAAGATTAATGAGGGGACTGTATTTTTTGTACAGTTGCCTTTTGTATTTCCAAAAAGTGATGTTGAGGTTGTTGCTGATTTTTCATAAATAAAATTCAAGAAAATGGAAAAAGCAATTATTTGTGTAGATGATGAAAAATCCATACTCTCCGGCTTGGAGCAACAGTTGCGAAGGGAGTTTGCTGATGAATTCATTCTGGAATTCGCGCAGAGCGGAGAAGAAGCTATGTCCGTTTTAGATGAACTAAAAGACAGTAATATTACTGTTCCATTGGTTATCACCGATCAGAAGATGCCCGGAATGAAAGGGCATGAACTCATTGGGCAACTTGCGGAAACACTTCCTTCTACAAAATGTATAATGTTGACCGGATACACGGATTCTGAGGATATGAAGAGTTTAAGTAAATCGAATTTACTGAAGTGTTTCAATAAGCCTTGGGATAACTTTGTGCTTATGAGGTTGGCAAAACAAGCTGTAAGCTAAGCGAACTGGTTTTTATCACTTGAGGAAGATTTTTGAATCTTATAATCTCACAATCTCCTTTTACTGACTGAATTTTTAAAGATTTTTTCAGTCAATTTCTAACTGCCATTGGTATTGAGTTGTTTTAATCGTTCTCTTAAAAATAATTTACATTTGTTATCGAATTTTTAAAAAAATTTATCCCGTTAAATTATGGCGATTTCAGAAGTATTAAAAGAGAGATGTCAGGGTATTTGTGAATTGTGTAATGCCAATGATGCTGTTACCGATTTTCCGGTTAGTCCCCGTAATGCCGATCTGCCGCAAAACAACGTGGCAGTTTGTGAAACCTGCGCGCAGGCGATGCAAGATGATGGTCTTTCTTATCATTGGAGATGTATCGAAGGAAGCATGTGGAATCCAAATGAAGTTGTGCAAGTGTTGAGTTATCGGATTTTGAATAAGGTAAAAGAACAGGAGTGGGCTGCACAATTTCTAAGCTCATTTGATCTGGATGAAGATCTACTTGAATGGGCTCTGGATTCCTCACATGTTAAGAAAGAACACAAAGATGCATTTGGAAACATTCTTCAAAACGGGGACAATGTGGTTCTTGTTCAGGCACTGGATGTGAAGGGAACAAACTTAACAGCCTCCAAAGGAACTGTGGTAAAGCGAATAAAATTAATTTCAGATGATGCTGGTCAGGTCGAGGGGAAGATCAACGAACAGACCATTGTTTTACTTACTAAGTTTTTAAAGAAAATTTAGTTCTTCGATTCTTTAATTTCATTTTACATTTTTTGAATTAGAAAACAGCCAAAAAGTTCGTTCATAAGTGCGAAGTTGTTTTATGCATTAGTATTTTTACTTTTGCTCCGTCTAATTTTTAATTGACTGAATTTAAAAATGAATGCTCCAAAAATAAAAACCGAAAGTAAGTGGGTGTCAAGAATAAAATCTCTTTCCCCCGTTGCAATTATTCTATGTGCAATTTTCCTTGGTATTGAAGCCAACTGGCATGATAAGCCTGAATTCTATTTATTATTTACATTATCTGATATTATTTTTCTTGTTTATTTCATTATTGAAATTTTTGTTCGACTTCGTTATCCTGAATTTGCCTTTAGCCAATTTCTGTCTGCACTTAAGAATAATTTACCAAAAGTTTCTCCTCTTGGAAAGGGAAATGGTAAAGATATTCAGGTAGTGAAATTTTCCGTTTCACATGAACCAATCGAAGAGTGGGGGTGGTTGATTTTTGATTTCCTTATCGTTTTTTTTGGGGTATTATCCTTTTTCTCTCATTTCGTTGAGCATCCAGAAGCCATCGCCATTCTTCGTTTGTTCAGAATTTTCAGGGTCCTACGTATTTTTGAAATCAGTCCGACATTAAAAAGTATCGAAAAAAAAATAATTTCTGTTATTCCGACCGTATTCGTTTTCGCACTGCTTTTATTCATGATCATTTTCGTCTATGCTGTAATCGGAATGTACATTTATGGTTTTAAGACCTACGCCACTATTGATTTCAGTTCACTTTATTCCGCCATGATTGGTTTGTTTATTTTAAGTACAAACGGTTGGGCGGGAGCCCTTCATGATCTGGAAACAAACGGTGGGTGGGTTTCTCCATTATTTACTGATTTTTACATCATCAGCTTTATTGTTTTTTCAGTGATGGTAACCTTGAATGTGTTCATAGCCGTCATGACCGGTCACATTCAGGATAAACTGCAACCCGATATGAAGAAAATAGATGGTAAGGAAGATTTGTTGCTTCGGAAAGTTGATCAAAATTTAGGAACGATGACGTCAGAATTTAATCAGATGAAGAATGAATTTGAGCAACTGAAAAAGGAGATAAAATCAGGCAGAGGAGAAAGTTAAATTATTCTTCAAGATCCAGCAGTGAGCTTTGCTCCATTAATTCTTTGTTCCTTTTTTTATTGGCAATTGAAAGTAAAATTGCCGGTAGTAAAACAAGGTTGGTGATGAGTGACATGATAAGCGTAAGTGATATCAGAATTCCCAAGGCAGCAGTTCCTCCGAAACTTGAAACGGAAAAAATTATGAAGCCGAAAAACAAAATAACGGAAGTATAAATCATACTCAAGCCGGTATCATGAATCGCTTCACTGATGGCAAGAAATGCATCGCCTGCCTTTTTCTTAAGCTCTTGCCGGTATTTGGTAAGAAAATAAATTGTTCCGTCAGATGATATACCAAAAGCAATACTGAAAATCAAAATCGTGGAGGGCTTAAAGCGAATATCCATGAAGCCCATTACTCCGGCGGTAATAATCAACGGAATGAGACAGGGCAATTTTGAAAGTATGATAATTCGAACGGAACGAAATAAAGCCATACCGACAAGTGCTATCAGTATAATCTCAATGACTAAACTTTCCAGGAGGTTTTGCAGAAGATAATCGTTACTTTTCAAAAAAACTAAACTATGTCCCGTCATGCTTACCTTATACTCTTTTGGGTCGAAAATAGAGTCAATTTTTGGACGAAGTTCGCTGGTTAGTTCCTTGATTTTTTGAGATCCTACATCCGCCATCTGAAAACTGATGCGTGTAATGCGCTTTGATGAGTCGATAAATGATTTAAGGCGATTGTCCTGAGAACTTAGTGAACCGGAGTATTCGGAAATTTTCTTGAGATCGGAAATGGTTGGTAAGCGGTAGGAATTGGGATTTCCACCCCGATACGCCTGATAAGAAAATTTTACAGCTTCTACAATTGAAACAGGTTTGGAGAATTCCGGATATTTCCCAACAGAATCCTGCAATCTTTTCATTTTATACAACGTTTTCGCATTCTCGGCAAAAACTCCGTTTTCTTTTTTTGTATCAATTGAAATTTCGAATGGTAAAACCCCGCCGAAAGTTTTTTCAAAGAATTTCAGATCGGTATAGATAGGGTCTTTTTCGGGAAGGTCATCCACAACGTATCCAACAAAACTGACTTTTAAAATTCCGATAAATCCAACAAGAGTAATTAAGGTTGTGACAAGGTAAATTGTACGGCGCTTTGTCTGAACGATTCGGTCTACAAAAGAAAGGAGAAAATTAATACGCTTACCCTCAAGGTGGCGTGTGTGTTTTTCCCGGGGTTCAGGTAAAATAAATAAAATTACGGGAACCAGAATGAGCGTTATCATGTATGTAGCCATCACACTCAGTGCTGCAACTACACCAAACTCAACAAGTAGGTTGCTTTTTGTAAAGTATAATACACCGAAACCAATTGAGGTTGTTATATTGGCGAGAAATAATGTTACACCAATTGTTTCAATGGTTCTTGCCAATCCCTTGATTTTATTTCCATGTGCAATATATTCTGACTGATATTTATTAATAAGAAAAATGCAATTAGGAATTCCAATCACCATGATAAGTGGAGGAATCAATCCGGATAAAATGGTTATTTTAAATCCGAATAATTCCAGTATTCCCAGCGACCAAACAACGCCCATCGCAACAATTATAATACTAAAGAATACATTTACGAAGCTTCTGAAAAACATCCACAAAATAATCCCGGTGATTACGACCGCAAGCATTAAAAACAATGACATTTCGCTGGCCACTTTTTCCATCATTTTTGATCGAATAAAGGGCATTCCTGAATAATGCATTTCTAACTGATGTTTTAACGCAAAATCTTCTGTCAGTAATTTCACTTCATTAACAATTTCAATTCTACGCTTGGAATTTAAAGTGGCTCCGTTAAATGTGATGGCCATCAAAGTTGCGTTAGTTTGTTTATTGTATATGATACCTTCATAAAACCTAAGTTTTTCAACTTCTGATTTTATGCTGTCTACATCTTTTTGAGTACGGGGTATTCTTGTAATTAAAGGTGTAAACTCAAAGGCAGATAAACTATCATTTAGACTGACTTTATAGGAGGTAGGGACGGAAAGTACTTCTTTTATACCCGGAATTATTTTGATGGTCTTGCTGAGGTGATACCAATCGTTGAATTCGTTGATCGTAAAAAAATTTTTATCGGCAAATCCAACAATCATTACGTTTCCATCTTCACCGAAACGCTTTTTGAATTCCTGATATTCAACAAAGGTAGGATCATCAGCCGGAAGTATTTTGGCAAAATCGTAAGATAATTCCATCCGGGATGCCCTCCAACCCATAAATAGGGTGGGCAAAAGTATCGCTAACGTAAAAAGAAGTTTATTTCGAAGTAAAATGCCGGAAAATGCCTTCCACATAAACTATTTATTTTTTTAGGGAATAACGACTAAAAATAATTTTAAAGTGTTTCCGTTAATCTGGTGTAAAAGTAACTTTTTTTAATGTAGGGTTAATCAAATTTAAGTTATAGTAAAAAAAGAAGGCGGGTTATTTCACCGCCTTCGGGATAATATCGAACCCTCGTCCCTTTTATCCTTCCCCTGTCCGGCATACGCCGGTACCGGATTAGAACAAATAAAGTAAATTTTGATTCGGAAATCGAGGATGAAAATCAATTGAAAAAAAATTCAAATCATTTTACTTATTTCGTTAGCAACTTTTTTACCATTTCGGAAATCAATTTTCCGTCTGCCTTTCCTGCAAGTGCTTTGGTTGCTGCGCCCATCACTTTACCCATGTCGGCGGGGCTGCTCGCGCCGGTTTGACTAATAATTTTTTCAAGTTCTTCCTTTAATTCTTCCTCGCTCATTTGTTTGGGAAGAAATTCTTCAAAAATTCCTGCCTGAAATAATTCGACATCTGCAAGATCAATTCTTTTTTGTTGTATATAAGTTTCTGCGGTTTCACGGCGTGATTTCGCCTCTTTTTGAAACGCCTTCATTGCGGCGGATTCGGTAAGTCCTTCTGGTGAAGTTTTTAATAGCAGAATAACAGATTTCATTCCGCGCAGTGCTTCCAGTCGTGCAGAATTTTTCGCAAGCATGGCTGTTTTTATTTCTGCATTGATTTTTTCTTCGATATTCATAATCTCAAAATTTATTTCGAAGATACCAAATTATTGAATTAAGCATCAGCATAGCTTGAGCTAATAAAACGAAAAACCCCCGAAAAAATTGGGGGTTTTCGACCACTAAACCAGATAAAGAATCCCTCTCACTAATCAACATTATCATGTAAAAACGAATTGTTTGGTTTTATTTCAGTTTTACCATCCTCGCTTGTCAGGCTAAATCTTGAAACACTTGATGTTGAAGAAAAATCGCTATTTTCAATAGTTGTATTTTTTCGACGGAAACTTGGTTCACGTTCTAATTCTGAAAGTCCTTCAGCAGTTTTTGCACGCAAACTCAATTCTTTCAATTTTTTAATTCGTTCTTGTGCCAACTTTATGCGCTCTTCCTTTTCCCGATCTATACCACTAAAATTTTCACTGTCGTTTTGAGTATCGGTCGGAATGGTGTTTGTTGAACCTGCAGCAGATTCATGTATAACAAATTCAAATTCAGTAACGCTGTTTCCGCTTACAGACGGATCATGATTTTCAGATGTGTTGAGTTTAAATTCTGTTGTAACGGTATTTGAAGAATTGTCTTCAATTTTATCTTTTAACACAATGAATGAATCTGATGTTGAATTTTCGATGGGCTCAGGAACAGATGTAACAGCAGCTTCACCCTTTTCTTCGTTGAGATGACTGAATATTTTTCGGGGTTCTTTTACCGATTCATATCCGGTATTTTTTTGTTTGAACCCGGTAGCTATGATGGTAACACTTACCTGATCGCCAAGTTTTGGGTCTATGCCATACCCGGTAATTAATTCAGCGGTAAATCCGCTTTCTTCCTGAATGAAATCGGTTATTTCACCAAATTCGTCCATGGTGATGTCATCGCTTCCGCTCATAATGTTTAAAAGTACGTGACGTGCGCCATGAATATTATTATCGTTAAGAAGCGGAGAATTCAGTGCACTTTCAACAGCGCGCAATGCCCTGTTTTCGCCGCTGGCAGATGCAGAACCCATGATAGCAACTCCACTGTCTTTCATTACGGTTTTTACATCATTGAAATCAACATTGATATGTAGGTTAATGCTGATTATTTCTGCAATCGCTTTAGCTGCACCCAATAATACGTTGTCCGCATGCATGAAAGCTTCACCCATTTTCAGATTTCCATAAATTTCACGCAGCTTGTCGTTACCGATAACTAAAAGTGTATCAACGTACTTTTTTATTTCCTCAAGTCCTTCCTCCGCCTGTGCGCGACGCTTTTTTCCTTCAATGGTGAATGGAATGGTAACAATTGCCACGGTTAGTATTCCCAATTCTTTCGCCACCGATGCAATAATTGGAGCAGCGCCTGTTCCTGTACCGCCACCAAGACCTGCGGTAATGAAAATCATTTGGGTGCCATCGCTGAGCTGACGACGAATTTCATCAATGGTCTCAATTGCAGATTCCCTTCCTTTTTCAGGAAGTGATCCTGCACCTAAACCTTTGGTCAGATTTTGTCCTAACTGTATTTTGTGCGGAACAGGACTTTTCTGCAAATCTTGGTAATCAGTGTTGCAGATAATAAATTCAACGCCTTGAATTCCCTGAAGGTACATGTGGTTAACAGCATTACTTCCTCCTCCTCCTACTCCAATAACCTTAATAATTGAGCGTTGGTCTTGGCCAAACTCAAAGTTTAATGTTTCGTTTTCCATAGTGTTTATTTTATCGTGGTTTATAGTGTAGCCACGAAATTCCTTAAAAAGAAAAAGTTAATCTTCATCTTTGAAAATACTTATTCACACGAATGTGTTCATTGTTATAAAAAAAAAAGTCATGGCGGTTAAACCATGACTTCAGGAATTCAAAGAATTTCTTAATCAATGTCGTCCTTAAGCCATTCTTTTCCTTTTTTAAGGAGATTTTCAAAAAGGCTTCCTCTTTTACGTGTACTGTGATCAATAGGTTTATTTTCTTTCTCCTCTTTGTTTTCCAATATATTCGTTTTACTTTCGGTGGAAGTTGTTCTTTGACTGATAACTGTTTTGTTTTTTCCTTGTTCTTTTTCCAGTTTATCAAATCCTTTCATTACAAGTCCAACACCGGTCGCAAACATAGGGTGGGTAACTTCAATTGCGCTGCTGCCCAGGTGTTCATTGGGAGTACCTATTCTACAATCCATTCCTGTGACGAATTCTACTAACTGAGTAATGTGTTTTAGTTGTGCACCTCCTCCTGTTACAACAATTCCAGCCGCCATTTTTTTCTCGTAGCCGGAATTTTTTATTTCAAATAAAACAAGCTCAAGAATCTCTTCCATTCTTGCTTGGATAATATGTGCCAGACTTTTTACGGTGATTTCCTTTTTAGGTCTTCCTCTAAGACCGGGAATACAAATCACTTCGTTTTCCTGACTTTCAGCAGCCAGCGCCGAACCGTATTTCACTTTCAATGATTCCGCCTGTGCTTTAATGATGTTGCAGCCTTCTTTTATGTCTTCACTAATTACATTTCCACCAAACGGAATAACAGCGGTGTGCCGAATAATTCCATCCTGAAAAATGGCTATGTCAGTGGTTCCTCCACCAATATCAACCAAAACGACACCGGCTTCTTTTTCTTCATCACTTAACACCGATGCAGAGGAAGCTAAGGGTTCCAATTGCAAATCTTCAACACTTAATCCGGCACGCGAAACACATTTGTATATGTTTTTTATGGCAGAAACATGTCCGGTAATTATATGAAAATTACCTTCCAGAACAGAGCCTGCATGACCAATCGGGTTTTTAATTCCACGTTCTTTATCTACGACGTAATCCTGTGGAATTACATGAATTATTTCTTCGCCCGGCTCCATAATCAATTGATGCATGTTGTCAATCAGCTGATCTACATCTTTTTGATTAACCTCATCTTCTATGTCATTTCTTTTTATTTTTCCGTGGTGTTGAAGGCTCTTAATGTGTTGCCCTGCGATACCAACAATTACCTCTCCGATTTCTACTTCAAGTTTCTTATCCTGATTATCGAAGCTGCGTATATCAAGATTTTTAATAGCATCCGCTGTTGCTTGTTTGATTGACTCAATTGTATCTTGAATATTTACCACAACACCACGTTGTACGCCTATTGATTCGGATTTGCCAATGGAAAGAATTTCTATTTTCCCGAATTCATTTTTTGTGCCGATAAGTACGGCAATTTTTGTTGTGCCGATATCAAGGCCTACAATGATATCCTGATCAGTTTTGATGAGCTTCATGGTTGCGGTGTTTTTATTTCGTTTGTTTGAGTTTGCTTTTTCGAACAGATAATCTGACCTTCATATTTCAGATTTATACTAGCGTAGGTGTCCCATCCGTTTACGTGGTTAAGTCCCTCGCGATAAAAGATTTTAAGTTTGTTGAATTTATTCTCAAGATCTTCGCAATTCCCAATTAATATTTTATGATCACAGATTAATGGAATAAGTTCAAATTCATTTTTATCATTGATGAAAACCTGATCAATCATACACGACATCAGACTATCGTTCTCAATAGTTCGGGAAAGTTCAACAAGCTCGTCCAGCAATGTTTGGTCGGCGATGGCTTTATTTGTTTTTACCTTGTCGTAGTTGAAACTGCTGGCCTGAGCGAACGTAGAAGAAATGTTTCCACCGGCCACGAGAACACGCGCTGTATAATTTTCCGATAACGGCATAAATTCGCCTCTTTTATCAATGTAGAAACTTTCACCACTGGGTAGAAATACACGAAGCAAAGGTGTTCGCTGAGTGATGTCAATTTTTAAATTCCCATCAACGCTTAAGGAAATTTCCGCATTCTCAATAGCTGGGTGGGTGAGGAGCGCTTTTTCTATCCGGTTGATATCAATTTTATACAACTCACGGTTTTTAATTGTATCATTTCGTAATTTCAGAAAATGAAGGATATCCTCGCTATCTATAAAAAGCTCACCAGTTGAATAATCAATATTAACCTGAGTGTTTTTTCCTTTGATGAAATCTTCCTTACGCTGTACAAAGCCTAAAGTGAAAATCAACCCTGCAAAGACGAGTATCCATGCAGTTGTGTTAAATATTTTTTTAAAGTTTATTTTTTTAATTACATCTTTCATTTAGTATCTCTTCAATCGGTGTAACAAGTTGATCGATATTGCCGGCACCCAGGGAAACTAACACTTCCAACTTTTCATTTTTAATGTAATTTTCCACCTCTCTCATTTCCAGTACGCGTTTATTCTTGCCTTTCATTTTAGCCAAGAGCATTTCTGAACTGACACCGGGAATCGGAATTTCCCTCGCAGGATAAATCGGTAGCAGGGTGCAATCATCGAGTAAGTCAAGTGATTTCGCGAATTCATCAGCGAAATCCCTTGTGCGTGTATACAAGTGGGGCTGAAAAATTCCATGAATTTTTTTTCCCGGATACAATTTTTTTACAGCATTGATGAATGCATTCAGTTCTTCGGGGTGATGCGCGTAATCATCGATGTAAATAACATTTTGGTTTTTTATGCGGTAATCAAATCTTCTTCTTACTCCTTTAAAAGTAGAAACAGCAGTGGAAATTTCGTAACTGCTTAATCCAATTAACAGGCATACAGCAATGGCAGCAACAGCATTTTCTACATTATGATCACCGGGGATTCCCAGGTGCAGATTCTTCAAAGAACAATTTATACTATCAAAGTCAAAGTAAAATGAATCTCCGCGCACTTGAATGTTCTTTGCACTGAAATCCGTAGGGTTACTTTCTGTGCCTGAAATTACTGAATACACCAGGCGTTTATTTTTAAGTGCCAGTGTATTATTAACAGAATTTTTAACAAGAAGAAACCCATCAGCTTGTGTCTGATGAGCAAAATCGGTATAGGCTTGCTGAATTTGTTGCTTGCCTCCATATATATCAAGGTGGTCAGGGTCGCACGAGGTTATTATGGTAACAAAAGGATGGAGTGTCAGAAATGACCTGTCGTATTCGTCAGCTTCAACTACTACATAGGTTTCTTTTTCTGATGATTCAGTTCCAAGCAATAGATTTGTGTTATAGTTCGCTGAAATTCCTCCCAAAAAAGCATAACAATTCAATCCAGCCGATTTTAAAATATGGGCTACCAAGGTAGAAGTGGTTGTTTTGCCATGGGTTCCTGCAATTGCAATAGTTTTAAATGAACGGGTGATTTCACCGAGTACAATGGAACGTTTTTTAATGGTGTACCCATTAGCCATTAGCCAAACATATTCCTTATGGTCAATGGGTACCGCGGGGGTATGAATAACCAGAACCTCTTCTTTTTTTGTTTCTGATAATAGATATTCAAGATATTCCGTGTTTTCATCAAAGTGAACAGCAATTCCTTCACTTTCTAATGCTGAGGTTAGATTTGTTGGAGATTTATCGTAGCCTGAACAAGTTTTTTTATAGTTATTGAAATACCTTGCCAATGCACTCATTCCGATCCCTCCAATTCCTAAAAAATAATAAAGAGAGTAATCAAGAATTTTCTTCTGCATTTTACTTCAATAATTTATAAATTTCATTTGCGATTTTTTCGGCACTGTTAGGAATAGCAAGTTTTGCAATATTTTTTTTTAGTTCCTCCTGCTGTGAATTGTTTCCTAAGAGTTTAATTGCATCAGAAACAAGACGGGTTAACGCTTCATTGTCACGAATAAGGATTGCGGCATTAACCTGAGTAAGAGCATTGGCATTTTTGGTTTGATGGTCTTCTGCAACGTTGGGAGAGGGAACCAGTATACTTGGTTTTGCAGCTACGCACAGTTCGGAAACTGAACTTGCGCCGGCTCTTGATATTACAACATCTGCAGCTGAATATGCGAGATCCATACGGGAAATAAAATCGAATGCCTTAATGCCTTTTTCTTCGTACGCTTTTGATTGTGCCCTTGCAGTTTCAAAATAATTTTTTCCGGTTTGCCAGATTAATTGAATTCCATTTTCAGAGAATTTTTCCAAACCATTTCCAATAGCAATGTTGATTGTCCGTGCACCAAGACTGCCGCCGATTACAAGTAATGTTTTCTTAGTAGGATTCAAATTAAAATGCGCCAAGGCTTCCGGCTTTTTATTCACTGTTTCGAGGATGTCTTGTCGAATAGGGTTTCCTGTCAGCATAATTTTTTCGGCAGGAAAAAAATTCTCCATTCCGGAATAGGCAACGCAAATTCTATTCACACGTTTTGCTAACCATTTGTTTGTGATTCCTGCAAATGAATTTTGTTCCTGAATGAGCGTCGGTATTTTAAGTTTGCTTGCTACATAAAGTGCCGGTCCACTGGCATATCCGCCTGTTCCAATAACCACGTCAGGGCGAAAATTTTTCATTATTTTTTTGGCTTTGCGTAAACTGGCAATCAGTTTGAAAGGGAAGAATAGATTGGAGAGGGAAAGTTTGCGTTGAATGCCAACTACAGGCAGACCAATGATTTTATATCCGGCGGCAGGCACTTTTTCCATTTCCATTTTCCCGATTGCGCCAACAAAAAGAAATTCAGTATCGGGATATTTTTTACGTATTTCATTTGCAACAGAAATCGCCGGAAAGATATGACCACCTGTACCACCGCCACTCAAGAGTACGCGCAGGGGATTCATGCATTTGTCCTTTCTGCCAGCCGCTCAATTTCACTCTGGCGGCTGACACTTAAAATTATTCCTAAAGCAATTAATGTAAATAATATGGATGTACCTCCACTGCTAACCAATGGTAAGGGTTGGCCGGTTACCGGAAACAAACCAACAGCAACGGCCATATTTATAAAAGCCTGAAAGAGGATGGCGAAACTTAAACCAATTGCGGTCAACCCGCCGAAAAGATGATTGGATTTTTTCAAAATGGCAATACCACGAAAAAATAAAATCATGTAAAGAAAAATAAGCATCAATCCAAATATTAATCCGTACTCTTCTAAAAAAATAGCAAAAATAAAATCAGAATTGGCTTGAGGTAAAAAATTTCTCTGGCTGCTGTTTCCGGGGCCAACACCAATTACCTGCCCGTTTGCAATTGCGATTTTAGCCATATCCGCCTGAAAATTTTCTTCTTTCACTTGTACGCGATTAACCTGATCGTTGTCGTTTGATTGTAAACTCATGAAGCGTTCAATTCTTGCTTTCCATGTAAATCCTCTTCCGCCGGGGATGGTACCGGGCCAATTCCATACCCATGTTCCAAAAATCAACAGAAACACTAATCCAATCCCTGCGATAAGAGAAAGAATTTTAATTGGAACTCTTCCAAGGAATAACATGACAAAACAAATACAGGCCAACATTGCTGCGGTTGAAAAGTTTGCGGGCAGAATAAGAATGCAAATTATACCGATTGGCAAAATCAACTGCTTGAATACGGTTTTAACATCGTGCAAATCTTGCTGATGGAGTGTTAATACACGTGCAACATATACGATGAGTGTAAGTTTGGCGATTTCTGATGTCTGAATACTTATGCCAAAAATTTCCAGCCATCGCGATGCTTCTCCTTCACTTTTGCCAATGAGCAAGGTTAGAATCAACAGGGGAATAATAATGTAAAATGCAATCTGTGAAATCCGAGACAGATATTTATAATTAAATAACTGTATCAGACTCATGATGCCAAATCCAAATAAAATAATGAATGCCTGTTTAAATAAAAAGCTTTCTGTGTTCCCTTGTTTCCATCGCCAGGCAAGTACATTACTGGAACTATAAACTACCAGCAACGAAAACAAGGAGATCAATAAAACAATTATCCAAACTGTTTTATCGCTTTTTATTTTATTCAGCAGGTTCATTTTAGAATCTGAGTTAAACTAAAGTTTTGAAATTATAGCGCCTTTACTGCGGCTTTGAAGTGCATGCCACGCTCTTCATAATTTTCAAAAAGATCGAAACTTGCGCAGCCCGGTGCCAACAACACTGCATCGCCTTTCTTTCCCATCGAATATGCTGCTGCAACGGCTTCTGCTGCCGATTGTGTTTCAACTATTCTTTCAACAACACCTTTAAATGACTTTAAGATTTTTGTGTTGTCTTTACCCAGACAAATAATTGCTTTCACTTTTTGTTTAACAAGGTCCATTATCTCGGTATAGTCATTGCCTTTATCCACGCCACCTGCAATCCAGATAACAGGTTTTGTTTGACTTTCCAAGGCATACCAAACAGAGTTCATGTTAGTTGCTTTTGAGTCATTGATGAAATCAATTCCGTGTACGGTTGCTACAAATTCGAGTCGATGTTCGGCGCCGGCAAAGTCTTCAAGACTTTCGCGAATTGTTTCTTTGCGGATGTCGAGGATGCGTGCCGGTATTGCAGCGGCCATTGCATTGTAAACATTGTGTTTGCCTTGCAGTGCTAATTGTTCGATTTTCATGGTTAAGGGATTTTGTTTTATGTTTATGTTTATTTGGTTTTCATCGTCTAGGAATGCGCCTTCGCATTCAATTGTTTCTTTTATTGAAAAAGGATAAGTTGCTGAAACCGGAGGATGTGCCTCCATCAGTTTTTTAATTGTTTCATCATCATAGCAATACACAAATGCGTCTTGTTGTGTTTGATTTTGTATGATTTTGTATTTAGATGCGGCGTAATTTTCAAATTTATATTCATAGCGATCCAGATGATCCGGAGTAATATTGAGTAGTACGGCAATCTCTGCTTTAAAGTCATACATCCCGTCCAATTGAAAACTGCTGAGTTCAAGCACATAGTAATCGAAGTTTTCAGTGGCCACCTGCAAGGCAAAACTTTTTCCGATATTACCCGCGAGTCCTACTTGTAATCCTGCATTTTTGAGTATATGATATGCCCAGAGTGTTGTTGTAGTTTTTCCATTGCTACCGGTGATACAGATTTTTTTAGCTTTTGTATGTCTGCCGGCGAACTCTATTTCAGAAATTACAGGAATATTTCGATTTCTCAATTCCAAAACTAAGCTTGCCTTATCCGGAATGCCCGGACTTTTTACAACCTCGTCTGCTTCAAAAATAAGTTCGGGTGTGTGCTTTCCTTCTTCGAAAGCAATTTCATTTTCGTAAAGAACAGTTTTATATTTTTCTTTTATTTTTTCTGAATCGGACACAAACACGTCGTAATTTTTCTTTTTCCCTAATAGAGCAGCCCCAACACCACTTTCGCCGCTTCCTAGTATGACTAATTTTCTATTCATGGGTTAGCGCAGTTTAAGGGTGGCTATTGTTAATACGGCTAGCATAATTCCAATAATCCAAAAACGGGAAACAATTTTAGATTCATGCATTCCGCATTTCTGATAATGATGATGCAGCGGTGCCATTTTGAATAATCTGTTTTTTTGTGCAAACTCAAGCCCGCGCCTTTTCTTCTGGTATTTGAAATAATAAACTTGAAGAATAACAGAAAGATTCTCCACGAAAAAAATTCCACACAGCACAGGGATAAGCAATTCCTTACGTATGGCAATTGCAAAAACAGCAATAATTCCGCCTATAGCTAAACTTCCGGTATCTCCCATAAAAACCTGCGCCGGAAAAGCGTTGTACCATAAAAATCCAATGCATGCTCCTACAAAAGCGGCAATAAAAACAACAAGTTCCCCACTGTGAGGAATGTACATGATGTTAAGGTAATCTGCGAAGATGGTGTTACCGGAAACATAGGCAAGAATACCCAGCGTTGTACCAATGATTGCAGATGTTCCTGCAGCAAGGCCGTCAATGCCGTCTGTGATGTTTGCACCATTTGAAACTGCAGTAATAATTAAAATTACAATTGGAATGAAAATCAACCAGCCCCATTTTAGGCAATCTGCACTTGACCAGCATATGATACGTGAATAATCAAATTCGTTATTTTTTACAAACGGGATGGTTGTTTTTAATGATTTTATGGATTCATCAGCATACTTGGAAATTTTCACGGATTCTTTGTACATATTATCCGGATTAATAACTTGATAAATCGGCTCAGCCTTTTGTTTTATTCCAACATCGGGATGAAAGTATAGTGTAGTACCCACGATAATACCAACTGTTATTTGGCCAATGATTTTGAATTTTCCGCTGAGCCCTTCTTTGTTTTTCTTGAAAACTTTGATGTAATCATCAAGAAAACCCAGCATGCCTAGCCATACTGTAGTAATCAGCATTAAGATGATATAAACGTTATTCAGTCTTGCAAAAAGAATTGTTGGAATTATAATTCCTGCGATAATAATCAGCCCACCCATTGTCGGTGTTCCGGTTTTTTCATTTTGTCCTTGTAAGCCAAGCTCGCGAATGGTTTCTCCGATTTGTTTTTTTCTAATCCAGTTGATAATTCTTTTACCGAATAGCAGCGTAATGGTTAAGGATCCAAACGCAGCCATTGCAGCACGAAATGAAATGTACTGGAATACTCCCGCTCCCGGAAAATTCAATTTATTTAAATATTCAAATAGCCAGACCAACATTATAAATTCATTTCTAAAATGTTTTCTTTCAAAATTTCAAAATCATCAAAAGGGTATCTCACGCCATTAATCTCTTGATATTTTTCGTGCCCCTTGCCTGCGATTAAAATGATATCACCAGGTTTTGCTATTGCGCATGCTGCACGTATAGCCTCTTTTCTGTTCGAAATACGAATTGTCTTTTTTTTGTCCACTGAATCAAGGCCGGATTGCATGGCATCTAGAATTGCTTCCGGATTTTCGGTTCGAGGATTATCTGAGGTAAGAATTACTTTATTGCTGTACTCACTTGAAATTTTTGCCATTACCGGTCGCTTTGCAGCATCACGGTCACCTCCGCATCCAATAATTGTGATTACCTGCTCGTTCCCGCTTCGTATATCTTTAATTGTTTCGAGTACATTTTTTATTGCATCTGGTGTATGCGCGTAATCTACAATGCCTATAATTCCGCCATTTGATTTTAAATGCTGAAATCTTCCTTCTACTGAATTAAGCATACTCAGGGCAGTCAAAACGTTTGTTTTATCTTCTTTAAGAAGTATTGCAACAGAATATACCGCGAGTATATTGCTTGCGTTGAAGCTTCCGATCAATTTTACCCAGACTTCAATACCGTCAATATTCAATAATAAACCGCTAAGATGATTTTCGATGATCTTACATTTAAAATCTGCGATATTTTTTACTGCGAAAGTTCTTACTACTGCTTTGCAATTTTGAACCATCACCATGGCATTTTTATCGTCCTTGTTAACAACAGCGAACGCATCTTCGCTCAATTGATCAAAAAATCCCTTTTTGGCCTTAATATATTCGTTAAATGTTTTATGGTAATCCAAATGATCATGAGTGATGTTGGTGAAAACTCCTCCGCTGAACTGTAATCCTGATATCCTTCCTTGAACCACTGCATGTGAGCTTACTTCCATAAAAACAAATTGGCAACCTTCATCTGCCATCTTACGAAGTAATTCATTCAAGGATATGGCGTCGGGTGTTGTATGTGTAGCCGGAATTTCTTCGTTATTAATTTTGTTTTTTACTGTTGATAGAAGTCCGACTTTATATCCCAACGACCTGAATAAGTTGAAGAGCAAAGTAACTGTTGTGGTTTTTCCGTTAGTTCCGGTTACGCCAATCAGTTTTAATTCTTGTGATGGATTATCAAAGAAATTTCCCGCAATAATTCCCAATGCCATTGAAGAGTTTTTTACCTTCACATAGGTTACCCGGATATTGATTTCTGCGGGCATCGTTTCGCAAACGATAGCTGCAGCACCGCGTTCAATCGCATTTTGAATAAAATCATGACCATCGGACTGAGTCCCCCTTACTGCAACAAACAATCCGTCTTTTTTTGCTTTTCGCGAATCAAAACACACGGAGGAGATAGCGAGGTTTGTAGATCCAAGGACTTCTTCAAGTCCTGCCTTATACAATATTTCGCTCAGTAATTTCATCAGCCTAATTGTAAAGTGATACGAACACCTTTTGAAAATTTTGAACCTGCAGTTAAGGATTGTTGCTTTATTTTTCCTGAACCTTTTACTTCTACACTAATACCATTGTTTTCGAGTAGAAAAATTGCATCACGCAAGCTCATGCCGGTTAAATCGGGTATAAATCCTTTTTGTAATTGTACATCGGGAGAAATGTTTTTCAATATGAATTTTGAAGAGTCAATACGTGTGTTTGCAACATAAGTGTTGCTTACATCATCCAACTTTTCGTTGTAAGGAATTTTTAATTGTTTGAACGTTTGCTGAATCTCATTTCTTTTCCCTTTAATTTCAGCTGTATTTGAACTTAATAAAATTTCTCCTGAATTTATTTCTTGATGAAAATCAACGCTTGTTGAATAAACTTTTTCTGCAATTTCTTTAAATACCGGTCCCGCAACAGCACCTCCGTAGTAAATTCCGTTAGATGGAGAATTGATAATTACAATGCATGTATAAAGTGGTTTATCTGCCGGAAAATAACCTACGAAAGAGGCTTGGTAGGAACGATTTCCATCTACACCATAATCTTTTCCGTTAATACTTAATTGCGCAGTTCCCGTTTTGCCTGCCACTGAAAATGCAGAAATTGCCAGCGATTTTCCGGTACCTTTTTCAACAACTCCTTCGCATAATTTTTTGGCATTTTGAATGACTTCCTTTTTTACAATTTGTGGATTTAAGATTTCAGGGTTGAATTTTTTTATTATTTGTCCTTTTCTTTTGATTTCACGTACGAACATCGGCTTCACCATGCATCCGTTATTTGCAACTGCATTGTAAAGCGTTAACGTGTGAAGTGGTGTAATCAATGATTCATACCCGATAGAAATCCATGGAAGAGAAGTGCCATACCATTCTGTGGTTCCGGCTTTTTTAATTTTTGGCTTGCCTTCGCCGGGCATGTTGACGTTTAGTTTTTCGTTCAGATGAAAAGAATAAAGCTTGTCTAGAAATTTTTGAGGATTTGCAGAATAATATTTCGTAATTATTTTACTTACACCTACGTTTGAAGAATGTTCAAATACCTCTTGGACAGTCATCACGCTCGAAGCCGGTGGATGAGAGTCCTCCATTTTTTGGTTGTAATAAAAGCATTTACCATTACCCACTTCAACCTTATCATTAGGATCGATATAACCATCATCCATAGCTGCAAGCAATGATGCCAACTTAAATGTAGATCCCGGTTCAGTGGCATCGCCAATAGCAAAATTGTAATTCTCGACATAGGTGGTAGAGTCCTTGCGCTTTAAATTCGCTATTGCGCGTATTTCACCGGTTTTTACTTCCATGAGAATTACACAACCATGGCTGGCTTTATTTTTAACTAACTGTTGCTTGAGTGTATTTTCAGCCACATTTTGTATTCGCATGTCTAATGTGGAAATTAACTCACAACCGTCCTGTGGTTCAATTTCATTTTCAGAATTCAGAGGTCTCCAAATGTTTCCTGCGATTTTCTGCATTAAACGTTTCCCAACAGTTCCTTGTAAAATACTATCGTACGCCGCTTCCAGTCCTACTCCCTTAACATGGTCTTGCGGTCGTGGGGCAAATCCAATTGTTCGTGCCGCCAATTCTTTATATGGGTGCTCTCGTTTATTTGTCTGCAGGTAAACAAGACCACCACGCGCACCTTTTTTCAGTAATGGAAATGTTTTTAATGTTTTGAATTGCTGTTGTGAAACATTGCGATGAAGTACAATGTATCGATCTTCTGTACGTCTTGCCATTCGTAACATTCGCGAGTAATATTTTCTGTCTTTTCCGGGTTCGTTGAACAGTTGTGCCAGCAAAAGCGACAACGAGTCAACTGAGTTTTCAAATTCTTCACGTTTAATGGAAGGAGCTGCGACATCCATTCCAA
>OMJH01000009.1 GCA_900299295.1 Bacteroidota bacterium
GAGCTGTTTGGCTTCCTGAAAGGTGAGATTCATCTTCCAGTTGCCTGCTACTATTTTTTTACGTTGATTTTCCATTTCTGTTATTTTATTCGAACACGAGGGTCGAGATAACTGTAAATTATATCTACGATTAAATTTATCACAACAAAAATGGTAGCGAATACGAGGGTGGCACCCATAACTACAGGCAAATCTTTTTGGTCAAGTGCATCGAAAACACGTAATCCTATTCCTTTCCAGTCAAAAATCTTCTCAACAAATATAGCACCCGCCATTAGGCCGGCGAACCAACCACTAATGGCCGTTACAACCGGATTCATTGCGTTTTTAAGAGCATGTCTTAAAACAATTTTTGTAAGGCTTAATCCTTTGGCGCGTGCGGTACGAATATAATCCATACTCATTACTTCAAGAAGGGAGCTTCTTGTTAATTGAACAATTAAGGCCAATGGACGCAAGCCGAGTGTAATTGTTGGCAGTATTAAATTTTTAATAGAAACATATTCTACACCAAAATCGTCTGTTGGGAATAAGGTGCCCACATGGTTGAGGTGTAAATAATCTCGTAAAACGAAACCAAAAACCCACATGATGATAAGTCCGGATACAAAAGAAGGCAAGGAAATATTTAGTGCTGAAAAGACAAGAATGCTTTTGTCAATCCACTTGTCTTTAAATAAGGCCGCAATTATTCCGAGTGAAATTCCAAAAAGTGACGCAAAAATTATAGAGCTGAGTGCGAGAACAAAGGTTTCAGGAATGTTTTCGCCGATGATTTGAGAAACTTTTTTATTTTCCTCGTAGTAAGATTGACGTAGGTAGGGAAATTTGACAACAAGACAAGCTGAGCTTGATATTGAACAAATTATAGTATACCGATATTGTGAATCATCGAGGAAATTTGGTTTTGTTTTATCTTTTGTTGAGTGGATTGAAATGGGGGAAAGGTCGTTTAAGTAGTAGGCGTATTGATTAATCAAGGGTTGGTTGTATCCTAGCTTTTCATGTAGTTTTTCAACTGCATCTTTGGAAGCATGTTGACCCAAAATAATAACTGCTGGATCGCCCGGCAAAATGGTGAAAAGGAAAAATACAATTGTAACAACCCCAAATAAAACCAGGAGGCTATAAAGAAATTTTTTAATAACGTATTTAATCACCGATCTACATTTAACACGTTAGGCATCAGGTAAAAATACATTTTTATTTTAATGAATAATTGATGCAGCAACTTATTTGAAGTAGGTTTTTTTCACATCCGAAAATGTGGGTAAATCATTGTAATGCCATTTTTTTATCATGGTACAACCTTTAAAAAGCATCAGACCGGGATTGGCACGAATCATCATTTTCAATTGGACATCATCGGATATCGCAAAATCAAACATTGCCTGATTTTCAAATTTGTATTTTCTTATATCCTGTTCGAAATCATGCGTGAGTGCAAGAAATTTAATTTCTTCTTTCTCAGAACTCAAACAGAAATCATTCAGTTTTTTAATTAGTTGAGGATTTTTTTCCGATTCATTTAAGCTGTTCATTACTAAAAGAAAGTAATAGTCGTTTGATTGAAGTAATGAGTCGGCAATTTCGTTGCCGTTAAGATCCTGCATCGTGTAGGTAGTAATTTTTGCAGCGTCTTGTTCTTCGCTGACTAGAATGGGAGGATCTGCTGATACATAAACCCAATTTGAATCCTGCCATGGCAGTTGGTTGCCTTCAAATTTTTTTTCCTCCCCGGTTATTTTGTTTTTATAGGAAAAGTAATTTTCATAAACCGGAGGTTTATAATTCGGTCCATTTTGACGACCCATGCAAACATTGGCGCCATCGTAAAAGGGAAGGAAATCCCAAACCGGTAAGTGTTGATAGCATCGAATCGGAAACCATATCGAAAATAGTAACCCAATGCTTCCAGCTGCCCAATTGATGAATTTGATTTTGAATACAGGTTGAATATTGTGTTTTCCTGAAAACAAAAATGCAATTGCGAATAAAAGAGCGATGTCTTTCCCGAAGGAGGTCCAAGGAGTAAGTTTAAGGAAGTCGCCAAAACATCCACAGTGTGTGACCTTATTATAACACGCGGAATAGAAGGTAAGGAAGGTAAAAAAAACAATTTGTGCCAGTAGTAACCACAAGGTTAACGCAGGTAAAATCCCAATAAGCAGCATCAGACCCAGTGCCACTTCCGATATACAAATAACAATTGCCAAGCCGACAGCGTGGTCAAAGAAATATTTACAAATTAAAATAAAAATATTTTCTTTATCAGAGGAAAGTTTGTACCGTTTATCGAATTCACTTGAAGCTGTTTCCAGAATTTTATCTTCGGTAATTGGATTCTCAAGATTCTTTGTTTTTTCAATTATAGCTTTTACGCGTGGATGGTTTTTTACCATCTCAAGAACTTCTTTTTTCCCGGTTCTTAAGTTTGAAAAATCTTCTTCAAAAATTTCAAAATATTCTTTAAGTTTTATTGAAAAACCGGTAGGGTCATTTGATTTAATTGTTCCACTGAAAATAAAAAGGGCACCGGTAGCAATGCGAAAAAAATGCGTAATCCATTTTGATTTTCCAATCCACATTGAAAGATTAGTGATAAGAAACAAACTTCCCGCAATGCCAATTTTCCATTGTAGGCTTAAACATCCGGGTGTTAGAAAAATCAACCCAAGGCTAATCAAAGCGGAAATGGTCAGCTTAAAAATCCGGGATTGCAAAATTGCTTTTGTTTTCATCGTTTATGAATCGTTTTCGGAAATTTTGATAAGGGCAAAAACGGAATAATTCATCATATCCATAAAGTTTGCATCTACACCTTCAGAAATAATGGTGTGTCCTTGGTTATCTTCTATTTGTTTTATTCGTAAAATTTTCATCAAAATTAAATCCGTTAAAGAACTAATACGCATATCTCTCCATGCTTCTCCGTAGTCATGATTTTTATTTTCCATCAATAATTTAGCACGATCAACGTGTTTACTGTAAAGCGCTGCGGTTTCCTGATAAGGAATTTCCATTCTGCTGTCATTTTTTAACTCCTCCTGAATTAAAGCAATAATGCAATAATTAATAATGCCGATGTAATCCGATAAAATATTGTCGTCTACCCGCTGTGTTCCTTTTTCCTCAATACTTCTTATTCTGTTTGCTTTTATGAAAATCTGGTCTGTGAGTGAACTTACGCGAAGAATTCTCCAGGCCGTTCCATAATCTTTCATTTTCTTTAAAAAAATATCTTTGCATTGATTAACAACAGCATTATATTGCGAATCCGTATTCTTCATAATTGACCAAACAAATGCGTCACCAAGATACAAATTTTCAATCCAACTTTTTCATTCGGGCGAATGGGAAACGACTATCGTTAACCGAACCTAGAATAATGGGTGTAATTAATCTAACGCCGGATTCTTTTTTTGCCTTAAGCAGGGTTAATGAACAGGTAGTATTTCTTAAAAAAGCTGAAAAAATGCTCGAGGAGGGTGCTCATATCCTTGATATCGGTGCCGTTTCAAGCAGACCTGGCTCATCATTGCTCACAGAAGAAATCGAATTACGCCGCCTTCTTCCATCTTTGCGACTTCTACGTTCCACATTTCCTGAAATTTTTATTTCAGTTGACACCTTCCGTTCGCAAGTTGCGCTAGCTGCTGCAGAATGCGGAGCTGATATTATTAATGATGTTTTTGCCGGTGAATTTGACGGGAAAATGATGGAAGTTGTTGGTAAGCTAAAACTACCTTACTTAATTATGCACATGAAAGGAACGCCGGAAACAATGCAAAAAAAACCGGAATATGAGAACCTAATCAAAGAAATTGGTTCCTTTTTCAAGAAAAAAATAAAAGAAGCAAGTAGAAATTCCATCCGGCAACTGATTCTAGATCCTGGTTTTGGATTTGGCAAAACCCCTTTACACAACTACAAGCTCCTTCGTGAAATGAATTTTATTACTCAATTAAATTATCCTGTGCTTGTAGGTCTTTCAAGAAAATCGCTGATAACACGTTTGCTTGACATTTCTCCCGACATGGCATTAAACGGAACAACTGTTTTAAACACAATCGCCTTGCTTAACGGTGCCAATGTCCTTCGTGTTCACGATGTGAAAGAGGCGGTTGAGGCAATTAAACTGACAGGGTTTTATAAATCAGCCTGAAACAGTATTTTTACGTTGTGAATTGTTACTTAACCATTTTCTTTCCTGCTTACAATTGGGTTGATGCAGTTGATATTTTCCTGGTCGCAGTTCTACTTTACAATCTTTATAAATTAGTAAAGGGTACTCCTGCTGTAAGTATTCTCGTGGGAATAGTTGTAATTTATTTTGCATGGATTCTCGTTCGTGGGTTTGATATGAAACTGTTAGGTTCTATACTTGGAAAGTTTATTGATGTGGGAGTAATTGTTATCATTATTGTTTTTCAACAAGAGTTGAGACGATTTTTGTTGCTGCTTGGCACTTCAGAATTTATAAATAAAAGCAGGCCATTATGGAGTTTATTACGCATCAGTGAAAAAATTAAGCTGGAAACAAAAATGCTGTCAGATTATTCTCCATTGGTGCAGGCCTGTTTTAAAATGAGCGAGTCTAAAACGGGTGCATTGATTATACTTACACGAAATTCAGATTTGAAAACATACATTGCAGGAGGAGAAAAAATTGATAGTACCATAACATCGAGTATGCTTGAAAATATTTTTTTTAAGAATAGTCCGTTACACGACGGAGCGGTTATAATCACTGGCGAACGAATATTGGCAGCTCGATGCGTATTACCGGTAACAGAGAAAGAACAGTTTCCTTCAAGTTTTGGTATGCGGCACAGGGCTGCGGTAGGGATTACAGAAATTTCGGATGCGGTTGCTGTTATTGTTTCGGAACAAACCGGAGGGATCTCAATTTCTGTAAAAGGCCAAATTCGGCCAAATCTGGAAAAAGAAAATTTTCAAGCTGTGTTGGAAAAGGAAATGCAATCGACTGATTAAACGAAAACGGAAATTAAATAGTTTGCAATCTAACTACATATTTCTTCTGTATTGACCGCCAACTTCGAATAGCGCACGAGTAATTTCTCCCAGAGAACAATATTTCACCGTTTCCATTAATTCCTCAAACACGTTCCCGTTTTTCACCGCCACTTCCTGCAACCTTCCGATCATTTCCGGTCCTTTCACGTTATTGTATTGCTGTAAATTATTTTTAGCGGCAATCTGTGCTTCCTTTTCTTCCGAGGTTGAACGAATTACTTCCTGTGGAATAATGGTTGGTGATCCTTTTGTGCTTAAAAAAGTATTTACTCCTATAATAGGAAATTCTCCGGTATGTTTCAATGTTTCGTAATACAAACTTTCTTCCTGAATTTTTCCACGCTGGTACATTGTTTCCATGGCTCCCAGTACGCCACCTCTTTCTGAAATACGATCAAATTCGGTAAGCACAGCCTCCTCAACAAGATCGGTTAACTCTTCAATAATAAAAGCTCCTTGCAGCGGATTCTCATTTTTTGCAAGACCCAGTTCACGATTGATGATGAGTTGAATGGCCATTGCACGGCGGACGCTTCCTTCGGTTGGGGTTGTGATGGCTTCGTCATACGCATTTGTGTGCAATGAATTGCAATTATCGTATATTGCATACAATGCCTGAAGTGTGGTACGAATGTCATTGAAATCGATTTCCTGTGCGTGCAGCGACCTGCCTGAAGTTTGGATATGGTACTTCATCATTTGACTTCGCTCATTGCCATTGTACTTAAACTTCATCGCTTTTGCCCAAATTCTTCTTGAAACACGACCAATAACTGCATATTCCGGATCGATTCCGTTCGAGAAAAAGAATGAAAGATTGGGTGCAAAGTCATCAATATGCATTCCTCGACTCAAATAGTATTCAACGAATGTAAATCCGTTTGCAAGTGTAAAAGCAAGTTGCGATATCGGGTTGGCGCCAGCCTCAGCAATATGGTATCCTGAAATAGAAACAGAATAAAAATTCCTCACCTGATGGTCAATAAAATACTGCTGTACATCTCCCATTACTTTAAGCGAAAATTCCGTTGAGAAAATACAAGTGTTCTGTGCCTGGTCTTCCTTTAAAATATCGGCTTGCACAGTGCCTCGTACCTGAGATAATGTAAAAGATTTTATTTGTTGATAAACATCGGTTGGTAAAACTTTATCTCCGGAAGTGCCTAGCAGCAAAAGTCCTAAACCATCGTTGCCTTCTGGCAAATCTCCCGAATAAGTTGGTGCCTGTAAATTTTGCTCTTTATAAAAGGTAGAAATTTTCTTTTTCACTTCTTCTGTCAAACCGTTTTTACGAATGTATAATTCGCATTGCTGATCGATAGCTGCATTCATATAAAACGCACAGATAATAGCGGCAGGTCCATTTATCGTCATGGATACCGAGGTTTTAGGATCCGAGAGATTGAATCCGCTATAAAGTTTTTTTGCATCGTCAAGGCAACAAATGCTGACACCGGAATTTCCGATTTTGCCATAAATGTCCGGCCGATAATCCGGGTCTTGTCCGTACAACGTTACCGAGTCGAAGGCAGTAGAGAGCCGTTTAGCGGGCATCCCTAAAGAAACGTAATGAAACCTTTTATTGGTTCGTTCAGGCCCTCCTTCTCCTGCAAACATACGTGTCGGGTCTTCTCCTTCGCGTTTGAAAGGATAGATACCTGAAGCATAAGGAAACTCTCCCGGATAATTTTCACTCAACACCCATTTAATTATATCGCCCCAGGCTTTAAACTTTGGCGAAGCGATTTTTGGAATCAGGGAATGTGATAAGGATTCGTAATGTGTTTTTATTTTAATTTCTTTTTCGCGAACCTTAAACACATAAAACTCATTGCTGAATAATTTCTTTTTTTCTTCCCATCCTTCAATTATTTTTTTGTTTCTCGGATCAAGGTCAAGTTCAACTTGCGCATAAGTTTCCTGTAAGGATTTCAATAATCGGTCTTTGTCTGCAAGATTCCCTGCTTTAATTGTTTCGATGGTTTTGTGAATGCCATAGAGTTTATCCGCGATTTCAGCTTGTTGCACAACCCATTTATCGTAATTACGGTTATTTTCTGAAATTTCACTGAGATAGCGGGTGCGGGCAGGAGGGATGATGTAAATTTTTTCCGAAACTTCCCCTGTAATTTTAAATTTTGATTCAAAGCCGGTTTTCATTTTTGCATTCAGTGAATCAATCACGGATCGGTACAATCGTGTCATACCCGGATCATTAAATTGAGAAGCAATGGTACCGAAAACAGGTACTTTTTCATCATCCAAGTCAAAGAGCTGACGATTACGTTTGTATTGTTTTTTTACGTCCCGCAGCGCATCCATTGCCCCACGCTTATCAAATTTGTTTAAAGCGATTATATCGGCAAATTCAAGCATGTCAATTTTTTCGAGTTGAGTTGCAGCACCATATTCAGGCGTCATCACATATAAACTCAAATCAGCGTGCTCGGTGATTTCTGTATCGCTCTGGCCAATTCCGGCGGTTTCCAGTATTACTAAATCAAAATGTGCAGCTTTTAAAATGTTCACGGCATCTTGTACATGTCGACTCAAAGCCAGATTGCTTTGCCGAGTCGCCATGGAGCGCATGTAAACCCGCTCGTTGCGAATGGAATTCATGCGAATACGATCGCCAAGCAATGCTCCTCCGGTTTTACGTTTTGAAGGATCAACAGAAATAATACCGATTTTTTTATCTGGGAAATCAATTAAAAACCGGCGAACTAATTCATCTACCAGTGATGATTTTCCTGCGCCTCCGGTTCCGGTTATTCCAAGCACAGCGGTATTGGATGTTTTTGCCTGTTGTTCAAGTTTTTTTAATGCACTTGATGTGTTTACAGGAAAATTTTCGGCTGCAGAAATCAATCTTCCTATTGATTTGAATTCTTTTTCTTCAACATGTTTTAGCTCACCGTTTAATTGATTTCCGGTGGGAAAATCACTTTTTCGTAAAACATCATTAATCATTCCCTGTAAACCAAGTGATCTTCCGTCGTCAGGAGAATAAATTCGGGTGATTCCATAATCATGTAATTCCTGAATTTCCGTGGGTAAAATCACGCCGCCGCCACCGCCAAAAATTTTAATATGGCCGCAACCTTTTTCTTTCAGTAAGTCGAACATGTATTTGAAGTATTCCACATGGCCACCTTGGTATGAAGTTATCGCAATGGCGTTCGCATCTTCTTGAACAGCACAGTTAACTACTTCCATCACAGAACGATCATGGCCCAGGTGTATTACCTCGGCTCCTGAACTTTGCATAATCCTTCTCATGATGTTGATTGCCGCATCGTGCCCGTCAAATAAAGCTGCCGCAGTTACAATCCGTATTTTATTTTTTGGCTGGTAAGCTGTTGTTTCCATTGTAGGATTTGGTCAAGCTACTAAGTTAGGAAATTGAATGAAAATATACACACTTTTCAGCGGTAATGTGGTAAAGTACTCCTGAAACAAAAAAAAGTATTGTAATTGTTAACCTCTCGCTTTCCTGAATTTGTTTTTTAAAGAAATAATTGGTTCAAAAAAGTATCAGCTGCCCGGTTTAATTCTACATTTTAATTAAACAGATTAACAGTAAAATAAAATAAAATATTTTCGTTAATTGAATATCAATCAACTACAGGATTTATGACGTTTGTGGTTTTCGGTCTTTCACAATTTTCCATAAGACCTTTTCGTTTAAAATCAATTTTTCAATTATACCGGCATTATTAAGTTTTTTTAATTCTTCCTCCCCCGAATTATTTTCAAGATTCAAGAGAAAAGAAAATTCTTTTGTGGTCATCGTGGGGTAAATAGTGAACAGCTTTTCCGGTGAGATTTTTTCTGATTTTTTTAAAATGTCGGGGACTAATTTTTTTAACGTAGATTCAAACGCATTATATTTTTGGAATCCGTATAATATTTTACTGTTATTGAATTTGTCAGTAAAAATAAAAGTAGGCAATACTGCGATTGATAACTTCTTCGCAAGTTCAAGATCTGCATTGAATAATATTTGCGCCCTTCCGTTTAAATCGCGGATTAATCTGGCAGCATCTAATCCTGTTTCGAAGGCCGTTTTGTATAGAATTAAATTATCAACGATATTTTTTCCCTCCATAAAAAGTATTTCGTTAATACGACGTAAAAAAAGCAGGGCTTTATCGGTATCTTGAAGCTGAGCTGCTTTAAATGCAATGGAAGGAGGATAGGAGGATAAAATGGGATCGTTGTTCCACACGCGGTCAGTTATCGGCATTTCATATTTTTTTGCTGCCTCTCTCCAATAAGCAGCCGCGTCCTCTGGGCTAGAAATGCCCCCTCTTTGATAATTTTCCCATGAAGGCAGCAAACCGCCCATACAATATTCAATTTCAAGATAATCCCTGTATTCAAGACGAAGTTTTCGAATTTCGGGTTGAATTAGCCAACAGGTTGAGCAAATCGGATCGGTAAAATATAAAAGATGTATTTTTTTGTGTTTTGGTAATAATTCGTTTGCAATCGGCCTAGGCGTAATTAACGGAATTTTATAATCTTCTTCAGGTTCAGGCGATGGGTTTAAAAATTTCTCTTTCATTTCTCTGCCCATCATGAGGTGTTCTTCCACTAATTCCTTTCTATCTTCATAGAATTTTTGGAAAGCACTTTCAATCGAATTTAAATCTGTGCAATTCGCGAATTGGTTTGCAATATAGCTGGCATCTACCATTGCGTTCGTTGTTCCTGAACTAGTAAAAGGAACTGACAAATGTGCCGCGTCTCCTATCAATACGACATTTTGCTTATGAAAACAATTCAATAAATCAAAGTCGGTTGCATTCCAAACGTAACTGTTATTAAAGTCGTTTGAATTAATAATGTCGTGAACAATTGGTGGAAAATCTTTCATCAAGTCATGACAAAAGTCTTTCATGTTTTCGCGATTCAAGGCGTCTTTGGTTTCAAATCTGGAATCAAATTGAATGAACCAAACAAATTCGGAAGCCGAAGTTGGTATATAACCAAATGACAATCCTTTGGTTCCAGATAAATATTTGGTGAAAATGTGCGGTGACTCGGCAACAGCATCGGGCATCGAAACAATACCAATAATTTCTTTAACTTCAATGGGTGTAAAATTTGTATTTCCGAACAAGGATTGTCTTACCATCGACCTCGAGCCATCAGCTCCGACGAAAATATCCCCATATTCAATTGTTCCATCATTAAATTCTGCAGAAATCGCTTTTCCGGTTACATCATCATAAAGAAACCGGAGAAAAGTTCTGTTTTTTTTAAATTTCTCCAGCGGAATCAGGCTATACAAAACTTCGATCAAACTTGATCTCCTCATGCATTGCCATGGTTCCATTTTAATATATTTCAGTTCTGTGCCATCAGGTCTTTTTAAGGTAAACGTATCAATGAACTGGCCGGGTAATTCAATGGAATGGAGGTCTTCTCCCATTATTTTTTTTAGAATAGAAACGCCGTCTGCGTGCATTAAAAATGCATTTCCTCTGGCAGGGATTCCGGATTCCTTTTCATTAATCACAAAATCAGTTCCTAGTTTATGTAATAAAATACCTAATGAAACCCCTGCAATTCCACCCCCAATAATTACAACTTTCATAGGTTATTTATTGTTTTTTTAATTCGGTTCATCGCTTCAGTAAGTAATTCCTCTGAAGTCGCAAAACTGATACGTATATTCCCTTCAGCATTTGACCCAAACCACTTAGGTAATCCGGGCACAATTGCAACTTTTGCTTCTTTAAGTAACAAGGCGTGTAAATACTCACTGGTATATCCGGTTGCTGAAATGTTAGCAAACGCGACGTAACAACCCTGCGGATAATAACAACTTACACCTTTTAAATTATTTAAACCACTTACAACAATTTCTCTCATTTTATGTAAGTGAGTAACGAATTGATTCAGCCATTGGTCACATTCATTCAGGGCAGTAGTGGCTGCAACTTGTGCTAGAACATTACTCCCGTGAATTGTACTTTTATGATCTGAAGCTTCAAATAAAGTTTGATGGTTTTTATCATTAAAAGAAACGACAGCGCCAATTCGTAACCCGGCTAATCCATACGATTTGCTGAAGCCGGTAACAATAACCGTTTGATTACGAATTTCCTCATCGAGAGAAGCAACACTTACATAGCTCGATGGAGAGAAAACAATATCGCTCCAAATTTCGTCGGAAAGTATAATTATGTTGTGTTTTACAGCTATTTTACCAATGGCAGTCAATTCTTGTTTCGTAAAAACCTTTCCCGTTGGATTCAATGGATTGCATAAACAGAGCAGTTTTGTTTTTGGAGTAATTAAAGAGGATAATTTTTCTAGGTCAATGGAGACTTCAGGGTTTAATGACACGGGTAAATCAATCGCTCTTCCCCCTACCTTTTCTATTGAATATTTGAAAAGAAAATCAACTGGGTTAAATATAATAGCTTCATCGTCTTTATTTAAAAAAGCTTTGCAAACATTAAATATTCCGAACGCTGCGCTGTCAACAGGATAAATAAATTCAGAATTTGCAGGTATTCCTTTTTGATTTAGTAAGGAATCAACCATAGCCTCTCTGAAAAATGAATAACCTTCAGCTGGGGCGTAGGAGAAATATCGGTCGCGGATATATTTGTTGATAGACTCAATAATTTGGGGAGCACACGGAAAATCGGGATCGGCAGCAGTTAATGGAATGACATCCTTTTCAACACTAGCCCATCTAAGATTAAAAGCTCTTTCACGTAACAAGTGGAGATTTATCTCTTTGTTTTCAAACATTTTTGACCTTTTTATTAATGTCTATTGGAAATGTCAATTGAGAATAACCCGTTTAAAAATATTTTTAAATTTTTATCAAAATAATTATTTTTTATTTAGTATGGACGATAGAAACAGATTTATTCAATTAATTTTCTAATAATGGTCGGAATATACAATAAAGGGTTAAAAATTAATGTGTTTTTTTACATATTTTTTAATCTCGCAATTTTAAGAGCATACAATGGTTAGGTAAATTCAATCAAAAAAAAAACTAAGTTCAGATTCTTATACCAACTAAAGTAACGTCATCAACTTGTTCAAGATCTCCTGCCCAGGAAGTAAAAGTTTTTTCTAGTATTATTTTTTGGTCCTTCATTGGCAAATTTGAATTTTTTACCAAAAGATCACGAAGATTTTTGATCATGAATTTTTTTCCTTTTTCGCCTCCAAACTGATCGGGGAAACCATCCGTTAAGGTGTAGATCACATCTCCTTTTTCAAGATTAATTTCGTGTTGTGTAAAAGGTAGGTGTTGCATTTCGTGTTTACCTACCGGCATCTTATCGGGTTTTATTTCGATGACAATCGGATCAGGTGTTTCCGTCATTTTATCGCTTATTGAACCTTTGGGATGAGTTGTTTTTCGGATAATCCAAACCGGATTGAGTGCAGCCGCTACCTGCAATTTCAATGTTTCTAAATTCAAGGAAATCAACGAGCAGTCCATTCCGTCTTTACCACCGTCTGGGCTGCCATCTTTTTTCAAGCGTTCGATTATTATTTTTCGTGTAGAATTTAAAATTTTAGAGGGTTCAGTAAACGTTTCAATGGCTTTTTCTAAGGAAGTAATGTTGAGTAAACTCATAATTGCACCTGGAACGCCGTGTCCTGTACTATCGGCAGTTGCCAGCAGAAATCTCCCGTCGGGAAGTTTAGCGCTCCAGTAAAAATCACCGCTAACCACATCCTTTGGTTGAAACATAACGAAATAATCTTTTAAATTCTCATCAAGTAGTTCACGGGTTGCCATAAACGATTTTTGAATGCGTTCTGCATACCGTATACTATCTAAAATGTCACGATTTTTTTCTTCAATAATTTTATTTTTAGTTTGTAATTGTTGTGTTCTTTCCAATACTTTTTGTTCAAGCATTGAATTTTGTTCCCGAATTATTTTTTCATTTTCCATGGAAATCTCCAATGCTGTTTGCTGTGCTTCAGAGCGTTCCCGGTTCGCTGAGTTTAATTTTTCACCAATTGCAAATGAGAGCATAACAGCTTCTGCAATCGCACCCGACTCAAGTATGTATATTCGTTGATTAAAAAACGGGAAAAAATCATAATCAGAACCGATAAAAAAAGTAAGGCCCAGCAAATACGCACCGTATCCGAAAAGGTAAAATTTTGCAAACTTATTTTTATTACGGAATGAAATTATTCCACTGCCTAAGCAAACCGCAGCCAGTAAAATTCCTTCGATTTGTAATAAAAATAAAGCAATGTAAAAATAATTTAACAATGAAATGAGTACTATAACCGCTGCAAAACCTATAATCAGTTTCATAAAAAAGTGAATAGTCGGCATTAATTTTTTTGTTTGCAGAAACTCCATTGTAAATAAAATACCGAACGTTCCAAAAATTGCAGGTATAACTACAGGATGAATATATAAGATGTTCCGGATTGATTGCGGTAAAACCGAAACATGGCCTGTAAAGAATAAAAGAAATAAAAGGTTAAAGAAAATGTAGAACACATAAAAATAATACTCCCTTCCGTTACCTGAAATTGCCAGGAAAAGGTTGTAAATTATCATCAGAATAATAATACCGTAAAAAAGTCCATGAGAGAAATTCGTTAAGTGGTCTGATTCAAAAAATTTGGAAACGGTACCAATCGAAAATTGAAGATGTAGTGGAGTTTTATCGGTCCAGCGAATAAAAAGTTCAAGGGTATCATTTGGTGAAATGTTTAAATCATAATAACCATGGTAGGTTTTTAAAGCGCGACCTGAATTTGAGGAGTGGATTCCGAATTCAACGGAATCAATTAGTTTGTTTTTTTTCGAAATAAAACATTTAACTGATTCGGCGTTTGGATTTCCAACTTCAAGCAACCAATTTTCTTTTACCCTGGTGGTGATTATAAATCTGCTCCAGATGGCAGATGCGCAAACATTAAAATTTGGTATTTCCTGAGTTGCGGGAGTAAATAATTTAAGTGTTTCCGGTTTTGTTATTTCTTTAATTGAAAGTAGCGTTGATTGATCCTCATAAATGTACATTCGTTTGCCGGGGTTCACCAGGGCATCGCCGTTTCTCAAATCTATAATTTCCTGCGCGTAAAATAATTGGCTAATACATACAAAGAAGAATATTGAAATTAGATTTTTCAAGGGCAATGAATTAAGGTAAATGTAAAAAATAGTTTTGTTTATTTAAAACAGAAATTTACCTGCAAGGTTTCAGGTATTCGGCAGATTTACTTTTTTTCTCCGCATTTAACAGGGCATGCCAACTACTTCATTTATTCATTTTCATCATCTGTTTTTTTTTTCA
>OMJH01000010.1 GCA_900299295.1 Bacteroidota bacterium
ATAATCCGTGATTTCGTTCATCTTTTTTTCATCGCGACTGATTTGAGACAACAACACGTCAATCGAAATTTTCATTTCAATAAAAACAGAATCCAGCGAGCGCCCGCTGTTTTCAAGCAACCAAAAAAGACTTTCAATGGCATCCTTAAACAAACCGCTGCGATACAATCGTTCATCGGTATAATCCAGTTTTCGGAAGGCGATTATTGTTTCAGGAATTTCCTGCGCACGATATTGTGCAACCGTTGAAACCGAACTTACCAGGCGGCGCACGGGAAGGTACCAGGACACGTACGAACGCGGGTCCAGTTTTTTCAGAAAATCTTCTTCTTCCTTTTTGATGCGTTCTTTCTCTTCACGAATTGCCTTCGCCGGTTTTTGTTGCTGACTAAAAAAAGAGTCGTTGCGATAAATTTTCTCCAAATAATCCCAGGCGGTAAGCGCTTGTTCGCGCTTAGGATGCGCAGCGGCAAACTCGGCGAAAATTTTATTTTGCTTTCCCTCCTCCACCGTAATTGTCGCCGGCGCAGAGAGGTATTCACCTTTCAGTTTTATTTTTTCTTCCTTATCAAGAATTAAAAAATACGGTTTGTTTTCGGCGGTAATCAAATACCCGATCGCCGGTTTTTCGGTATTAAATCGAAAAGAAAATTCTCCTTTTGCATCTGCCTTTACACTGTCCAATGTATAGGAGCGCAGGCCCTGGAAAGTTCCAAATTTTACCAATTGCCCTGCTAACGAAGGAAAAGCGGCGCTCACCGTCTGAGCCCTTAACGAAATGGAATAAAAGGAAAATGCGAACAGGCAAACGCAAAATAAATATAGGTGTTTTTTAAGTTGTGTAAGAAAAGCGTTTTGGGTGATATAATTTTTCATACGTCAAATTTATTCACTTCACACCAACAAAGCCAAAGCGAAAGAAACTAAATCGTTTGTTCCATCCGCGTTGTTATCAAAACGAAAATGGAAGGTCATAAAATCCTCCGTTCAAAATCACTCCTTTCTCACTGCGCATTTGGTTGAAATTGATTATCTTCGCTCCCCTTAAAATTGACCCTTAAGGTAGTTTATGTCGAAACACTACAGCGAATACAAGCAACTGAATTTACCTTCCATTGGTGAAGAGGTGCTTCAGTTTTGGGAAAGCAAAGATGTTTTCCGTCGCTCCATCGATGAACGTGAGGGCGAAAAACCGTTTATATTTTATGAAGGTCCGCCAAGCGCGAACGGCATGCCCGGCATTCATCACCTCATGGCGAGAAATATCAAAGATATTTTTTGCCGCTTCAAAACCTTAAAAGGTTTTCAGGTTAAACGAAAGGCCGGGTGGGACACGCATGGATTACCCATTGAACTCGCTGTAGAAAAAACCTTAGGCATCACGAAAGAAGACATCGGAAAAAAAATTTCCGTTGAAGAATACAACCAGGCCTGCCGCAAGGAAGTGATGAAATATACGGGGAAATGGGAAGAGTTCACCCGCATCATGGGATACTGGGTGGATATCCGCAACGCTTACATCACTTACGATAACAATTATATCGAAAGCGTTTGGTGGTTGCTGAAAAACCTCTACGAAAAAAATCTCTTGTACAAAGGCTACACCATTCAGCCCTACTCGCCTGCTGCAGGTACCGGACTTTCCTCCGCGGAATTAAATCAGCCGGAATGTTACAAGAATGTGAAGGACACCTCAATTGTAGCGCAATTCAAAGTCCGCGATACTGCGCAATTGCCGTTTACAAGTAACGAAGCCGTGTACTTTCTCGCGTGGACGACAACGCCGTGGACACTTCCATCCAACTGCGCTCTGGCCGTCGGAAAAGACATCAATTACGTAGCCGTCAAAACATTTAACCCCTACGTTCACGAGCCGGTAACGGTTATCCTTGCCAAAGATTTACTGCATAAATTTTTTCCTGAAAAAAATGAAGGCCTTTCCCTCAGCGAATACAAAAAAGGCGACAAAGCAATTCCGTTTGAACGTATTGCTGAATTCAAAGGGGAACAATTAAAAGGCATTCACTACGAGCAATTGTTGCCGTATGTAAAACCATCGGGCAAGGCCTTTGAGGTTATCATCGGTGATTTTGTTACAACCGAAGACGGAACCGGTATTGTACACACGGCCTCTGTTTTTGGTGCGGATGATTTTCGTGTCTGTAATCAAAACGGAATCGCTTCTATCCTTGTAAAAGACGAGAATGGAAACGAAAGTCCGCTGGTTGACAAGCGCGGAAGATTTGTAAACGAAGTGGCGGATTCCGACTGGGGTTTTGGCAGTGAATACGTGAAAGCAAATTACCTGAGTCCGGAAGAGATGGCTGCTGAGTTAAAAATTCAGCAGGAGCGTTTAAAAAAATTCATCCCGAATTTATCCGAGTACCTCAGCGTTGATGAGCGAATCGCGCTGAAACTAAAACTTGAAGGGAAAGCATTCAAAATTGAAAAGTACGAGCACAATTACCCGCATTGCTGGAGAACCGACAAACCGGTGTTGTATTATCCGCTCGATAGCTGGTTCGTAAAAGTTTCCGGACAACGTGAAAAACTTTCGGCATTAAACAAACAAATCAATTGGAAACCGGCCGCCACCGGAACAGGACGTTTCGGGAACTGGCTGGAGAACGCCGTTGACTGGAACCTTTCGCGTTCGCGTTTTTGGGGCATTCCGCTTCCGATTTGGCGCAGCGAAGATGGTCAGGAAGAAAAATGCATCGGCTCAATTGAGGAATTGAGAAATGAAATTGCCAAGGCCAAAGCAGCCGGTATTCACTCCGATTTCAACTTTGATGCAACTACATTTGATCTTCACAAGCCGTATATCGATCAGATTTTTTTAGTTTCCGAAAGCGGAAAAAAAATGACACGTGAAAGCGATTTGATTGATGTGTGGTTTGATTCCGGCTCCATGCCCTACGCGCAGCTTCATTACCCGTTTGAGAACAAAGCGCTCATTGACGAAAAAAAATATTATCCTGCTGACTTCATCGCGGAAGGCGTTGATCAAACGCGCGGATGGTTTTATACGCTGCACGTAATTGCTGCACTTTGCTTTGATTCGGTTGCCTACAAAAACGTTGTTTCCAACGGCCTCGTAAAAGACAAATTCGGAAGAAAGATGAGTAAGCGTCTCGGCAACACCGTCGATCCGTTTGCGGTCATCGCAAGCTATGGTCCGGATGCCACGCGCTGGTACATGGCCGCGAATTCGGCGCCGTGGGACGAGCTTCGTTTTGACGAGGCAGGAATAAAAGAAGTTCAGCGCAAATTTTTCGGTACGCTTTTCAATACATATAATTTCTTTGCACTTTACGCAAACGTGGATGGTTTTGTTCCGGATGAAAAAAATTCCGTTCCACTGGAAAAACGTTCGGAGCTAGACCGCTGGATTATCTCCAAACTGCACAGCCTTGTTGAGGAGGTGACGAATCTTTACAATGATTACGAGCCGCATCGTGCCGCGCGATTGATTGAAGAGTTTGTTGATGAACACCTCAGCAACTGGTATGTACGGTTGTCACGCCGCGTCTTTTGGAAAGGCCAGATGGGCGAAGACAAAAAAGCTGCCTACGAAACATTGCACGAATGTCTTGTTGTCGTTGCACAATTGATGAGTCCGGTTGCGCCATTTTTTGCAGAGTGGCTTTACAAAAACCTTTCCGACTGCGTGCGTGAAAAGTCGAAGTTGAATAACGGACGCTATCGTTTTGACAGTGTTCATCTCAGTTTGCTTGCAGACGCAGATGTGGGTTGTATTGATAAGGAACTGGAATACCGCATGGATCTGGCACAAAAAATTTCCAGCATGGTGTTGTCCATCCGTAAAAAAGAAAACATCCGCGTTCGCCAGCCGCTTTCGCTTATTCGCATTCCCGTTGTTAACGAACGGCAAAAACAAAGTATTGAAGCGGTAAAGGATTTGGTGCTTGCTGAGGTAAATGTGAAGCAGCTTGAATTTGTGGATGAGCGCTCCATGCAAATCGTCAAGAACCTGAAGCTTAATTTTAAAACCTTAGGAAAAAAATGCGGGGTTCACATGAAAGCCGTTCAGCAATATGCAATAGATCACAAAGAGACCCTGATCGAAAGCATTGAAAAAAACAACCTTCATGTAATCGAATTCAATGATGTCCGTATTGAGCTCACCGCGGAGGACGTGGAAATTATTCCTGTTGACATTCCGGGCTGGAAAGTGGTGAATCAAGGCGCCTTAACTGTTGCGCTGGACATTAGTATCTCAACCAGTCTACGTCAGGAAGGTTTGGCCCGGGAACTGGTGAATCGGATTCAGAATTTACGCAAGGAAAATGGTTATGAGGTAACAGATAAAATTGAGGTAAGAATACAAAAAAATAACATGATTGACGAGGCCATTCAAAATAACATGGCTTATATTTGTAATGAGACATTGGCGAACGGGATTAAAATTGTTCAAGAATTCGAAAACGAATCGCCTGTCGCCATTGAATTAGAAGAAACTTTACAAACCCTGATTTCAATTAACAAATACAACTAAATTTTAATTTTCAAGATTATGTCCAAGAAAAATAAATCAGTAAAAAAGGCGAAACCGACTGCAAAGAAAAGCAATAAGCCTGCAAATAAAAAAGGTGCTAAACCGATAAAAAAGGTGAAACCGGTCGCAAAGAAAAGCAACAAGCCCGCGACCAAAAAAGTTGCTAAACCTGCTCCGAAAAAGTCAGCCAAGGCAAAACCTGTCACAAAAAAAACCATAAAACCCGCGCCCGTAAAATCAGGCAAAACGGCTGTTAAAAAACAGGTGGCAAAACCGGCAAAAGCAAAAGTTGAAACCAAGAAAAAATCTTCTCCAAAAGAGGAAAAGGAAATCAAAAAACCACTGGCGAAATCAACTGTTTCTGTTCCGGCACCATCTAAGAAAAAAGGCAGTAAAACAGATTCAAAAAAAAGCAAACCTATTGGTGACGAAATTGAAACGGAGGATCTCGATTTAGGAGAAGATATTGAATCGCTGGAGCTTGATGGAGAAGTTCCTGAGACAGAAGATGATTTTATGGAGGCAGATGAAGCGGAAAAAGTTAAACCGAAAGGGAGAAAGAAAAGAAGAAGAGGAGACGACGATGATGATGATGATGTTTCAGGAACCGGAAGTTACATTCGTCGTCAAACGATAAAAATTGACATCAACAAACCGTTGATTAAAAAAGGAAGCGGCAATCAGCCGAAGCCTTTTGTAAACACCTCCGACAAACGTACCAGATACAATGATTCCGAGCTTGCTGAGTTCAAAGAATTAATTCTTCAAAAACTCAAGGAAGCTGAAACCGATTACGATTTATTAAAAAGTACCTTGAGCAATAAAGATAATCACGGAACAGATGACACCTCTCCAACATTTAAATTACTGGAAGACGGATCGAGCGTTATGAGCAAGGAAGAAACAGCGCAGTTGGCTGCACGTCAGGAAAAATATATTATTTCTCTGCGCAATGCACTAATACGCATTCAAAACAAAACGTACGGAATTTGCCGTCAGACTGGAAGATTAATTCCCAAACAGCGCCTTAGAAGTGTTCCTCACGCTACACTAAGCATCGACGCTAAACTTTCACAAAACAATTAAAATTTTTCGCCTCATATCAAAAGCCCGCTTCACGGGCTTTTGTTTTTTTTATGAGGATTGCGTTTCATAGTCAGAATTCTAACCTTCAAAATTCCTACCTTTATCCTCACGAAAAATCATGACGCGCTGGCAAAAAATTAGAGTCCCGTTCCTAACCATTCTGATGGTTTTACTTATTGATCAGGGCATTAAAATCTGGATTAAAACTTCTTTCCCGCTTGAGCATCACATTCCAAATGTTCCGTTCGGACAATTCAATGAAAACAAAGCTGAATTACTTTTTATTGAAAACCCGGGAATGGCATTTGGCGTTGAGTTTGGCGGGAGTTATGGTAAACTTGTACTAAGTTTGTTTAGAATTCTCGCCGCAATTTTCGGTGTGGTTTATATTGTTCACATCATTCGAAAACAAGAACATCCCGGTTATATTTTTTCTGTTTCACTCATATTTGCCGGCGCCGTAGGAAACATCATTGATTGTGCCTTTTACGGACTAATTTTCAGTGAAAGCGATATTGAAAAAGCTGCAGTGCTTTTCCCTGCCGACGGTGGCTACGCCGGTTTTTTACACGGAAAAGTGGTTGACATGTTCCATTTTCCGTTTTGGCATGGAACATTCCCCGACTGGTTTCCCTTTTGGAGCGGCGAACCCTTCGAGTTCTTTTCCCCTATTTTTAATTTCGCCGACGCTAGCATATCGTGCGGGGTAGTTTTGATTTTTCTTTTTCAAAAAAAATTCTTCAAAAAAATTATTTCACCTGAAATAAATGCTATTTCGGAGAAGGATCCGCAAGTTACACCCCCATTAGCAGAACAAAAACTGCACGAGGCCCCAAACGCAAAAGACACTTAGCTGTTAACATTATCCATTTATTTTAAGTGTATTCGGTTAAATTTTATGACCGACATCATCTATCCATTCACTTTTGTAATTACTTTTGTCTGATAAATTCTTTCGCTTGGCAGATACCCACCATGGCCACCTGAATACGGTAACACTCGGCGGCCTCCTCGTAACTCTCGGAATTATTTTCGGTGATATCGGTACATCGCCCCTTTACGTAATGAGCGCCATCAACGATGGCGGCAGTATCGATCCCTCTGTTGTTTTGGGAGGAATGTCTCTCGTCTTCTGGACACTAACACTTCAGACAACCATCAAATATGTACTCTTCACCTTGCAGGCAGATAATAAAGGTGAAGGTGGAATTTTTGCCCTTTATACCCTAGTAAAAAAGGCACGCGTAAAATGGTTGATATTTCCTGCAATTATTGGTGGATGCTGCATTCTTGGTGAAGGAATTATTACTCCGCCTATTTCAGTAGCCTCAGCCATCGAAGGGTTA
>OMJH01000011.1 GCA_900299295.1 Bacteroidota bacterium
CTTGCTTAACAGGCGTTGATAAAACGGGAAACCCAAAAAAAAACCCACTTTGCTTGGTTTATCGCAAGCCGGCGGGGCTTTAAATATTGAAAAAAAAATCTTCCCGCCAATGTTAAATTTTGGCTGGGCTCACTCGATGAAGAGCTCACAGCCCACTCCTACATTGTGCCGGGGTTAGGTGATGCCGGTGACTTAGCCTACGGAGAGAAAATTTAAAAAAAGGCAGGTTTGAATGGCACTTCTTGGTAAAATGATTACCGTATTTTTTACCGCGGTTTTATTATTAAAGGTTGCCGTCGGAAGTGCAGTTATCATGCACCTTACTTATTATCAAACCATGCTTAGCGCAGGGCTATCGTGCGTAATCAATAGTTTCGTGTTTACCTATATTTTTGATGGAGCAATTAAATGGTTCATAAAATACCTGCATAATAAATTTCCGGACCACGAAAAAAAACGTAAGAAATTTACTTGGAGAAATAGGCTTATTGTGCGTTCGAAGAAAAATTTTGGCCTTATCGGAATTGCCATCATAGCACCTGTATTAATTAGTATTCCCGTCGGCGCTTTTTTAGGTGTTCGTTTTTTTGGTGAAAGAAAAAAAGTTTTCATTTATTTAAGCATTTCTTCATTAATTTGGACCACACTATTTTACGGAATATTTGGAGGTTGGTTCATTGTTCCGCATTAATAATAATGAAAAAAATTCGAAATATATTTTTTGACCTGGATAATACGTTATGGGATTTTCAAACCAACTCCCGAGAAGTATTGAAGGATCTTTTTCATGAATACAACCTGGAATCAAGGTGTAAAACAACTGCGGAAAATTTTATTTTAACATACGAACAAGTAAACGCCGTTCTTTGGGAAAAACTTCGCAAAAAGGAAATCACAAAAGAACAACTCCGTAGCAACCGGTTTTACAACAGTATGCAACAGTTTGATCATGATGATTACGAAATGGGATATCGAATGGAAGAAGATTATGTAAAAAGATCTCCATTCAAAAAAAATCTGATACCCGGGGCGTTTGAAACACTCGAAAAACTTTTTACAAATTACGACCTACATATTATTACCAACGGATTCAAAGAGGTTCAATATACCAAAATGGAAAATTGCGGAATTAAAAAATTCTTTAAACAGGTTATTATCTCTGAAGAAATAGGATTTAGTAAGCCGGACCCGAAAATTTTCGAACTGGCCATGCATAAAGCAAATACAAACTCGGCAGAAAGCCTGATGATTGGAGACGACCTGGAAATAGATGTGCATGGTGCCCGTAATGCCGGTATGCACGCCTTGCATCTGAATACTAATTCTACAAATGAAAAAAAAGAGCTAATTTTTGAAATCAATAAGTTGCCGGAACTAATTTCATATCTCAACGGTTAATCAATTTATCCAAATGAATATTTAAATTCATTGGCATTTATTTAATTTTACAATCAATTAAAAAAAATACTGTGAATAAAATAAAACAAGAGTTAATTGAACTTGGTTTGATTAATGAAAGTTCAATAAAGGAGTTTTTTTCACGCGTGCGTGACCGTGATGATGTAAAAGTGCTTATTGACCCGCAATCAGGTATTATTTTTTTATCAGACACTTCACAAGTTGAGAAAAACTACTATACAGAAATGCCGGGAACAACTTATTGGTCAAGCATAAATCGGATTGAAGGTCTAAAAATTACAGTTGAAGACGATCTGAGACGATACAAACAATTTGAAGAATTGGCCAGAGGGAAATCTTTTCTTGATGTAGGTTGTGGACTTGGAGGATCTCTGGAGTTGTTCAAACAAACAGCCTCATCAGTTCATGGTGTTGAATTACAAAATGAAATTCGAAAAACTATAATTGAAGCAGGATTTACAGCTTACGACTCGGTTTTCAGTATTCCTGAACATCAAAAATTTGATGTCATCACTTTATTCCATGTATTTGAACATGTGGTTGAACCGCTTGAAACATTAAAAAAACTTCACAGGCATCTTTCTCCGGGAGGAAAACTAATTATTGAAGTTCCGCACGCCGGGGATGCTTTGATAAAAACATACAATCTTGAAAGTTTTAAGGCGTTTACATTCTGGAGCGAACATTTAATATTACATACACGTAAAAGCCTTGAAACTTTTTTAAGAGCTGCAGGATTCAACAGAGTACGAATTGAGGGATTTCAACGCTACCCGTTAGCGAATCATTTATACTGGCTGAAAGAAGGAAAACCGGGTGGTCAGGAAATTCTGAAGCAATTCAGGAACGAGGAACTTGAAAAAGCATACGCTGAAAATCTGAACAAAGTTGATCAAACGGACACGATAATTGCAATTGCTTCAAAAGTCTGAATCAGCGAATTCGCTTCAAGGGAAAATCCGAAAACATTCCTGTGTAAAATTTGTTCAGGCCCCTGTAAATTTCAAGGTACTGTTTAGGTGCTCGTGTGAAATACTTTCCTACAAAATCATACAACACAAAATAACGCGATTGATTTGGGTAAAAATGTGAAATGTAAAAAATTGCAGAGGAAAAAGTTGTGAAAACAGCATCCGTTTTATGCTTAAGCTTCATAAAGAGATACTCTGCAGAAAGTGAAACGAAAACAGGATCTTCAAGAAATACAAAATCAAGTCCGGAATCCTGAAAAATTGTTTTTGTTTTTTCAATTACACCATTCGACTGATTAGGATGCGGCTTCACTACCCACAGAAATTGTTCTGGATTCTCAATTTCCTGGAGGCAACGTTGCAAATAATCCGACCAAAAACTATCAGGCGGATGATATATTTCACATGAATCCATCAGGAAAATAACTATTCTTTTGGCTGTGTTGGAAATAGCCTCCACTTTTTCTTGACATGAACGTCCGGCGAACAAGATTGCTTTCTCGAACTTCTCCGTATCAATAAATGATTTAACAAAACCGACAGGCAAATTTTGAACCATTAAATATTCACGAAGCTGGTCTGCAAAAACGCAATAAAAATTTCCAGCGTTTATTTTATCTTTTAAAACGTAAAAATAATCCCCTTGGCCATGTTCAAAATAACTTACAGTTGCTTTCGGAAACAAGTGAATCAGTGGCGCATTTAAAGCGGTTTGAGTTAATACATGAAGTGCGACATCCGGCTGTATAAATTCGTTCAGCTTATCAAATAAAATCTCGGAGTAACGCTCAGCGTAATCTTTCTGGGCGCGTTTGAGTAAACGATTGTAAAAAAAACTAACAACAGGTAACACCTTTATTTTTCGCATGAATTTTTTACTCAAAGCCGGTTTCAAATCAATATCGTTATCAATTGGCACAGACATATCCAACACCAGATCCCATTTATGGATCTCTGAAGTCTGACGATGAAGGTCGAGTAAAGCTCGCTTTTTAAGGAAATTATCAATTATTAAAACATCTTTCATACCCTCTCGCTTCGAATTACCGGCGTAAACCGACATTAATGTGGTACTCAATTGCGAACTGGTTAGAAAGATTCTTAACATTTATTGTACAGCTACATCCACAAAAATATAAACAATCAGTAATATTGCATCATCTTGTAAAATGGGAGTAATAAAAAAACAAGGAATTCAGAACACGCTGGTAATTTACACAGGCATAGCAATCGGTTTTTTTAGCCTGCTTTTTATTCAGCCACGGTTACTTAGCACAAAAGAACTGGGTCTTGTCAGAGTTCTACTTTCATTTTCAAGTTTGCTCGCTGCGGTTCTTCCAATGGGTTCACCCAATATCAATGTAAAATACCTTCCGAAGTTTTTCAATCCTGAAAAAAAACATCATGGATTTTTTGGTCTTATGATGATTTTTCCTATCGTTGGAATTATCATTGGCTGCTTACTGCTTTATCTCACCAAAAATTGGATTATTGGATTCTATGAAGAAAAATCGCCCTTGTTTACTCACTATTTTTTCTTAGTGGTGCCGCTCGCCATTTACATCACACTCATATACACGTTAAACTCCTATTGTAATGCTATTTTCAAAACAGTAATACCATCATTTCTTAATGACATTTTAAATCGCGTTTTACTCATTGGGTTGATTTTACTTTATTTTTTCAATTATTTAGACCTGGATGGATTTTTAAATGGATTTGTCACCATTTACGCATTGCAAGCGCTGATTCTTTTCATTTATATTTTAATCATCGGGCGACCCGGTTTTATTCCTGACGTTACATACTTAAAAAGCAATGTGGGATTTCGATTTATTCTCCGGTATGGAATTATCGTTTCTTTTACCTCCATCTCATCGGTATCACTTAAATTTCTGGATTCCATTTTTCTTGCAAAACATAACCTCGAATCCGTCGGAGTTTACGCGATTGCCGCCTTTATTGCTTTAATCATCGAAACACCACTCAATTCACTGGAACGTATTGCGAACTCAAAAATCTCCCACCATCTCGCCGAAGAAAATCACGATGAGATTAAAAAAATTTACTTTACTTCTTCGCGCTATTTGATGTTGCTGGGTGGAATCCTAATGGTTTTAGTGGTTACCAACATACATGATTTGCTTCAATTATTGCCCGACGCATATCGCGACGGTGAGATGGTGACAATTATTATTAGTGTAGGCGCATTTGTCAACATGGCAACCGGTATCAATTATCCCATTTTAATGAATTCTTCTAAATACATCTGGGGTTCCATTTTCCTTTTAGTATTGTTAATTACAGCGATTACTTGTAATTACTTGTTAATTGACGTCATGGATTTAGGAATTTTAGGTGCGGCGATTGCAACTTCATTCTCTTCGGCATTTTATAATCTACTGAAATTCTTTTTCATCTGGAAACACTTTAAAATGCAACCTTTTGATAGAAAATCCATTTTAATTTTCTTTATTCTGGCGATCTGTTTACTGATTGGATTAGCCATACCAAGTTTTGGTCCATCTGTAGTTACAATTATGGTTCGTGGGGCCATTAGTGCTTCAATTTTTATCCTGCTCACCTATTCTTTAAAGATAGTCCCAGAATTTGATTCACTAATTCCATTTTTTAAAAAACATCGACTAAACAACTGAAATTGATGAAAATTAAAATTGTCAATCCTTGGATTTCCGTTATCTGGTTTGCGCTGGCAAGCTTATTATTTATTTCGGGTTTAAAACTTGAAGCGGATGTGCTCATTGTACCGGGAGCAATATTAATGACTGCCTTGCATTTGTTTTACTTCCCTATTCTTGCAATTATAGTAGTCAGGAAAAAAGACCCAAAAGAAAAGTTTATTATCAACTGGCTTGGCGCTTATTCCATTGGTGCTTTTGTATTTTCGGTAATCATGAAATTAAATCACCTACCTGGAGCCGGTGTTTTTATTATTCTTGGAGCTTTCGTTTTTACTTTCATTTTTTTACCCTCCTGGTTTTTTTTGAATTGGCCGGGAAACGACAAATGGGGTCGAATTCTTAACCTAATATTTGTCGTTTTCCTGGGAAGCTTTATGTTGTTCTGGCAATTCAAGGCACAGTTCTGGCCGTATGCCACAGCCCTTGGTGATTTTACGAAGGTTATGTTTTATTATATCTTTCTTCCCGTTTTATTTTTGATATTTATTTTTAATCGTACAAGCATCAAATTCCGACTTTCAGATGGATTAATTTTTGTTTTTGTCTTTGCCTACCTGTTCTCTGGACTTCAAACACGAGAGTTAGTCATGAGAGGTGTCAGCAGAGATACTGATTTTCAAAAACAAGAAGAAAAAAAACTGGAACAGTACGAAAAGAAAAATTCATTTTTATACGAATCATTGCTTTCATCGAAAGTTACCGATACCATTTTTGAAAAGCAAAGATCAAATGCACACAATCTCAAAAACAAAAGTGACAGCGTGTTTAATTATATTAGAAAACTAAAAAACAAACTTGTTGCAGAAATTGAAAACATATCGATTGAAGCAGCAGACACACTCCCGTTTGCCGATATTGATCAAAAAGAAAATTTCGATATTTCCAAATTACAACTTATTGGAGCAGACCCCACTAATCCTAAAACAGGCAGCGAAAGTGCCGTAGAATTGAAAGAAATACTTTCAAAATACAAAACTGATGCGATACGATTAGCCCCGGAGGAGATCAGAACCCAGCTGCTTACCAATTCACCAATCGACCTTTCTCCCGCAGAATATGCGGATGGATTTAAAGAAGAATGGGAAATACACAACTTTGATCATGAGCCGTTGGGTAAAGTATATACAAAACTCAGCATGTTGCAAAACGACGTGCGCTATACCGAACAACTGGTGTTGAGCGAGATTTTCAACAAAGCTAATTTTTCCAGAAAGGATAACCTTGGTGCCCAGCTGGCCGAAATTGCAGCCAAATACGAAAATGAAAAAAAGGAAAAGCAAATCGCGCTGCTTCAAAAAGATAAAGAGGTTAGTGAGGTACAGATGAAAGCCAAAGACGCAGAAATTTCCGATCGTGAAAAAACAATCACGTATTTCGTTATTGCACTTGTAGTTTTTGTTTTCATGCTTGTTTTTGTAATTAGGTCCAATCTTCTGCGAAAGGCAACCAACAAAAAACTGGAGGAGCAAAACGGCATTATTGTTCAGCAAAAGCAAGAAGTGGAAATGCAAAAACACCTTGTTGAAGAAAAACAACAGGAGGTAATGGACTCTATTAATTATGCTCGGCGCATTCAGTTTACATTACTTGCACACGAAGATTTCCTTAAGAATTTCATACCCAACCATTTTATTTTCTTTCATCCAAAAGACATCGTTTCCGGAGATTTCTATTGGGCTTCTTTTGTCAAAAACGAAACAAATGAATTCGGTAAATTTTATCTTGCAGTTTGTGACTCCACCGGTCACGGCGTACCCGGCGCATTCATGAGCTTGCTGAACATTTCCTTTCTCAACGAAGCCATAAATGAAAAAGGAATACAATTACCAAATGAGGTATTCAATTACGTTCGTCAAAAATTAATTGATAACATAAGTAAAGAAGGACAGAAAGACGGATTTGACGGGATTTTGCTTTGCCTTGACACACAAACACATTCAATTACCTATTCCGCAGCCAATAACGCTCCTGTAATTGTAAAATCTAACGGCGAATATCAGGAATTAACAAAAGACCGAATGCCTGTAGGTGTTGGCGAAAAGAAAGATTCTTTCTCATTATTTCATGTTGATGTTCAGTCCGCTGATACCATGTATTTATATACTGACGGTTATGCGGATCAATTTGGAGGTGATAAGGGAAAAAAATTCAAATACAAACAACTTAACGAATTAATTTTCAGCAACCGGAATTTAACCCTAACACAACAGCAAGAAATTTTAAAACAACAATTTATCGCCTGGAAAGGAGATTTAGAGCAAGTGGATGATGTTTGCCTTATCGGAATTAAATTCTAAGAGAATAAATCTATCAGAAAATTTTTTCAGCTACTCTACGCGTAACTTCGCTGTTACCCATGGTATAAAAATGTAAGCAGGGTACATTCGACGCGATAAGTTCCTTACACTGCTGAATACACCAACGGATACCCGCTTCACGAACCGCATTATCGTCCTTGCATTTTTCCAGTTCCTCGTAAAAAGCGTGCGGAATATCGATGTGGAATATCTTTGGCAATGTAATAATTTGCTTTTTACCGGTGAGAATTTTGAGTCCAGGAATTATTGGAACTGAAATTCCCGCCTTGCGGCACAACTTCACAAAATCAAAAAATTTCTGATTATCAAAAAACATTTGGGTAACTACATAATCCGCACCTGCATCTACCTTTGCTTTCAGCTGTTTCAAATCACTAAACATATTCGGCGCTTCAAAATGTTTTTCAGGATAACCTGCTACGCCGATACAAAATTTTGTCGGTGCTACATCCTGCATATCATCGTATAAATATCCTCCGTGATTCATGGCATTAATCTGCTTCACCAGATCAATCGCGAATTCGTGTCCGCCGGGTTCAGGAACAAAGGCGGGTTCGGTTTTAATTGAATCACCGCGTAATGCCAAAACATTATCAATACCCAGAAACTGAAGATCAATTAACGCATTTTCAGTTTCCTCACGGGTAAATCCACCGCAAATAATGTGTGGTACTGCATCAATTCCGTATTTATTAATTAAGGCAGCACAAATACCTACCGTACCCGGCCGCTTTCTTATAGAAACTTTCTCAAGATAACCGCCTTCCCGTTTCTTGTAAACATATTCCTCGCGATGGTAAGTAACATCGATAAAAGCCGGGTTAAATTCCATCAAGGGGTCAATTCCGTCATAAATGCTTTGAATGCTTTTCCCTTTCAATGGAGGAAGAATTTCGATAGAGAACAAGGTTTTTTTAGCGCTCTTCAAATGTTCGGTTACTTTCATGCAGTTCTTTTACGATGCACAAAAGTACGCAAAGCATACATCTTTTAATCAAATGCATGAGAGATTCCTTAAATAAATATGCTTTAAAATCATTATTTTTGCCTTCCTTTCAAATGAAGAACATACGTAATTTTTGTATCATCGCCCACATTGATCATGGCAAAAGTACTTTGGCCGATCGCCTTTTGGAATACACGAATACAATTTCAAAACGCGAAATGCAGGCGCAGGTGTTGGATGATATGGATCTTGAAAAGGAAAGGGGAATTACCATCAAGAGCCATGCGATTCAAATGGACTATGAATACAAAGGCGAGAAATACATTTTGAATTTGATTGACACTCCTGGTCACGTTGATTTTTCCTATGAAGTGTCGCGTTCCATTGCCGCTTGTGAAGGTGCACTCCTGATTGTTGACGCAGCTCAGGGAATTCAGGCACAAACAATTTCAAACCTTTACCTGGCCGTCGATAACGACCTCACCATCATTCCGGTGATGAATAAAATTGATTTACCGAGCGCTGAACCCGAATTGGTAAGCGATCAGATTGTAGATTTAATTGGTTGCAAACGCGAAGAAATAATACATGCATCAGGAAAAACAGGAACCGGGGTGCATGAAATTCTTGCTGCAATTGTAGAACGGGTTCCAGCTCCAAAAGGAGACCCTACTGCCCCGCTTCAAGCTTTGATTTTTGATTCTGTTTTTAACTCTTTCAGAGGTATTATAGCCTATTATAAAATAATCAACGGCATAATAAAAAAGGGTGATAAAGTGAAATTTGTTAATACCGGCAGCGAATATCTCGCCGATGAAGTTGGCGTTCTTAAGTTAAGTCTGGCTCCAAAACAAGAAGTTACCACCGGCGATGTGGGTTATATTATTTCCGGAATAAAAGTGGCGAAGGAGGTAAAAGTTGGAGACACTATTACGCATGTCGACAGATCCACTCCGGAGGCGATAAAAGGATTTGAGGATGTAAAGCCCATGGTGTTTGCTGGCATTTACCCTGTTGACACAGAAGATTTTGAAGAGTTGCGTTATTCAATGGAAAAGCTTCAGTTGAATGATGCTTCGCTGACCTGGGAGCCTGAATCTTCTGCCGCTCTCGGATTCGGTTTCCGTTGCGGTTTTCTTGGAATGCTTCACATGGAAATTATACAGGAGCGACTAGAACGAGAATTCAACATGACGGTAATTACCACCGTTCCCAACGTTTCTTATATATGCCATAAAACAGATGGAAACGTTATCAACGTAAATAATCCATCCGACTTACCTGATCCGGCCCGAATAGATTTTATTGAAGAACCTTACATAAAAGCCGCAATTATCACAAAATCTGAGTACATAGGTCCTGTAATGAGTTTATGTATTGAGAAACGCGGCGAATTAAAAAGTCAAAATTACCTTACCACCGACCGAGTGGAAATGATATTTGAAATGCCGTTAGGTGAAATAGTATTCGACTTTTATGACCGGCTTAAATCTATATCACGTGGATATGCATCCTTTGATTATTCGCCTTGCGGAATGCGTCCTTCAGAGTTGGTAAAATTGGATATTCTGCTGAACTCAGAGCAGGTGGATGCGCTTTCTGCACTGATTCACAGAGATAATGCCTATGAATTCGGTAAAAAAATCTGTGAAAAGCTGAAGGAGCTTATTCCTCGCCAGCAATTTGAAATTCCGATTCAGGCAGCAATTGGTGCAAAAATAATTGCCAGGGAAACCATTCGTGCCTTACGTAAAGACGTTACCGCCAAGTGCTATGGCGGTGATATTTCACGGAAAAGGAAGCTTTTGGAAAAACAGAAGGAAGGAAAAAAACGCATGCGTCAGGTAGGTAGTGTTGAAATTCCACAATCTGCCTTTATGGCCGTTCTTAAACTTAACGATTGAATTTTCATTGGTAATAATATTTTTATTACCTTTGAATCCAATAATAAAATTTATATGAAAAAAATCTACACGCTTGTAGCCGCTGCATTGTTGAGTGGAGCTGTTTTCGGACAGCAAATCCAAAAGCGTTATACTTTTGGATCTGACCTGAACAATGAAGTTCGTGCAAAAAAATTATCTCACCTTTCAAATGGTGCGATTGCAAAAACTTCTGCCCTTCGTTCTGGGTACATTGATTATTCCTGGTTCGCCGTAAACGATCTTTCGTACGTTTGGCAGTTCAATTCATTATACACTTCAGCAGACACAAGTTTTAACTACATCTGCGTGGCACTTAACCAGTTTGGAGTGTTTGATGACTACGCTGATAACGTTTTGGATTTGGATTTTATGGGCCAAAATGTTTTCCCTTCAACCTATACAATTGACTCAGTTTTTGTTTTCATGACACATGAAAATAATTCAGGTACATATAATACCGTTGGATTGGATATCGTTAAGTTAAATACCGCAGGTGCACCTACTACAACTTCGCAGGTTTTAGCATCTTTTCGTGACTCTACCAATACATCCCTTTCTTCCAGTGGTAACTGGTTAGGTCAGGGCGCAAGCTTTGTTCTTCCATTTGCTCCAAATTACACTGTAAACTGTGCAGTTGATAAAGTTGGATTAAACTTCATTTACAAAGCACCGGATTCTGATACCTGCGGTGTTATTGGGTCTTCAGTTGATGATGGTTCCGGAGGAACTACAACTCAGGCAGCTTATGCTACTTCCTATATGCGTTACCCTCCTTATATCTCTGGCATTTCTGCTAACCGTAACATTGGTTATGGAAATCCTGTAGGTTCAGGCGGATGGATTGAAGTTCAAGATTGGGAAATTTGGGCAAAAGTAACTTTTGATGATGCAACTGTTGGATACAACGAAATCAACAAAAAACAATTCAAAGTTTATCAAAACGCTCCAAATCCTTTCACAGGTAACACAACGATTCGTTACAGCGTTGCAAAACCTGCTTTAAGCATTTCTTTCCGCATGTATGATGTATTAGGAAATGTGGTTATGGAAAACATTAGCAAAGAGGTTGCGGCAGGCGATTACAGCATGGTAATCGACGGAAGTCAGTATTCAAAAGGTATTTACCTTTACTCTTTCGATGTTGACGGCGTGAAAATGACCAAGCGCATGATCATCGAATAAATGTTAATTTAATTGAAGAACCCCGGCAAATTGTCGGGGTTTTTTTTTGATTGTAAATAACACGGAATAACTATTTCTTTTACTCCTCAATCAATCCGTTACCTTTGTAAATCAAAAATGTTCTATGTCTTATATTTTATCCATATTTGCTCGTCAGATCCTTGACTCCCGGGGCAATCCTACGGTTGAAGTTGATGTTATTACCGAATCCGGCCATGTAGGCAGGGCCGCTGTTCCCTCAGGCGCCTCCACAGGTTCCCACGAAGCCGCTGAACTGCGTGACAATAACAAAAATCAATACCTCGGAAAAGGCGTTTTGAATGCGGTTAACAATGTGAACACCGTTATTCGCGAAAACCTGAAAGGGTGGTATATTTTCGACCAGGCGGGAATTGATAAAAAAATGCTGGAACTTGACGGTTCCGAAAACAAAAAAAATCTTGGTGCTAATGCCATTCTGGGAGTTTCACTGGCCGTAGCAAAAGCCGCAGCTGAATGCAGCGGATTGCAACTTTACAAATATACGGGCGGCGTTAACGCAGTTACACTACCCATTCCAATGATGAACATTCTAAATGGTGGCGCCCACGCCGATAACGGAATCGATTTTCAGGAGTTTATGATCATGCCTGTGGGTGCAGCAAGTTTTTCCGAAGCGCTGCGCATGGGTACTGAAATCTTCCATCACCTGAAAAGCGTTTTAAAAAAGAAAGGACTTTCAACAAACGTAGGTGACGAAGGCGGTTTTGCACCAAATATCAAATCCAACGAAGAAGCACTACAATACGTACTACAATCCATTGAAGCTGCAGGCTACAAACCGGGAGACGATGTTTATATCGCGCTTGATGCGGCCTCCTCCGAATTTTTTGACTCAGCAACCGGGAATTACATTTTTAAAAAATCTACCGGCGATAAACTTACACCGTCGCAAATGACCGATTACTGGGCCGATTGGTGTAAAAAGTATCCCATAATTTCAATAGAAGACGGTTGCGCAGAAGATGATTGGAGCGGATGGAAAATGTTAACAGAAAAGGTTGGTAAAGATGTGCAGTTAGTCGGTGACGATCTTTTTGTTACAAACGTAACCCGTCTTACCGAAGGTATTCAAAAAGGAGTTGCAAATTCAATTCTTGTTAAAGTAAATCAAATCGGAACACTAACCGAAACCATTAATGCTGTACAGCTCGCCCACCGTAATGGTTATACATCGGTTATGAGCCACCGGAGCGGTGAAACTGAGGATACCACCATCGCCGATTTATCGGTTGCCTTAGGTTGTGGGCAAATTAAAACCGGCAGTGCCAGCCGCAGTGACCGGATTGCAAAATATAATCAGTTGATTCGAATTGAAGAGCAATTGGGCGACAATGCACTTTATCCCGGTAAGGAGTTTAAATATGCAAAATAATTTTCCTTGGCGTTTTACTAGAATATATCTTAATAAATTATTTGCTAATTAATGTGCATCCGTTTACTTTAGCGCTGAAAAAATCTGATACAGAAAAAGAAAAAAAATCATGGATAAACTAAAAGAAAAATTCCATCAGAAGGCAACTGTCTTAGCTGCTGAAATTAAAGACATCATTAAAAATAATGGTGATTTCAAACTGGGAGAAATTACAGTTGCTCAGGTATATCAGGGCATGAAGGGTATGACCGGAATGGTTACTGAAACTTCCAAGCTTGACCCTGAAGAAGGAATTCGTTTTCGTGGTTATTCCATTCCTGAACTTCGTAAGCAGTTGCCCAAAGCACCGGGCGGAACTGAACCGCTCCCTGAAGGAATTTTTTATTTAATGCTCGTTGGCGAACTACCATCACAAGACGATGTTTCATTTATAACCAACGAATGGATGAAGCGAAGCAATGTTCCAAAACATGTTTTTGATGTACTGGAGAAATTGCCAATCGACACCCATCCTATGACTCAGTTTATCACCGGAATAATGGCGCTTCAAACTGAATCTGTTTTCGCTAAAGCCTACTCACAAGGCATCAGTAAAAAAGAGTATTGGGATTACGCTTACGAAGATGCCATGAATATGATTGCCCGGCTTCCTCGTGTTGCTGCCTATATTTACAGGAGGAAGTACAAAAATGGGGTTCACATTGAACCGGATCACAAACTTGACTGGGCCGCAAACTTTGCCCACATGTTAGGATTTGATATTTTTGATATGAAACGTTTAATGCGTTTATATCTTACAATTCATGTTGACCACGAAGGAGGAAACGTTTCAGCTCATTCTACACATCTTGTTGGTTCTGCACTAAGTGATCCATATCTTTCTTTCGCAGCCGGGATGTGTGGACTTGCCGGACCATTACACGGCCTGGCGAACCAGGAGGTTTTGCATTGGATCATGGAACTGAAAGAAACACTCGGTGGCGGTTTACCTAGCAAAGAACAAATCGCAGATTACATAAAGAAAACATTAGCGGAAGGAAAAGTTGTTCCCGGCTACGGCCACGCAGTACTTCGCAAAACGGATCCTCGTTTTTCGGCGCAACAGGATTTTTATCGCACTTACATTGGACATGATGATATCTGCGAAATTGTACAAATGATTTACGAAGTAGCACCTCCTATTTTGGAATCAACCGGTAAGATTAAAAATCCATGGCCAAACGTAGATGCCCATTCCGGCGCATTATTGGTGCATTACGGAATGCATGAATATGATTTTTATACAGTATTGTTTGGAGTTAGTCGTGCTCTGGGTGTAATGGCCTCTTTGATTTGGGATCGTGCAACCGGTTCTCCAATCGAGCGCCCGGGATCTGTAACAACCGAGTGGATAAAGAAGAAAATTGCAGCTGCGAAAACGGCTTGATTATTTTCTAACGAATTCACCTTTAAATCGAAGGGGCAACAAGTGGTCAATTCCGCTGCAGGCCAAAATGGAGCCACTTTCTCCGGCCATTAAAATTCTTATCGGACTCCCCTGTTTTGTTTCATACTCAGAAATGACTTGTCTGCATCCACCGCAAGGACTTAAGGGTTTATTTACCTCTGCAGATGTTGAATTACAACTGATTGCCAAGGCTAAAATTTTTTTTTCAGGAAATTGAGAAGCAGCATAAAACAAAGCAGCTCTTTCTGCACAAATACCTGAAGGATATGCTGCATTCTCCTGGTTGTTGCCCGTAAAAATTGAACCATCCTCCAAGCGTACGGATGCACCAACAAAAAAATGAGAATAAGGAGCATAGGCATTGGATCGTGCTTCCCTTGCTTTAACTAGAAGTTCTTGATCTAATGGATTTAATTTCTCGACAGATTCGAATTCTTCGAATTCGATTGAAAATTTTATAATTTTTGTGGACATGTTTTTAAAACTCGATCAAGACCTGATTTTTCTCAACCGCAATTCCTTTTTTCACGATTATCTTTTTTACGGTACCTTCTCCGGGGGATTTTAAAATATTCTCCATTTTCATTGCTTCGAGAACAACCAGCGGATCGCCTTTTTTTACTACAGTCCCTTCTTTAACATAAACATCTAATACCAAGCCAGGCATTGGTGCTTTCACTTTATTCACTTTGTTTTCTGACGAAGAATCCATTCCCAACTTTTCTAACAATTCATCGTACTGATCTTTTAGTTCAACAGAATATTTGTTGCCGTTTATTTTTAAAACAACATTTTTTTTCTCCGCATCACATTTCAATATTAAAGCTTCATATCGCGTTCCGTTAAAATTAGCAAGCAGAATATTCGGATGCGTCGACTTTATTTCCAATTGAACTAATCCTTCATTTAACTGCCAAACATTTTCAGGCAACTGCTGTAAATTAAAAACATGATGTTGATTTACTTTTGCTTTCTGCATAAGACAAATGTACTAAAACTGAAGATAAAAAAGGGAAATCTTTAGAATAAAAAACCAAATCTGATTCCATTTGAAACTTTGCCAGAATTTATACTCCACACATAATCCAAGCGTGCAAGCAAATAACGCAAACCGGTAGAAAATTCAAAGTAATGAGAAAGCTTTTCCATATAAGCGTAGCGCAAGGTCAAAATCTCTTCGAGCTTTAATTTTTTTACCAATGGTATTGAGTTTAGAAAAAAACCACCAAGGTTCTGCGAATACCATCCTTCCAAAAAATAATTGCGGGTACTGAATTTATAATAATCAAGCAATTGAAATTTCTGCAAATCGAAATCTGTAAAATAAGTTTGATTGCCTGAAAAATGTTTGTAGTCCATAAACTGCATATTTTTAGTATTAAAAAATTTTCCTCCTCGAAATAAAAACTCAGCGCGCCCGAATCGTTTCAGATTCAATCGATCGGCCACGGAAAAAACAAGTAAATCATACTCAACGCGAGAACCAAATACTGAAGGAATTGCTTTAGTGTAATTAAGTGAAAACTCAGGATATTTCGAACGGATATTAACTTTTTCATTTGGTAAAAGATAATAGCGCTGCCCCGGCCGAACACGAATCCCGAAAGAAATTTCGGCTTTTCGATCAGCCGTGAAATTCAAAGAATCAAAATGGAAATTACCGGGATCATTCGAAGCGAAATCATAACTTCTTTTTACCCAAGAAAAATCACTCGAATTTTGCAAAGGACTTCGTGCGGAAAAAAGTACCGAAGTGAAAAAGGTTAATCCATTGAACGGTTCGCTGCGCCAACGGATACTTCCAAATTCATTGCGATACAACTTCATGTAATTATGTTTATCTAATAATGAATACACGCAATTAACGAAAGGAGAAATCGGATTGGCAGCATTAAACTGACTTGCTTCCCTACCGCCACTTAGTGTAATTCTGGAATTGGTCTTAGGATTATATTCGTAACGCACCTCTCCTGATATAAAAAATTCAAATGATGACAGCCCGTAATAACTTCGGCATTCCGACTGAAATTCCTTTTTGGTTTCTTTCATTCGCTTGGAAAAAAACAATGTCAATCCCGGATTCCATCCCTGAACGGTATTGTATAAAAAACCGGTAAGTAAGGGAGCCGTCCGAAAATTGATTCCTTTTCGTGTACTCCTCCAAGAATACCCCTCCCAAAAGGCGTTCAACTGCAAGCGGTTGTTTCGTTTGTCTAAGGAATCTTTATAGCGGGGCGAGTCCCAAATTCGATGCAGACTATCCTTTCGCTCATAATCCAGCGTCTCTTCATGGGTTAGCGGAATTGGACGAATACTGTCCCAATACGTATTTTCCTTTTTGTTGGAACCTTCGTTCACATGCCATTCTTCGCCGTTAAAAAAGCGTTTGCTGACCTCCGGATTGAGCAAGTAATTAGATTGGATGCCCGTAAAATACCCATTCCCTTCAAAACCAAAGACACCAAAATTGAAACTGAATTTATTGCTGAACGGCATCCAGACCGAATCATTCACCGGAAGATAAACCTGGCTAATGCGCAAGGTATCGACAAAACGCACTTGATTTTCTTTGGTAACAAATACATCAACGTTGTAAATGCGCCAGGTGCTGTCGCAGATATAAATATAGCCTGAAAAGCAAGGGTCCGATTTTCGCTTTGGTGTGACCTGAATTTTATTTACCCAAACTCCATTTTCATAAAAACTACCTGTAAATCGATAATTATAACTCAAAAGGCAAGTGCCTGCGATGGGGGAAATAATTCCGCGCGGCGTAACGCTGGTTTGAATCAGATTCTGGTAAAAATTAAATAACAAATCACTCGCCTGATTAAAACTAAACGCATTATTTTTTCCGCTGACCTTTGAAGAAACCAGGAACTCTCTGATTTTATCTGGTTGCTCGAAATAAAATTTTGAGACGCTTTCACTTAAATATACAATTCCTGAGGCCGTATCAATTACATTGTCAAGGTTTATTTCTCGGCCCATTATTTTTTTGGGATACCGTTTAATTCGCTGCAATCCTTTTATGTACACATCGCATTCGTAACGATTTACCTGCTTAAGGTAAGACTCTCGTTTTTTCATTGCCTTACGAATGATGGCAAAAGCAGGATCTTCCTTACCGGGAATAACTTCAACTTCCTTCAACTGAACAGCATCCTCCTTTAGAACAATATCCAAAGTCAGGTCGGATATCACATTTACATCTATCGTTTGAACGAGATATCCAATGGACTGATAAACGACTTTATATTTTCCCTGCGGAATTTCAAGTGCATAAAAACCATCTGTGTTTGTGGTTACACCGGTTGTTGTTCCCTTGATATGAATTGTTACAAAAGGAACCGGTTCATTGTTTACCGAACGAACGTATCCGGATAAAGTAAATGCTACGGCTTCATTGGAAAAAATCAAAAATAAAGCGAACAGAAAAAAATACGTTCGTACAGTATATTTCACGTTGGTAAAAATAGCAATAAACCTATTCCTGAAAAATCAAAAGCTATATACAAAGATGGGTAGAATAAAAGTTCGGAATACAGTTTACTGAACAAACTTTGACACGATGCCGTCAAAAAATGATCTCACTTCTTTAGCTGTTTGTTTGTCGCCGGTGGCACGCTCAAAGGTATCCGTAAGTGTCATGACATTCTGAAAATAAAACTTCTTCATTTCGTCCACCATCATTTCTTTCGTCCATAAATCAATGCGCAAAGTGTTATGTTCCTTTTCATCCCACAAGGCAATCATAACGCTTTTACTGGAACTTTTTTCACCGGCATCCGCCGCTTCCCAATGTATTGATACAGGTAAATGATTCTCGTCGACCTTAACTGTAAATTTAATTTCAGAAGTTTTCATTTTTAGTATAATAAATTAATCGGGTTTATATTTTGCCTTTGTCAGCACTTTCTGGTAATCCGTATCCAGCATCAACTGAGAAAATGAGACACCCTCATTATTTTCCATATACGATTCTACGATTTTGTAGCCGATATAATTGGCAATA
>OMJH01000012.1 GCA_900299295.1 Bacteroidota bacterium
GCCTACCTGACTTCAAAAATCGACAGCAGTCGTGTTTTTGGAATGGCTGGTATTCTGGACACAGCGCGCTATAAAGCTTTTCTTGCAGAAGCTCTGAACGTTTCACCTAAAGATATTCAGGCGGTATTGATGGGCGGACACGGTGACACAATGGTTCCATTGCCACGCTATACAACTGTTGGCGGTATTCCGGTGACAGAATTGATCGCGAAAGATAAATTGGATGCAATTATTGAACGCACCAAAAAAGGCGGCGGAGAGATTGTAAACTTACTGGGAACTTCTGCATGGTATGCACCCGGCGCGGCTGCCGCACAAATGGTGGAAGCAATTGTGCGCGACCAAAAACGTGTGTTTCCGGTTTGCGCATGGCTGAACGGCGAATATGGATTGAAAAATGTTTATCTCGGAGTTCCTGTAATCCTTGGAAAAAAAGGAATAGAAAAAATAATTGAACTACAACTCAATGCAGATGAAATGAAACTGGTGAATGCTTCCGCGACCGCAGTAAAAGAAGTGATGGATGTGTTGGACAAGATGAATTCTGTCAGCGCATAAATCAATGATCAGAGCCAATGCAAAGCCGTCCAATGTGACGGCTTTTTTATTGATGAGTAAAAATCAATAGCGTGTAGTTTCTTTTATAGTGGTGATGGGATGCAATTCCCATGCAGTTCCTCGCCAGTTTCGGGGTCGTCCCGGATTTGTATTTTCCGCCTGAGCGGTATGCTCAACATCCAGCATCATCCAGCCTTCCACCACCACCCAACGTCCTAAAAACCTGGAGCGGATTGCTGAGGTCGACCAGTCCTCACCTCTTTCGCGCATGAGATGACGAATGCGAGGCGTAATCTCCACAACCATGATGTCTTTTTTATCTGTTTTCATTGGATTCAACACCAGTTCGATATGCGTATCCCGCATTATTTTATCCTTTGCCTTGCAGTTCACCGTTTCCATTCCGCCCGGCTTCACGTCCCAGACATATCCTTTGATGCGCGCCGCCTGGTTATTGCTCCAGCGTTTGGTGTCCTCTCCCGGTTGCAATAATTTCGAAAGCGTGATTGAAAAATTAAAATCTGAAGAGTCAGGAAAAAATGCCCGATTTTTGAATTTGTTTAATTCACGAACATGTTCAAGTTTGGCGTTTCCCTCAGGAGGACAGCCACAGGAATCGACAGAAGGTGAGTCCGGAATTACAACCTTGATAGTTTCTTTCCCCGCACCCTGCCGCTCAACCAACACATTCTTATCATTCGCTGGTTTAGTATTTTGAACCGTAATTTTTTTTTCCTCTGAGGATACGGTTCCGCAATCATGAAGTAGAAAAGTCAAGATCAACAAGCTAACCGACAAAAAACTAAAATTTGATCTGTTCATCTTGATAAGGGTTGAAAAAATTATTTCTCTAAATTTAACATCTAAACGGTTTTAAAATCTTTACTTTTGAGAATAATTACTAATTAAAATATTCACAATGAAAAAATTATTTTTCAGCTTGGCATTAGCAACTGCAATCATGTCAGCAACTGCCATCACACCTCCGCAGGATGATAAAAAAACCAGCAAGGAAACTGTAGCTGCAAAAGAAGCAGATACAAAGACCTGCAACAAAGAAAAATCTTCTTGCTGCAAAAAGGACACTAAATCTTGCTCAACTAACGAAAAAGCTTCCGGAAAAGCATGTTGCGCATCCAAAGAAAAGAAAACTGAAGTGGGTTCAAAATAATTTTGAACTTCGATTCTTTGAAAAACCCGTTGAAATTTCAGCGGGTTTTTTATTTTTTTTTAATTCATAAACATTATCGGAAAGTTGAATTGTGCTTTTTAACTTACTTCAATTCCCACCCTGCCTTAACCAGCACGGATTTGCATTTTGCACAAAACTCTTTTTCTTCATTCAGATGATCTTTTCCTTCCGCGTCTCGCATTAAACAGGTTTTTACCGGACAATGATCCAAACCCTGCGTATGTCCCAGTTCGTGAATGGCAACTTTAAACAATTTTTCAAATTTGTTATTGCCTTTCAACCTGAATGTAGAGGCAATACAGGACCTGCCCGGACAATAACCGAGACCAAAAATTCCCCAATCGGCAATTTTTCCTTTTGTGGTACTGATGTCTTTCTCCGTTAAGCCAATGGTAAGAAAACCGGGCTTTGTCGTTTTGCTTAAGTAATCAATTAAAGAATCAGCCCTATACCGCGTTTTGGCTCGGTTCATTGTATTGACGGGAAAATCAATCGGTGCGTTGATCTGAACCGCACCGGAATAAATTTTTTTTAATTCTTTTTCGATTGCAGTGGCAGAGGTAACCGGAAAATTTTGGAACGGCTGAATCAGAATGGTTACTTTATCTGCGTTCTTAGTTGTAGTTTTTGTTTGCGCAACTTTCGCCTTGCCATTTTGGTTTTCAATTTTTGCTTCCTGTTTATTTTCTTCGGATTTATTTTTAATACAGGAAAATGAAAAAAGTCCAATCACCAAAATGTATGTAAAACTGAAATGCTTCATAAAATGAATTTTTAATTAAAACACGAGTTGTAAAACGCGCAAGCTGAACTTTTATTACAGCTGTTTTTGTTACACCAAGAATAAAGTTCCTGGCACACTTGAAAATTTTTAATTCTTATTTGGTGATCAACGAAAATTCTAACTTAAAATAAAAAAGTTTCAAAACTCAACTGCTATAATTCCGTTCACCAAACAAGGTACTTCCGATTCTGACCATATTTGATCCCTCCTCAATGGCAATCGCGTAATCCGAACTCATTCCCATCGATAAAATTTTCAGCGAAGCTCCCCTGCTGCTGCATTCTTCAAACAAGTTTCGCAACGAAGAAAATTCCGCACGAATCAAGGCTTCGTTACTTGTGTTGGTTGCCATCCCCATCAGTCCGCACACGCTCACACCTTGCATCCCGCTCACTTCACCGGAAAACAAAACCTGTTTGCATTCTTCTGCGTCAAAACCAAATTTACTTTCTTCCTTCGCGATGTGAACCTGCAACAAACAATCAATCACACGTCCATTTTTTAAGGCCTGCTTGTTGATCTCCTGAAGTAATTTCAAACTGTCAACCGAATGAATCAGCTTTACAAAGGGAGCAATGTATTTTACTTTGTTGGTTTGAAGATGTCCGATCAAATGCCATTCAATATCCTCCGAAAGTTGTGTCGCTTTTGCTGTTAACTCCTGCACCTTATTCTCACCAAAAACACGTTGTCCTGCCTGATAGGCTTCTCGAATTAATTCTACCGGATGCGTCTTACTTACGGCGACCAAGGTCACGTCAGGCGGCAATTGGGATTTCAATTGATGAAGCCGTTCTTCAATTTTCATTTCAACAAAAAATCTAATTGTCCGAAAGTTTGTAGACGACCAACCCGTTACGCATTTTTGGTTCTACCCAGGTAGTTTTCGGAGGCATGATGTTATTGGTGTCGGCAATGTTTTTCAGTTCCGGCATTTGCACGGGATAAAGTCCAAAGGCAAGTTTAAATTTCCCGATATCAACTAAGCGTTTCAACTCTCCCATTCCCTTTATTCCGGGCACAAAACTGATTCGTTTATCGGTTTTAAGATCCTTGATTCCTAAAACAGGTGAAAGAATAAAATCAGACAAAATTGAAGCGTCCAATTTTTTCACCGGATCTTTCTTGTCGATAAGGTTTGGTTTCGCTGCCAATTCATACCATTCACCCTCGAGGTACATGCTGAACTTATGCGGTAATTCAGGCCTGTATTCATTTTGATGATGAGGAGTTACTTTAAAATTTTCTTTCAGCTTTGATAATAAATCTTTACTGCTTAATCCGTTCGTGTCGGCAACCACGCGGTTGAAATCATAAATACGCAACTGATTTTCAGGAAAAAAAATACCGAGGTAAAAATTGTAGTTTTCCGTTCCATCATGAGAAGGATTTTTTTCAGCCAGTTCATGCGCTAAACGACTTGAAGAAGCGGAGCGATGATGGCCGTCTGCGATATAAACCGCTTTAACTTTTGAAAACGCCTCGCGAATTGCCGTAACCGTCGCCCCATTACTGATTACCCACATCTTATGCCGTACCCGATCAGTCGTTGTAAAATCATACGCCGGTTTTTTCAATATTGTCAGATTTACAATATCATCAATCGACGAAGAATTTTCGTAACTGAACAAAACCGGTTCTGCATTAAAATCACAAATCTCAAGGTAGTGTTTCAATTTTTCCTCGCGCTCCGTTAACGTGTGCTCATGAATTTTAATAATTCCTTTTTCATAATCAGCTACGCTGCTGCATCCAATTATGCCCGTGTATACATTACCATCTTTGTACTGCTGATAAAGGTAATACGCCGGCTTTTGCTCTTGCACAAAAATCTCCTCTGAAACAAATTGTAAAAATTTATGTTTGATTTTTTTCAAACGTTCAACGGAGCCGGGCTTGGTTCGTTTACCGTCAGAGTAATCCGGATTGATGATGTGCAAAAAGGAAAACGGATTACTTGCCAGTTTATGACGTAAATCCTCCTTGGGATAATTATCGACAGAGCGAGTCGCCACCAGATGTACTTTATCGGGCGTAGCCCTGAATCCTTTAAACGGAAGAATGTCTGCCATGAAATTATTTCAATGCTTCAATCAGTTTTTCGGCAAGTTCGATTCCGATACGTTCCTGCGCTTCGTTGGTGCTTGCACCAATGTGCGGACTCAATGAAATTTTAGGGTGTACTAAAATTTTTTCACTTGGACTTGGTTCATTATCGAAGACATCCAAGGCGGCATGTGCAACTTTTCCGCTATCCAGTGCTGCAATCAATGCCAGCTCATCAATGACTCCACCGCGGGCTGTATTTATTACCACAACACCTGATCTCATTTTTAAAAATTCTGTTTCGCCGATTAATTTTCCGCCGGGAACGTGAACAGTAATGCAATCGGAGGAAGCAAGAACTTCATCCATTGACTTCGTGGAAATTAAAACCTTAACGCCATTTGTTCCTGCAATTTCCAAAATAATTTCTGTCTGCTTTACGAATGGATCGTATGCCATCACTTTCATTCCACAACCCAAAGCTATTTTGGCAACCGATTGACCAATTCTTCCAAATCCAATAATTCCAATCGTTTTTCCGCGTAATTCATTTCCTTTCGCGTACTTTTTTTTAAGTTCATCGAAGGCAGAAATTCCTTTCACCGGCATCATTCGGTTGCTATCGTATAAAAAACGAAACGCACTGAATAAGTGTGCCACCACAAGCTCAGCCACGGCATTTGATGAAGCGGCGGGCGTATTAATCACTTGCAATCCTTTAGAACGTGCATACTCAACATCAATGTTATCCATACCCACTCCGCCCCGTGCAATTACTTTTAAACCGGGGCAGGCATCTATCATTTCTTTGCGTACTTGAGTAGCGCTGCGCACCGTTAAGGCAACGATTCCTTGTTTATTTATTTCTTCAACAAGTTGGGCTTGTGCAATTTTGTTGGTAAGCACCTCAAATCCTGCTTCCTCCAACAGCGATTTTCCTGCCGCATCAATGCCATCATTCGCTAAAATACGTTTACTCATATAATTTCAGGAAGAATATTTACATTCAAATTCTTTCATCACGTCTACCAATACCTGCACACTTTCTAAAGGAAGTGCATTATATAACGAGGCGCGATAACCCCCGACGTCGCGGTGCCCGCGGATTCCGCTGATGTTTGCCTCTTTCCACATCTTATCAAATTCAGGTTCCAGCGAAGGGTTATTCATTAAAAAGCAAGCATTCATCCACGAGCGATCTTCCGTAGCAACAGTTCCAACGAAGCAGGAATTTCTGTCAATTTCATCGTACAACAAAGTTGCCTTTGCACGATTCAATTCTTCAATCCAGGCAATTCCTCCGTTGGCTTTCAGCCATTGCAAGGTTAGTAAGGTTACATAAATTGGAAATACAGGAGGTGTGTTGTACATACTGCCGCCTTTTATATGGACCTGATAATCCATCATACTCAACATTTTTCTTCCTGTTTTTCCCAGTACATCTTTTTTCACCATGACCATTGTAGAACCGGCAGGACCCATATTTTTCTGTGCACCAGCGTAAATCAATGCAAAATCTTTTGCATTTACTTTACGGGAAAAAATATCAGAACTCATATCACATACCAAAGGAACAGGGCACTTCGGAAATTCACGCATTTGCGTTCCGTAAATTGTGTTGTTGCTGGTGATGTGCAGGTAATCCGCATCCGAAGGAATTTCAAATCCTTTAGGAATGTAAGTGAATTTCTTGTCTTCAGAGGAAGCAATGACTTTTGTGTTGCCAATTATTTTTGCCTCTTTGATGGCCTTGCTGGCCCACACGCCTGTATTAACGTAAGCGGCCGTACCATTTTCACGGAGCAAATTGTAAGGCACCATGGCAAATTGCAGACTCGCTCCTCCTCCTAAATACACCACTTCATACTCATCTCCCACTTCAAATAACTCTTTCACAGTGGAGCGTGCCACGTCCATAACCTTCTCATAATTCTTGCTGCGATGTGAGATTTCCAGCAGCGATAAATGTAATCCATCAAAATCGATGCAGGCAGCAGCAGATTGTTGTAATACTTCCTGAGGAAGTATGCCGGGACCTGCGCTGAAGTTGTGAACTTTTGACATAGAGTTGCGTGTAATTTGGTGCTCCTAAATTAACACTTATTACAGCAACAGAAAAGGAAGAAAATGGTTTCAGTTAAATTAATTTGGAACAAAAACGGGTTTCTCGTTACGTTTAGGCGTTTTCACCTTATCCAACGGACTTTTCTCATTACGAGCATCATAATCATCATGGTATTCCCAGTTCCCTTTTTTGTATTCGAAATAATCGTAGCTGCCGTCGGGAACATAAAACTGGAACTGCCCCTCAAGGTATTGATCGGGTGCGGCAACGTGATTAAAAACCAGGTGCTTTTTTCGCTCATCGTACTGAATGAAAACACTGGTCTCGGCAGAATACTCCAATACAAAACGCTTGGGGAATTTTTTCGGAATTTTAGTAAAAACTCCCTTCCCGAATAAGGGAACACCATCCGATTTAAAACTGATGACATCAATCATTTTGCGACTGGCGGTTCTGTCGTATTCATCCAAGCCAAGTAAAACGTAATAACCATCACACGGAATAATTTTGAAATACAGCATTCCGTACCAGCGGGTATAATCGGCACTGTGCGTTTCAGGATTTTTTGCGATTTCGGAAACATCGTTCAATTCGTACACTTCGTATTTGCCGGTTTTCGGATGCTTGGCCTGAACGAATCCATAATACATGTGAGTACCATCTTTTAGAAGTAAATCCCAGTTAATGATCCGAAACTTATTATCCGGTGATTTCAAAACACCCACATCTTTGGTAACCGAATCAAATCCGAAATAAAATGACAAATTGTTCAATAACACTTCTTCCCACTTTTCAGAGAACAATTGATTTAATTTTAATTTTGATGAGTCATCTTTCAACTTATACAGTTGATTTGCCATTTTTACAAGTGTATCCTGGTATCGACTGAAATACACGACGTCTTTTTCAGAAAGTTGTGCGAGCGCAGATGAAGGCAACAGAATCGCTAAAGAAAAAAAAGTAAGAAGGACGATTTTCATGCGGATATAACGAAAGTTAAAACAAAGATTACGCCCAAATTCCTCCAAAGTATTTCTAGGCGATGAGCTCTCAAAAATTGGTTATAAATGGAGCTTGGATTTTTTATCCAGCAACTCTTCTTCCGATTCACGCCAGTCGGGATCATCCACGCAACAATCTACGGGACAAACTGCGGCGCACTGCGGTTCATCATGAAAACCAACACATTCAGTACATTTATCACTGACGATGTAATATAAGTCCATGGATTTCGGAACTTGCGGAGATTCCGCGTCCACGTCCAATCCGCTTTTCGCATGAAACATTCCTTTCAAGGATGTACCATCTGAAAACCGCCATTCAGCGCCTCCCTCGTAAATTGCATTGTTCGGACATTCCGGCTCGCAAGCCCCGCAATTAATGCATTCTTCTGTTATCTTGATTGCCATTTATATCGTTAATTTTACCTCAGATTTACGACAAAGATAAGGAGTAAATCTGTTTTTTAAAATCTTCATTTTCAATCATGGAAAAGGAAAAACGGTTGGCGGCATTTATAAATCTGGGCAAATTTATTTCCGACCACATCAGCGGTCAAATTCATGCAGGATTGGAGGATTTTCATGATGAACTGAAAAAAATTTCGACTGAAAGCTTTTTCCACAACGGGTGGTTCACACCAAAAAGCATAGAAATGGCCTTATCCGGAATCACTTTCCTGCTTGAAGAAGAGAAATTACGTGAATTTGCCAAATCAATTAATGAAACTCCACCAAAAAAAGTAGCGGTTATTATGGCAGGGAATATCCCGTCGGTGGGATTTCATGATTTATTGTGCGTTTTGCTCAGCGGGCATTCCATTCTTATTAAAACTTCATCCGATGATCATTTGCTGATTCCGTTTTTCTGTAAGTTGTTACGGCATTTTGATACTGAATTTGAAAATCGAATTGAGTTTGCAGAAGGTAAATTAACCAACTTCGATGCAATTATTGCAACCGGCAGCAACAGCTCCGCCCTTCACTTCGAATACTATTTCAAAAAATATCCCCGCATCATTCGAAAGAATCGAAATTCTGTCGCCGTACTTTCCGGAAACGAAACGACGGCTGATCTTGAAAATCTGGGGAAGGATATTTTTAACTACTTCGGATTGGGTTGCCGAAACGTTTCCAAATTATATGTTCCGGAAGGTTACAAATTTGAAACATTTTTTGAAGCCATGTTCAATCAGCGTTCAGTTGCCGAAAATAAAAAGTACTACAGTAATTACGAATATCATCGTGCCTTGTTTTTATTAGAGAAAATTGATTTTCTGGATAATAATTTCATGATTGTACGGCAATCAGAACAGCTCAGTTCACCGGTTTCAGTTATACACTACGAATTTTACGCTGATATCAACAAACTTTCAGTACTACTTTCAACGTTAGAAAATCAAATACAGTGCGTGGTTGGAAATATAAAATTACCAGGTATGGTTGAATTTGGCCAAAGTCAAATCCCAGTCATCAATGATTTTGCCGATCGCGTAAACACCCTTGATTTTTTAAATAGACTCGGTTAATAAGTTAAATTGGCAACAGGAAAATAATTATTTGCCAATTTTAAATTAGAGCAAAAATTAAAATTAGAATGAAAACAAAAAGCACCGAAAAGTTGCAAGTTCTGCTTCAAGTGGAATCCGTTTCATTTAATTATCCCGGGCAAAATTCATTCCGGGGACTGCGAAGAGTCTCCTTTCAAATTAGCCAAGGACAATTTGTTTCTATTTTAGGAAAAAGCGGAAGTGGAAAAACAAGTATGCTGAAGTGCATTTTTGGAATAGAAGACGTTATTGAAGGCAAAATCTTTTATGATGGCGAACAGGTTTACGGACCTTCCCATCAATTGTTACCCGGCAGGCTAGGAATGAGTTTGGTTAGTCAGGATTTTTATGTTTTGGAAAATCATACCGTAACAGAGAATATCACAGATAAATTAAGCGGTTTCAACGATAATTATAAACTAAAACGTTCAGCGGAATTGCTTCGTGTTTTGCAACTTTCACCTTTTGAAAACAAAAAAGCAAAAGAATTATCAAGCGGGCAGCGACAACGTTTAAGTATTGCGAGGGCGCTGGCAGATTTTCCCAAATTACTATTACTGGATGAGCCTTTCAGCAACCTGGATGCCGGACTTAAAGATTTGCTTCTCAATTACATTCGTAAAGAGGCCTTAAAAAATAAAAGTGCTGTATTGATGGTGACACATCATGCTGAGGATACACTTAAATTTTCAAATGAAATTTTGATTTTAAAAGATGGTAAATTTATACAGCGTGGAAGCCCGGAACAAATATATTTTTTCCCAAAAAGTCTTGACACTGCCCGTTTATTCGGCAAAGCCTTCCGTGTAAAAAACTTTCCCGGTCAGCTTAAAATTTTACGCCCGGAATACCTGGAAGAAACTGCAGCGTATGATAGCCAAATAAAAATTCAAATTAAGGATAAAAATTTCTGTGGTGGTTGTTTTGAAATTTCAGGAAGCGATCAAGAAAAAAATCTGGTAAGTTTTTACAGCAATCAGCAAATTTCAGACGAGCGAAGAGAAGTTTTTCTGAAATTACGAGAAGGATTATTAAGGAAGCCCTAGGCGTTTCAACAAACTTTCTTTATTTGATCTACTAATGGGAAGTTGCCTGTCTGCTACAAGCACGTAGTTATCTTCTATGGCATTAATCTTATCCAGGCGAACGATGTAAGAGCGGTGGATTCGGTAAAAATCTGTAGCCGGCAGTCTTGATTCAATCGCTTTCATGGTAGATAAAATGGTATGACGATCGTTAATTTTATTATCCGATTCTTTCGACAGATAAAGCATCACATAATCAGCCAGCGCTTCAATAAAAACAATATCCGTAAACTTCAACCGCAGGTACTTTGATTCTTTTTTAATAAAAAATTCTCCTTGTTGATTTGACGGAGCTAATTCTTTAAGCTTATCAAAATTCAATCTTGCACGGTTAACAGCTTTTGTAAATCGCGCGAAATCAAAAGGCTTAGACAAAAAATCCACTACATCATATTCGAAGGCTTCAATCGCGTATTGCGGCTTGGCACTAACTAGAATAATTAACGGTACAACCTTTAATTGCTCTAATAATTCAAATCCGTTAATTTCAGGCAATTCAATATCCAGAAAAACCAAATCAATTTCTTTTTCGCGGATTATACGAATTGCCGATTGTGCATCATTGCAAATGTCGGCAAGTTTAAGAAAAGGGGTTTGCCGAACACAGGCTTCCAAGGTTTTTCTGGCAAAAGCATCATCGTCTACAATCAAGCAGTTCATTGAAATTCGAAAAAAACATTTAAATCATTACGAATTTACTAAAAATTCGAATTTCCAAAATCCTTTACCCGTATAGCATCAAGAATTGAAGATACTGAGGCAGTTGCAGAAACATTCATAAAGCCAGCTACCATTTCTCGGTTAAAGGATTTGCGTGGATAATATTTTTCAGATAAAAAATGTACCGCCTTTAATACTAAAAAACCATTGAACCAGTAAAAAAAACGACTTATAAAGGTTTCTTCGGATCGGACATTTTGTTTTATCTCTTCGAATTTAGATTCGAAATTATTGAGCAATAGAAATTCAAGAAGCTCCGGAGGAGCGGAATTCATAATATCCGAAGCGGTTTTTTTAAAGCCATGATTTTTAATGCAGTCAAAAAATATTTTAAGTTGAATGAAAATTTCGAAATCATAAAATAAAAATTCCTTTCCATTTAACATGTCACCGATTGCCTTTCCTGTACCAAAAGGAACGCGGTCTGAATTTCTGGCAGAGGGATAAACACAACAGGTGTTGATTTCCGAAAAGTTTCTGAGCGGAAACAATTTTTGTAAAAAATAAAAATCTTCACCGGCCTTCCGTTTATTCATTCCGCCTTGCTTTTGATAAACTGCATTTCTAACGGCCATTGAGGAACCAATGGTCTGAAAGGCAAAAGGGAAGTCTGCAAATCGTAAAGCGTTTATATAATAGCGCAGAAACAATTCATACATAACAATGGATTCGCGATGTTTATGCGCTAAATTCTCGTAAGGATGCTCAAAACGCAATGAGGCTGCGGGAGTTCTTAAATTCTGCCGAAAATGATTTTCAATTTCAGTAAGGTAATTGGATGAAACTACGCAATCCGCATCGAGGCAAACGATAACACCTTCATTTCTCGTTAGTAAATCAAATCGTCGTGCCGCTTCATCCATTCCGATCTTTCTGGCCAGTCCCACACCCGCGTCTTTTTGCGGTAATTCTTCCAGCAGAATATAAAAACGAAAACCGTCGGTACTGTTTCGCATTGTCCATTGATTTAATTCTAAAAAAGAAGCACGGCTTTTTTCCTTAATGGCAGTTTCGCAATTATCCGGAAAATTGATAACAACAATGATTTCTACAGCACAATCCGGGCGACAGGCCTGCTGTAATGAAAGCAAGCATGTGTGTAATTCTTCCTCGTTAAAAGCAGGAATAACGATATTTAAAAAAAGACTCTTATGCGGAACATCAGCTATCAGCGGGCCGCGTAAAGCATGCTTAGAAAAGTAATTTCGCACAACAACAAAACTAAATATTTCATCATTGCCATGCGTGTCATACCCTTTCACATTGCTGATTATTTCTAACTTTGCGGAAGTAAACCCATGAGTGATTTAAAATATCAGCAACGCGGTGTTTCTGCCGGAAAAGAAGACGTTCACAATGCCATTTCAGGTATTGATAAAGGACTTTTTCCAAAGGCGTTTTGTAAAATTACAAATGACTACCTGTCCGGAAGCGAGGACCATTGCATCGTTATGCATGCAGACGGTGCCGGAACAAAATCCTCCCTCGCTTATGTTTACTGGAAAGAAACCGGTGATTTATCGGTTTGGAAAGGTATTGCACAAGACGCGCTTGTCATGAATCTTGATGATTTATTGTGCGTAGGTGCCACAAACAACATTCTTCTGTCCTCAACTATCGGAAGAAATAAGGGTTTAATTCCCGGCGAAGTGATTACTGCTTTGATTCAAGGTATGGAAGAGTTACTGCAAGAGCTGCGTGATTTGGGAATCGATATTCATTCCACCGGCGGAGAAACCGCCGATGTGGGCGACCTTGTTCGTACACTGATTGTAGATTCAACCGTGACCTGCCGTATGCGTAAAGAAGATGTAATCGACAATGCAAATATTCAGGAAGGAGATGTAATTGTTGGTTTGTGCTCGTATGGAAAAGCGAGTTATGAAAGCAATTACAATGGAGGAATGGGTAGTAACGGACTTACTTCGGCGCGCCACGACGTTTTTGGAAATTACGTAAGAAAAAAATATCCTGAAAGCTACGACACAGGACTTGGCCGTAAGGTTGTTTACTGCGGAAGTAAAAAACCGGATTCTAAAATCAAGGTTTCGTACACTAATTCGAAGGGCGAAAAAATCAAAGAAGAGATTGACGCCGCAAAACTAATCCTCTCCCCTACGCGTACCTACGCGCCCGTGATGTGTGAAATTTTCAAACATCACCGAAAAAATATTCATGGGATTGTTCATTGCTCCGGCGGAGGTCAAACAAAAATCCTTCATTTCATTGATCACCTACACATCATTAAAGACAATCTTTTTCCGGTTCCGCCGCTTTTTCAATTAATCCAGAAGCAAAGTAAAACTTCCTGGCAGGAAATGTATAAAGTATTTAACATGGGCCACAGAATGGAGTTATACGTGCCTGCAACCCTCGCGAAGCAAATCATTTCCATCTCCAAATCTTTCAACATTGATGCCCGCATCATCGGCCGTGTAGAAAAATCCGATTCAAAAAAACTGACCATTGAATCGAAATACGGAAGCTTTACCTATTAGCTTGCCTGCTATTTAAATTTTCATTTTAAAAGTTATTATGCTTGAAAAATTATTTCAAATAAAAAAACGTTACGAAGAAGTAGAACAAAAGTTATCCGATCCAAAAGTTATTGCGGATATGAAACTTTTCATGAAGCTGAATAAAGAATATCGCGACCTCGAAAAAGTGGTAGAAGCCTATCATCAGTATAAAAAATTGTCGGATAATATTTCAGAAGCGAAATCCATTCTGGCAAACGAAAAAGACAAGGACTTATTAGATATGGCTAAATCGGAACTTGATGAAAGTAAAACACAAATTGAGCAGCTTGAAGAGGAAATCAAGTTCATGTTGATACCGAAAGATCCGGAGGACGATAAAAACTGTGTGATGGAGATTCGCGCAGGAACCGGAGGTGATGAAGCAAGTATTTTTGCAGGTGATTTATTTAGGATGTACGCGAAGTACTGTGAGAAAAAAGGATTAAAATACGAAGTCACCGATATGAATGAAGGAACTGTAGGCGGTTTTAAAGAAATCATTCTGGAAATTATTGGTGCGGGAGCTTATGGAATTTTGAAATTTGAATCGGGCGTTCATCGTGTTCAGCGTGTGCCTGCCACAGAACAACAAGGGCGTGTGCACACATCCGCTGCAACCGTAGCTGTGTTGCCGGAAGCAGAAGAAGTAGATGTGGAATTGAAAATGTCAGATATTGAAATGCAGACCGCACGTTCGGGAGGTGCTGGTGGACAAAATGTAAATAAGGTAGAAACAAAAGTGATGCTAACACACAAACCAACCGGTATTGTTGTTACCTGTCAGGTTGAGCGTTCACAGTTAGGAAACAAAGAACGTGCATTGGCCATGCTTCGCACAAAATTGTATGAACTAGAATTTCAAAAACATCAGGAAGCAATTTCAAAAAAGAGAAAAACAATGGTTAGTACCGGCGATCGCTCTGCCAAAATCAGAACCTATAATTATCCTCAGAATCGTATAACCGATCACCGTATCGGCCTCACCGTTTACAATCTTACAGAATTTATGAATGGTGAAATTCAAGAAATGATTGACGCCTTACAATTTGCCGAGAATACAGAGCGACTTAAGGAAGGGGGATTGGCATAATTAAGCCTTGCCGAGGTTTTTCAGCATTTTTGTATGATTCAAAAGAGCACCCAAAAAAGTTTTGTGACAATGATAAGGTAATCCGTATTCTTCGGCCGTCTTTTTAACTATTGGTGACAATTTTTTGTAATGCACATGGCAGATATTGGTGAACAAATGATGTTCAACCTGAAAATTCAATCCTCCGATGCACCAACTTAGGATCCTGCTTTTGGGTGCAAAATTGGCTGTGGTTACCAGCTCATGAACGGCCCAGTTATTATCAATTTTTCCCGTTTTATCTGGGATAGGAAATTCCAACTCCGGCATGATGTGCGCGGTCTGGAAGATAACGGCAAGAATGAATCCCGCAATAAAATGCATCGAAAGGAAACAAAGTAATATAAAACCAAAAGAAACCGGTAAAACAAAAGCAGGAATAACCAGAACATAAATGAAATAAATTGACTTCGAAAAAATTAAAATGAAAAGTTCCTTCCGAAATTCTTTCTCAGATCGAAAATGACTTTCCTTTTTAAATTTAAATAGTTGAACAAAATCAGAATAAAACACTCTCATAAGTGTCATTAAACCATAAAAAAACCAGGCATAGAGAAATTGAAAACGATGGATCTTATATCTTTTCTGGTGAGGCGAAAAACGAAGTAAAAAAGGAATCCCGTTAATATCCTCATCGGTATTCTGAATGTTTGTATATACATGATGCAAAACATTATGCTGAATTCTCCAAACTGCAGCATTGGAACCCACAAGATCCATTGTGTAACTCAGAAAAGAATTCCAAAATTTATTTTTCGTGTAAACCCCATGATTTGCATCGTGCATAATGTTTAAACCGATACCTGCAATACCAATCCCCATGATACACCAGGTTACAAATATCAAAAGTGGATATTCCAGAATTCCACTTACGATAAAAAAATACGGAACAAAATACAGGGAAAACATGAAAATTGTTTTGATAATCATGTTTGTGTTGGCATACCTTGAAGTCTTTGAATCACTGAAATAGTTATTAACTCTGCTTCTTAGTGTCAGGAAAAAATCTGTATGTTTTTCAGTGGAAAAATTATGGCGTGTAATACTCATATAATTATTGCTCTTGTTTACAACCAACAAAAGTTGAAGGGTCCGGGAAAACAGGCGAAACCACTAAACCTTGAAAACATACTGCTTTAACCAGAAAGTTAAAATCAAGTTATTCAAAAATACTTATTACCTAATTTGAATGGAGAAACAAACAAAGCAAAACTACCTTAATTTTTAAAAAATTGTGAACATCTGCCGGAAAGATTAAACAAATTAAGCGGATCCTCGAGCAAATTTACGGTTTAAAAGAAAATTTTTTCATGCTTTTAAAAAGAAGATATTTGTAACGAAATAATTTTCATGAATCGAAACGAACTGATAAAACAAATCAAAAAAAAACGCACGTTTTTATGCGTCGGACTTGATCCAGACCTAAAAAAAATTCCTAGCCACCTTTTGATTAAAGAGGATCCGATTTTTGAATTTAACCGCGAAATTATTGATGCCACCGCTGACTATTGTGTTGCATTCAAACCCAACACAGCTTTTTACGAAGCAAACGGTTTAAGTGGATGGGTAAGTCTTTCAAAAACAATTGAGTACCTAAACCAAAATTACCCTGACCACTTTACAATTGCCGATGCTAAACGCGGGGACATCGGAAATACAAGCGCCAAGTACGCAGAAGCATTTTTTTCCGCAATGAGTTTTGATAGTATTACCGTAGCGCCGTATATGGGCAGTGATTCGGTCCAGCCCTTTCTGAACTTCAAAAATAAATGGGTGATTTTACTGGCACTTACAAGTAATGATGGGGCTTTTGATTTTCAAACAAAAGAAATGTCAGGTAAAACCGCTTTATTTGAGCATGTGCTGAACCGTGCAAAGGAATGGGGTAACTGCGATAACATGATGTTTGTAGTTGGGGCAACCAAAGCAGAAATGCTTTCAAACATCAGGAAAATTGTTCCGGAACATTTTTTACTGGTTCCGGGCGTAGGTGCACAGGGCGGCAGCCTTGAAGACGTTTGCAAGCACGGGATGAATAAAGATATCGGACTTCTCGTAAATTCATCACGTAATATAATTTACGCCGGAAGCGGCAATGACTTTGCCTTACGGGCACGCGAAGAGGCGGCGAAAATGGCAAACGCTATGAGCATTCTGATGTAAAAATCAAAAATAATTTTACAGGTTAAACACGCAATCCATGAATTCATGAATGAATTTCAGCTGCATTACATATGGCATTTCAGGTTGTTTAAATCATTTACACTTTACTCGGTAAAACACGAGAAAATTGAAATCATTTCAGGTGGAAAACCGAATAAAGAAAACGGCCCTGATTTTCAAAACGCACTGATAAAAATAAATGGAATACTGTGGTCAGGAAATATAGAACTGCATGTAAAATCATCAGATTGGTTAAAACACGGACATAACGCAGATAAAAACTACCACAACGTAATTCTTCATGTTGTATGGGAAAACGATAAAAATATCGAAACAAATGAAGGCCTAGAAATATGTACGCTGGAATTGAAAAACATTCAGTCAATTGCTACATCCAGCCAAATTCTTTCATTAAAAGAAAAAATAAATGGACTGACCTGCGAACGTTTCCTTAAAAATGTTCCCCGAAAAATGTTTTTCGAATGGATAAACCTGTGCGCAGAAAAACGGATGCGGGAGAAAATTAAAAACATGCAAAAAACGATTCCTGACCTGAAACTAAATCAAAACCAGGGATTTTACATCTTGCTTGGCAAATACATGGTAGGAAAGGCGAATCAGAATCAACTTCAAGAATTGCTTGAAATACTACCCTGGAAAATAATACACCAAAAAAGAGAGAACATCGTGACCGTATTAACCATTTTAATTTTCTATTCTGGATTAATAAATAAAATTCCATTAGAAATTCAGAAAACGTTAAGTACAGAGTACGATTATTTAAAAAAACTTTACAAGGTAACCCCGCCTGAATGTATTAACTGGAAAACGGGCGGAATATTTCCAAAAGGACAAATTGAAAATAGAATTTTACAACTTGGCTTTCTCCTCTGTTATTTCCTTGAACAGTCAATTTTTAATCCGGATCATCTTTACTTTGAAAAGTGGAATGAAAAATTAAAAATAAAACTATCTGCAATCCTTGCGACTGACACAACAGCTACGCTAATTAAATTCAAGCAGGATTTGATCCCGGGAAAGGAAAAATTAAAATCGATTTATGTAAATCTTCTATTTCCACTAATGGAAAAAGAAAATCCGTCAGTTTTTTCGAATTTCGAAAACCTAAATGCGCTGATGAGTGAAAAAAATCATATTACTTTAAAATTTGAAAAACTGGGATTGAAAGCCAAGAATCTTTTGGAAAGTCAAGGCCAAACGGAATTGTATGAAAACTATTGCAGGCGTCACCTTTGTCTGAGGTGTGAAATCGGAAAAAAAATTCTGACGATAAATTCTGCGGCATAATCTGAAAGGCTTACCTTTGAAAAAATGCCAAACGTCATAAAAAACATCATCAATTGGTTTGAGGAGCAAGCATTTGGTGTGTGCGCGTGGTGGGGAAAAAAACTCGGGATTCGCACCACTGTCGTAAGAATGTATTTCATTTATTTATCCTTCTTTACTTTTGGGTCCCCCATCATTCTTTATTTTTTCATGGCGTTTATTCTTGAACATAAAAAATACTTCAAGCCTTCCTATTACAAAAAAAGGCCTTCCGTCTGGGATTTATAGTTTACTCATTCAAAAAATCTTCAACTTTTGTTTTAACGGATTCCAATATTTTTTACTGATTGGAATTGATTTTTTTTCAATTAAAATATCCATTCCCTCAATCCCGGTTACCTTTTCCATATTTACAATAAAGGAATTATGAATTCGCATAAATTTCTGCGGTGGCAATCGTTCTTCAATACCCTTCAGCGTATTATGAATAATTAATCTATCGTTATTCCGAACGTAGATTACAACATGATTTGCAAAAAGTTTGAATAGCATCCAGGGTACCTGGTTCTTTTTCAATAACAACAACCTTCATCAAATTTAAATTCCGTTCAGTCAAAAACAAAAATATAAACCATATTTTAAATTTATTCCAATATTACATCCGCTTGAATTGTTCTATAATACAACCATCAACAAAACAGGTCCAATTATCACGAAAAACAGACCAAGCGTCACAATTACTCCTATTGCCAATATCATTCAACTATATTCGCAGTGCAATTCAGCCATGATAAAAGAAATTAATATGGATTTAATGCCTGTCAGGGCGGAGGGGTCCGGCTCCGGTGGGCATTGATCCGTATTAAATTTAAGCAATGGAATTTTCACTTCAAGAATTAGCATCCAATACGGTTGAACAGTTCAAACAAGTCTGGGATAAATTTTTTTTGAACGAAATATGTTTTCGGATGAACGAAATAAGTTTTTAGATTAATTATACTGAATACAACCTTACAGCATCAAAATGTAACGAAGATAAAACACACATCAACCGCAACAATTCAAAAAAACAAACTTCCGGTAATATCCCGAATTACAACGTGAATGAACCCAACAATTTTATTCAGGAAGAACAATCAACAAAATCCGCTGATAAAACAGATTCATGGCCTATGGACTTATTTTCTGAAATTAGGAATTATGATTCAGCAAGAACAAATCTCAGTCAGCTAATCAGGCCGTAGTGGAAATAAAAAAATAAAAAAATTCATTAAAAAAGTAAAATCACTCGTCTTCAGAAGTAAATTTGATTTTTCAAACGAGACTTCAGATGAAAAACTCCACAAATTCTTACGGGACTCCAAGCCTCATACTTTTACGCGGACTACCCGGCAGCGGTAAATCAACCTTTGCTGATTTGATCTCTGAAAATAAAAAATATCCTTGTTTTAGTGTTGATGATTACTTTACCAATACAAATAATGGATCGTACAATTTCATCTTTAACGAAAATCATTTAGCGTACAACCTGTGCGAGGACAACACGCGGAAGGCAATGGAGAATGGCGATAAAAAAATTATTGTTCACAATACGTTTACAATGGATTGGGAAATGAAGCCCTATTTTGAACTGGCGGAAAAATTTAATTATGATGTTTTTGTACTTACGGTTGAAAAAAGACACGCAGCAGAAAATGTCCATGGAATAACAAAGGACCAAATTGAAAAAATGGCGTCCAAATACCAGGTAAAATTATTCTGATTTATTTGTCTGTGTAAATAACCTTAGATCGATCAATCAAAATTTTTTTTGGAGCAGCATTTTCTCCGCTGATGATAAAGTAATACGCCATTGGCTCACCTAATGCATCAATGAATCTCCGTTTAATTCGTGAAATTTTTTCACTTAACGAATTAGAAAGCGGATTAACGAGATCATCGATTCGATTTCGGATGACTTCTAAATTATCTGAATTGGTGAGGTATGCATAAATCGATTCAAATTCTGAACGATAATCGCAGGCGCAATTTAATTCAATTCCATCAGGCCGGGAAAGAAAAAACATATAGACGGTTTTTTCCAAAGGGTTCAAGTGCACTTCCAAATCACCCAGTACGGGAAAAATAAGTTTACGTTTTCGGCCTACGATATAAAGTTCAGGCGGGTTGCGCTTAATAATAAAACGTTCCTTAAAAATCATCTGAGCACGAATTCCTTCCATCACCTCAAAAATCTGTGCTACCACGTCATGATTCAGGTTTCGCTCCTGAATTAATTGGAGGCAATCCGGGCACACATCGCCGGTTCGCATCTTAAACGAAATCTCCTTTTTCTGACGGCAAAAATCAAGCATACATCCCTGTGGTTCTTCGTGCCAGTGTTTTTGTAAATCCGAATAATCCTGAAACAATAACTTTTTTAAAATCCCGGTGGAGGTAAGATAGGCTACCGGATAACGCTGATCACTGCCCGTGAAATAATCCCAGAATTTTGTATGCACAAAAAGATCACGGCTGCCGTTTGGATTTGCTGCGGAAAACCAGTTGTACTGGTTACTCAACTCTGTGAGTAATACAACAAATTCATCGTCACCCACATCATGTTTAGTTCGATATTTCTTGCAAATAGAAAAAATCGAATTCCAGCTCATCCACTCAATTTCTTCCGGCGCGGCAGCAAAAGAACTCTTTCCAATTAATGAAAAGACCATCGGCGGATCTTTTTGCTCTTCAAATTTTTTTTTCTCGAATTTTTCAATTTGAATTTCATTTTCATCTACAGAAATTGGTTGTTCCCGAGTCCTGAATTGCAAAGGACCCGGGAATTTTTTAAGTAAATCAACCACCTGCCAGAAATTTTCGGCTGAATATTCTTCAGAGCGTATTAAATGAACTACCATTTTAAAAGATTAATTCAACTGAAATTTAAGAATAAAATCCACATAAATTTTTCAGCTCTTATCTTCATTATCAAAAAAATTCGTTTTAAAGCTTCCGGTTTTTTTGGATTGCGCATAATGAAACAAACTGTCATTTACCTTACTAAAAACAGCATTCATATTTGCTTTCGACATATTTAAGCTATTGCCTTTACCTGCACGAAACGCATTTGCAGTTTGTGTAATGTCAAAATCAGTTCCAATAAATGCAAAACTCCACTTCTCCGTTTTACGTAATGCTTCCATTTTCTCTAAAATCATTGAGGAGTTGTACTGAGAGGATGCATTTTCATGCCCGTCAGTCAGAATCACCATTACAACACTGGCCTCATTATTCGAAATTTCTTCGCCGGCTGAAAATTCGATCTGACGAATACTCTCCCCGATTGCATCAAACAATGCAGTTGCTCCGCCCGGACGAATATGCTCAAGGTTCAGCTTCGGGTTCGCTCGGATATTCTCCGGCCGATTGACAAAATTGATTGAATTGTCAAAAACACATAAGGACACCAGAAATTCCTGTTCCGGAAATTCTTTCGCCAGTTGATTGATCTTTACCATTTGATTGGAAAAACCAACTGTAGTTGGTTGCCAGCAGGACTCCATACTTCCGCTTTTGTCAAGCACAAGATGATAATAGGTTTTCTTGTTTTTCATAGTTTGTTTTTTTGACAAAGATGAGCCGGGTTTCAGCCAAATAGCGAATCTTTACAAGCTTGTAACCGGGTTGTAAATCTGCTGAGAAAGAAAATAATATTGAACGCTAACCGCAATGTAACAAAGAAACGATTGCGTTTGCAACTTTTTGTCCGTCCATCGCCGCACTCATTATTCCACCCGCATAACCGGCGCCTTCACCACATGGGTATAATCCTTCGGCATCAATATGCATCAAGGTCTGCGGATCTCTTGGAATACGAACCGGAGTTGAAGTTCTGGATTCAGTAGCTACAAGTACTGCTTCATTGGTTAAATAACTTCTCATTTTTTTCCCGAACACAGATAATCCTTCGCGTAAGGCACGCGTAAGTTCATTTCCTAACACTTCATTCAGCTGAACTGAGGTGATGCCAGGCTGATAAGAACATTGCGGCAAATCGGAAGATGTTTTTTTATTGATAAAATCGATTAAGCGTTGCGCAGGTGCCGTTTGCGTTTTGCCGCCAGCTTCCCAGGCCTTCTGTTCAACCAACTGCTGAAATCGCAAACCTGAAAGTTCACGTGCTTTCGAAAATGGAGCAAAATCTGATTCGCCAACTGCAACCACCATACCTGAATTAGCAAACGGATTATTTCGCCTTGAAGGACTCCAGCCATTAGTCACCACTTCATCTTGTGCCGTGGCGCAAGGGGCAATTATTCCTCCCGGACACATACAAAATGAATACACACCACGTCCGTTAAACTGATGCGCTAAAGAATAAGAAGCCGCCGGCAGGTACTGCCGAATTTTATTCAACTCTACAATTGTATTACAATGATACTGAGCGCTGTCAATCACAGACTGCGGATGTTCAATGCGAACGCCCAGGGCAAAAGGTTTTGCTTCCAATTTCAGATTTTTAGACTGAAACAATTCATAAATATCACGCGCACTGTGACCGGTTGCGACAATTATCTGCTTAAAAGAATATAAAATTGTTTGATTTTTTTCAAGGTGAAAAACATCAATTCCTTCAACAATTTTATTTTTTATTTGAAAGTCTGTAAGCTTTGCATTGAAATGAATTTCACCGCCATGTCGCAGAATTGTTTCCCTCATCTTTACAATTATAGCCGGCAGTTTATTCGTACCGATGTGCGGATGTGCATCAATGGCAATTTCTTCGCTGGCACCATGCGCAATAAACACATTTAGAATTTCCTGAACATCGCCTCGTTTGTTACTTCGTGTGTATAATTTTCCGTCGGAATAAGTGCCCGCACCACCTTCACCAAAGCAATAATTACTTTCGGGATTCACAACATGTTCCTTGTTAATTGAAGCTAAATCGCGGCGACGAGCGCGAACATCCTTTCCGCGTTCAAAAATTACCGGACGAATACCATGCTCAAGAAGTTTCAAAGCAGCGAATAATCCTGCCGGGCCGGCGCCAATAATGGCAACCGAATTTGTAGGATCAGCATCCCGATAGGGATAGGGGAAATTTACCGGATCAGGAACTTCATCAATAAAAACTTCAATTGATAAATTAACACGAATTTTTCTAGAGCGTGAATCAACCGAGCGTTTGCGGAGTTTTACAGTAAGAACAGAATCAGTTTTAAGACCAAGCTCATCGCGAACACACTGTTTAAGGAGATTTTCGTCCGCTGCCATTTCCGGAGAAACGGAGAGCGTTAGTTGTTTTTGCATGAAGTTGTCAGGCTATATCTTTAACAAGGAGATTGGATTCGTTCGTTTGTACAACGGCATCAAATGTAGCCATTAGCGAATGAATTTTTTGCAATTCAGAAGAGGAGTGGATAGGCATTTCATTTACACCGAGTCTGTCGAGCTTCTGCATTACATAACTAACACTTAAAATGGTTTCTGAAACTGCGGGATGATACGTCACTATTCGTTCATCATCTTCTGACCTGACGGCAATTAAAATACCTACCTGAACAAAATCGTAAATAAGCGTACGTGAAAGCCTAACCGGTAAATCGAGTTGATCTGCTAATTGTTCTGCAGAAAGAGAGGGTTTTCCTTCAACAAAATTCCGAACTATTTTATTCAATAAAAGCAAGGAAAGTATGCGTTTGTATCGATTACTCACATTTTGAATTTCATTTTCGAGTTCGTAATGTTCGACGTTTTGGTAGGCAAATGAAAGTTCCGCCCCAAACAAAACGATAAACCAGCTGATTTGAATCCACAAAAGAAAAAGGGGAAGTGCCGCCAAACTTCCGTAAATCTGGTTGTATTGAGAGGTACTGATCTGAAACGAAAGATAGATCCATTGAGTTACTTCAAATAAAATCGCAGCAATGAGTGCTGCAGTAGCTGCTGATTTAAATTTTACTTTCGTGTTTGGTAAAACGATGTAGATAAATGTAAACATGGAAAAAATAAGTCCGAACGAAATAATATGAACAAGAACTTTCAGCAGGAAACCCATCGAGGTATTCAACCCAAGAAATTTAAGCACTTCAGCAAAACTGGTTTGAATAATTACAGAGAGGCTTCCTGAAATCAAAATGAAAATTGGCGAAAGCAGCATGATTGTCAAATAATCTGTGAATTTTCTTACCCATGTTCTTCCGCGTTTTATTTCCCAAATTTCATTGAATGATTCTTCAATATTTCCTAACAATCGCACTACAGTAAAAAGCAAAACGGCAATTCCGACCCCTGCAATTACGCCGCCTTTGGTACTTGCCAAAAGATTATCCGCGTAAGCAAAAACATTCGTTAATACCTCCTTCTGATTCGAAAATCGTTCTGTAAGCTGAGCTATTAAATCCTTATCAAAACCAAAACCTTTGGCAATAGCGAAGGTTAAAGCAATTACCGGAACAATGGAAAAAAGCGTGTAATAAGTTAATGCCGTTGCTTTTAGCAGGCATTTATCGTCATTAAAACCTTTTACCGAAAGCAGAAAAACACGAAGCTGACGAATCAATACATGTTTTTTACCATCCATTTTATCCAGGCGGATCGTCCATATTTGTTCACGCAGAAAAATATTGAGCGAACGAAACAATTTAAACATATTTCAAAGTTAGAAATTTTGAATTGAACAGAACAGTTTTTAGTTTTCCAGCGATTGAATTTGCTAACTTTACACTGAAAACTGCAAATCATGTTTAATAATTTAAGTGATAAAATTGAAAGAGCCTTCAAGGTTTTAAAAGGACAGGGAAAAATTACGGAGATTAACGTTGCCGAGACCTTGAAAGAAGTGCGAAAAGCGCTTCTGGATGCTGACGTGAATTATAAAGTAGCAAAACAATTTACCGACACTGTTAAAGAAAAAGCATTAGGACAACAGGTACTTACTGCCATTTCGCCGGGCCAGTTATTGGTAAAAATAACCCATACTGAACTGACCGAATTAATGGGCGGCCAAAAAGAAGATATAAAACTCGGCGGCAATCCGACAGTTATTTTGATGAGCGGACTACAAGGTTCGGGTAAAACAACTTTTTCGGGGAAACTTGCGAATTACCTAAAAACCAAAAAAGGTAAAAAGCCCTTACTAGTTGCCTGCGATATTTATCGTCCTGCCGCAATTGATCAGTTGCATGTACTGGGTGAACAAACCGGAATCGAAGTTTTTTCTGACAGAGAGAATAAAGATCCGGTGTCGATTTCTAAAAAATCGATCGAACACGCAAAAACCAATGGCAATTCCGTTGTGATTATCGATACTGCCGGGCGCCTTGCCGTTGATGAAGCAATGATGGAAGAAATCTCCAAAGTAAAAAAAGCGATTCAGCCGGATGAGATTTTATTTGTAGTTGATTCAATGACCGGGCAAGATGCAGTAAACACTGCAAAAGCATTTAATGACAGATTAAATTTTGATGGCGTGGTGCTTACCAAACTTGACGGTGATACTAGAGGTGGAGCGGCTCTATCCATTAAATCGGTGGTAAACAAACCCATCAAATTCATAGGTACCGGTGAAAAGATGGATGCCATTGATGTTTTCTATCCTGAACGAATGGCTGATCGTATTTTGGGCATGGGGGATGTTGTTACTTTGGTTGAGCGGGCACAGGAACAATTCAATGAGGAAGAAGCAAGAAAACTTCAGGAAAAAATTGCCAAGAATAAATTCGATTTCAATGATTTTCTTTCGCAATTAAATCAGATCAAAAAAATGGGTAACATTAAAGATCTGGTGGGAATGATTCCCGGCATTGGTAAGGCTGTAAAGGATGTAGATATTAAAGAAGACGCCTTCAAACATATTGAGGCAATTATTTTTTCTATGACTCCCGAAGAACGAAGCAAACCGGAACTCCTCAATGGATCACGAAGGCAACGGATTGCAAATGGCAGCGGACAAAATATTCAGGAGGTAAATAAATTATTAAAACAATTTGAGGAGACGCGGAAGATGATGCGCATGATGAATGATAAAACAGCCATGATGAAGATGATGAAAAATATGCCAAATATGCGTCGTTGAAGCAATAACGATTATGATACTTTTAGACGGAAAAAAAACTGCGGAACAAATTCAAGGCGAGATTGCACAGGTTGTACAGCAAAGAAAATCATCGGGTAAAAAAATTCCACACCTGGCTGCAGTTTTAGTCGGTGATAATCCTGCAAGCAAAACCTATGTCACATCAAAAGTAAAAACCTGCGAAAAGGTTGGTTTTAACTCATCCTTAGTACAACTTGCAAGCGATATAACACAAAGCGAATTAATAGATCAGGTCATCCGTTTGAACAGTAATCCTGATATCGACGGATACATTGTTCAATTGCCGCTTCCAAAACATATTTCAGAGCGCAAAATTATTGAAGCGATCCACCCATCCAAAGATGTAGACGGCTTTCATCCTGTTAACGTTGGGAAAATGGCTTTGAATTTACCAGGGTTTATTTCTGCAACACCTTTCGGGATTCTACAATTGATAAAGCGATACAAAATTCCTACAGAAGGAAAACATTGCGTAGTGATTGGTAGGAGCAATATCGTCGGCAGTCCGATGAGCATTTTAATGGCAAGAAACGAATATCCCGGCAATTGCACTGTAACCCTTTGCCATAGCCGTTCTAAAAACCTTCCAGAGATTACTAGGAGTGCAGACATACTGATTGCTGCTATCGGAAAAACCGATTTTGTTACTGCTGATATGGTGAAAGAAGGAGTGGTTGTAATTGACGTAGGAATAAACCGTGTATCGAGTACAGAAACAAAATCAGGTTATAAATTAAAGGGTGACGTTAAGTTTGATGAAGTAAGCGGAAAATGTGCCTACATTACACCTGTCCCGGGCGGAGTCGGACCAATGACCATAACCGCTTTACTACAAAACACCTTGCTGGCAACTGAACAACTACACGATTAAAAAAATACCAAGTGGATTTACTTAAACGAATAAAATTTTTTGGATTCGGATTTGTTTTGGGAATGATCATATTAATGTACATTCTTGGTCGACGCGGTTGTAAAAGTGTCAATCACATGAAAGTTGACGAATTAATTTCACAATATACCATTTGGTCTCCGATAGCTAAATGTAAACGGAATTTATTAGGGTTGGAAAATGATTCGGTTTACTTTAAAACAATGACAAAGCTTCGCGTTAACTATTCGAACACAGACGTACGTGCGATGCCCTGCGGAATTTACAAACTTGAACCCATTAACCGCGACAGTGTTGGTTTCGAACTAACAATACTTGACTGTGATACAATTTCTAAGATCGACGACATCCTCATTTACGACAATTCTTTGAATTGCCGCTGTGATTCATTAGCGATTAAAAATTAATGAATCACCCAGTGCGCGTCAGAAACAATGGCGACGCCACCACTTCGTACAATTAACGGCCGGATGAGTTCAGTAACTTTACGTGCCTCTTCTTCTTCAAGACAAAGCATTACGTAGCAATTTTTAAAACCACCTGATATACCGTGCCCGTCTTTATTTCCACGCTTACCTTTTCCCATTACGTCTTTCAAAATAGTGTAACCCGAAACATTATGGTCATCGAGTAAACGAGTAAGAATTTTGAGATAAGAAAAGTCTGTAATTATTTCTATTTTTTTTATGTTGTTTTCCATTTTAATATCTTTTAAAGGTTGATTAATAATCCTAATTTAAATATAACAAAAAAATTCAATTTATTAATGACCGCTAACTGACCCTAAACTTGCCGCTTGCTTCATCAGCAAAATAAAATCGTTTGCCCATTCTTTATGCACCAGTTTAGTGACATAAAAATAAAGTGGTAAGCCCAGCATGATGTTGAATGGAAAAGTTATTGCTAGAGCCACGGGAACATAGATTCCAGGATTTGCTTCGGGTACAGCAATCCGCATTGCTGCCGGTACCGCAATATAAGAAGCAGAGGCACATAACACAATAAACATAAACATATTCGGTGCAGAAAAATTCAACATATTAGCTATTCCAAAACCAATTGCGCCGTTTATCAAAGGCATAATTAAACCAAATGCAACCACAATCCATCCGGCATCTTTTAACGCCTTAATGCGCTTTCCGGCAACAACGCCCATATCCAAAAGGAAAAATGAAAGCATACCTTTGAAAATATCGCCGATAAATGGAGACATGATCTTGCTCCCGTGCTCGTTCGATACAATTCCGATAAGTAAACTTCCCAAAAGAACAACGATGGACCCGTTTAAAAATGCTTCCTTCATGATTTCTTTAAAATCCATGTGGTGACCATCCTGGGTATCTGAGAACTTCCGATAAAGCCAAACGCCGATAATAATTGAAGGTGATTCCATCAAGGCCATTGCGGCTACCATTTCACCACCGGGTATAAACGCTTTTGGATTTGACGCAATGTTTCCGGGTAAATTTAAATTTTTGATATTCTCTATTATTTCAAGAGAAGGAAAATAATTAGAAGCGGTTATAAAGGTTACCGCACTTACAGAACCAAATGCAGCGGCAAGCGCGGCTGCGTTGGGTGCACCTAATTTTTTTCGGAGAAGAAAAAATGACCAAAGGGGTATTGCTAATGCCATGAGTATGGCAAAAATCATCACAAGGGCTACCTGCGTATTAATACCTGATTCATGTAATTCAACACCACCTTTAAATCCGATCGCCATGAGAAGATAAAGAGATATAAATTTGGAAACCTGCTCCGGGATTTCCAAGTCGGAGTGAAAAATTACTGCAAGCAGTCCCACAAAAAAGAAGGGGACGGGTGGAGCGAAGAAATTGTGAATGAAACTGTCCATTGTGTTGTTTTTTTTTGTTGATTATTTAAATAAAAATCTGGTACTGAATAATTAAACAATTTTTACGGGATCCTTCAGTTATTTTACTTCCTGTTTCTTTATAAAATGTGGGTCGGTTTTGAAAATCAATCGAAATTTTTGACTGGTGTTGTTTTAGTAACCAATTCAATCCCGCATCCAAAAGTATAATTTTATTATTTTGCATAGCATCGTAATTGGCATATTGCATACTGCAAAATGGCATTAATTGTCCATTGTCTTTTGCTCCCGCAATTCTAGCCTTACCGATTAACCAGGCAAACTGAAAATAGGCAACTTGTCCGGTTCCGAACATAGGGATTGCATTTCCAAAAGCGTTTTTCTGAACATAGTTAGTTGTAAAAGTACTAAAACCTGTCGCGGGATTCATTAATCCGTTATAGCGTAGATAATCGGGCCCATAATTGGTCAGATAATATCCGGCGAAGACATTAACAGCTGATTGTTTTTCCTTGTTAACCGGGCAATCCAAAAATGCTTCAATGCCAAGATGAAGCATATCCGAAAAAAGCGTATCCATCTGTAAAGTTGAAGTATTTTGTTTTCGATACCAAGTCGCTGATTTCTGATATACGGCACCAAGGGCAACAGCAAATATTTTTTTACTACCCAGGTATGTTCCGGTCATGTACGGAGTCACATGACTTTCTTTATCGAAAAAATTCCAGCTTAGGTATCCGCCAAATTGATTGTGTATTCCGGGATTTTTACCTTCCGGCAATCCTACAAAATTCACAAATGTTGCATTGGTATCCAAGGAAGAAGGGGATGATCCTGCAGAGGTTATTGGAAAAGGATTCGAAACGTAAACACGATAATCAAGTTTACCTACTTGTCCCCGTACATAGGTAGCCAGACGTCTGTCGAACTCATCAATCTGATCAACCGAATACTGCAAAAAAACCGGAACATCAAGTGTGGCAATCGATGAAATTGACGGCTGCGAAAACCGGGATAAACCATTCATTATGGTAAGTCCTGAACCTATTTTTAAAACATTATTGTTTTTGCCGGAGAACGGGTTAAATTCACAAAGAGCATCATGAAAAAAAGCAGCAAATTTTCGGTTTCCATATAGTTGCGTTCCACTACTTGAAACGGGAAGTGAAGCATAGGTATTATTAAAATTATTTTGCCCGAACTGAAAGTAAAGAAAGGTTCTGCTTGTTATTTGACCATATAGCTGTATACGTGTTCGACGAAGCCCTATATCAAAAGTGTTATCCGTTGGTTTACCAAACAATGTTGTACCCGGATTGCTTTCATTGTAACGCATCCAAGACTGATTTAAGAATGTAAACTGAAAAAAACGCTTGCCATCAGCACTAAGGTCAAAACGTAGATTATTTTTTTCGGTAGGTTTAGATTGTAAACTATCCGGATTGGAATGCAGGTTAACCGAACATAAAAAGTATAAACCAAAAAATAAAACTTTCGAAAAATATCGGAAGAGCATAATGTGAAAATACAACGATCAAATGTAGAAGTATTTTAAGTAAAAAATTTAGAAATAGGTTTATTAAACAAATTTGTCGACGAACGACAACTGATAAATTTACATTAATTAAATTTTATTTTTTGAGTATCCTTATTTCTACTCTCCTGTTTTTTGCTTGAAGTTCAGGAGATGAATCTGAAAAAAGCGGCGAATCATATCCGATACCTTTAGTTTTAATTCGACTTGATGCAATTCCGGAAGACGCAAGGTATTTTTTTACGGCCTCCGCACGCTTTAGCCCAAGCTCATGTTCAAATTCAGCACCGTCATTGGTTCTGCTCGTGTGTCCACGTACCTCAATTTCCATGCGATTGTTATTACGCATTGCATTAAGCAAACCATTTAACGCATCAAAAGAACTTGAAAGAAGTGCAGAATCATTTGACGCAAAATATATATTTTGTAATACGAAACTTTCACCTGGAACAATTTTCGATAACTGAAGCTGAATAATTTTTTCATTTTTTCCGTTGGCAAAAAAAGACTGTCTTAAAATCATATACGAAGTGTCCGGAACACGGAAGGTAAAAATTTCATCAGCTAGCATTTCGAGCTGTATTATTTGGCTTTCGGGAACCGTATAAATTTGCGGATTTGCAATTTTATTTGATGCGATTTCAATTTGTTTAATGTAAGGAGTCGTACTATCGGAGTAAGTTAGATTAAGTTTTAGTAGCGATTTGGGCGTGGCTTGATTGAATTTACCCTTAACTAAATACACATCCAAATTATTTACATTGCCAAAAGTGGAGGACATCACTCCGATTCTCCTGGTGATTGAATCGGGTGGATTAAAATATTCGTTGAATCCGGCATCATTTATAATCTTTCCCAGATTTTTTGGCTTACTCCAATTCATCCAAGAATCATCCAAACGCGTACTTACAAACACATCTGTAAAACCATAGCCGGGAAAACCATCCGAAGAAAAATAAATTTTTTTTTCGTCTGCCGAAAAACAGGGAGTAATTTCATCTCCACCTGACTGCAGTGAAGTAATTTTTTTTGGTTCTGACCATTTTTCGCCATCCTTCAAACTTATATATAAATCATAACCATTGGGTTCGTATTGCTTGTACCCCGATAGTACCATAGCCTTTCCATCTGTTGAAATGTTGGCATGCGAAAACTTAACACCCGCAAACGAAGCAAAGCGAATTGTGTTTTTCGACTGCATATTACCAGTCAAATCGAAACCAACAATCGGAGAGCCTGTAGTTGTAAAAAAATTATTTTTTTCTCCCACAAAAACATTTTTGTTTTCCGCACTTCCGGCAATGTACCAGGGTTGGAGCAATGGAAGCTTCCATTTCAAAGGCGAAGTTACGCGCAGGTTTGAATCCAAATCCGCAGCGAAAAATGTAACAATTCCTTCCTTACTATCCGAATAAAAATTTCCCTCGCCGTTTAAAATTGATCCGTAGATGATACGGGAACCATCGGGGGTGATAAATGGTGCAACCTCATCTTTTCCGGTATTGATTCCCGTTTTTATTCTTTCTTTAAAATATAATTTAGACTCAGGAGCAATTTGAACCTCTCCCCTGTTCTGTCGCACGTAAAAATAATCCAGCTGAACTCCCATTTTTCCATTTGTATACCAGCCTAGCCATCGGCCGTGAAAAGTTATGGATTTTGGCTGAGCAATTAATTCATCATTAAAGTAAAAAGAATTCACTCCACCTTTCCGAATCACTTTTAATGTAAACCAATCACCAAACGTGTAATTATGGACTCGTTTCGCGCCTGCTATCGTATTAGTAAATAAAGAATTTACTTCCTTAATTGAAGTTACACCAAAAGAATTTACTGTAAAGCAATTGAACAGATTAATGTCCTTCAATCCGAAAACCAAGCCACACTCCGCTGTAAGTTTCTCGTAATTATAAGGTCGCATTTTAATTTCCAATTCATAATCCTGCTCCGGATCTATATAAATTCGTTCAGCAATGCACCAGTAATACCCCACTTTTAATTGCTCACACAATAACAAACCATCGCGCAATTCAATAATATGATCCGCATTTTTAACCGTTTTTTCGTTTATGAGCGTTTCATCAAAATCATTTTTATAAACGTAAAAACTTTGAGCATTTAAAAAGTAAACACTCAGCAAAAAAAGAAAACAGGTGGTAATGCGAGGCATCAGATTTTTACATCATTCCCGGAGGCAACATACCCGAAGCAATTTTGCTGGATTCATCCTGATGCAATTGCTCGGCTTTTTCAATTGCACGATTAAGCGCAACACATAATTGCTCTTCGAGCTCTTCAGGCGATGAAAACTGAAGTGAGGGAGCAATTGTAACCGATTTCACTTTTTTGTTTCCATTCATGACCACTTTCACATCACCTCCTGCAGCATCCCCGGTAACGGAAACCGATTCCAACTTTTCTTTCACTTCCTCCATTTTCATTTTCATGATTTGAAGTTGCTCCATAAAATTTCCAAACATATAAACAGAATTTAGATTACTAATTTATCATTTCGCGATGAATTTTATCAAGAAAACAGGATTTCAATTGATCAATTAACAAGTTTTATTAGGCGCGGTTCTAAACAAGTGCTTGTTGAAAAAGATGCAGGCTATAAAAAAGGCGTAAGAGCATCCGATTTATTTTTATATGTTGTATGATCCGGATAAAGAAATTTTTACTGAAACATCTGATAATCTTCCTGGTTATTTTCAGGGTTTCGGCACAGCCGGGAGAGCGAAAAAATACACCTGAAGAATACATTGCAAAATTTCGTGATGAAGCCCTTTATCAAATGCAAACTTATCATATACCTGCAAGCATCACATTAGCGCAGGGTATGCTTGAATCAGGAAACGGGAACAGTGCTTTGTCGGTATATGCCAACAACCATTTCGGTATTAAGTGCCATAAGGAATGGAATGGTGAAACATATTTCATGGACGACGATGAAAAAAACGAGTGTTTTCGCAAATACCCAAGCGTTTTGGATTCATACAACGACCATAGTCTTTTTCTGACATCAAGAGACCGGTATCAGGCATTATTCAGGCTGCCACGAACTGATTACAAGGCATGGGCAAAAGGACTGAAAGATGCCGGATACGCCACTCATCCCCAATACGCACAATTGTTGATCGAACTCATCGAAAAATACAAATTAAATGACCTAGATAATTCTTTGGATATTGAGCCGATTACTTCGGTAAAAAATTCAAATCGGTATCCGAAATTGGAGATGCGGGATATAATTCGATTCAATCATAGCAAATTCATAATTGTAAAACCCGGAGAAAGCTTTTTAAAAATTGCCAACGATATGAATTTGGAAGTCGAACAACTTTTAAAATACAATGATTTAAATTCAAAAAGTAAACTTATTGCCGGCCAGAAGCTCTATATCGAACGAAAAAGAAGAAAAGCACTCGAACCTATTCACATCGTTCAAAAAGGCGAGACGATGTATTCAATTTCTCAATTGCATGGCATCCGATTATATTGGCTTTACAAAAGAAATACAATCAAACATGGTGTTGAACCTGTTCCTGGTGAAATTTTATTGTTGAGGCCTGGAGCTACCAAAAAAATTATTCAGCCTCAAATAGCGGTCGATTAATCCGGTTAACTTTGAGAACTATTTCAATTTGCCTGCATGCAAAAAAAATTTGCTTTCATTATTAACCCAAATGCAGGAAGAAAAAAGAATTTCAGTGTAAGGGATTTTATTTCGAATCAAATTACTGATTCCAGCCTTTTTGAAATTCTGGACTGGAATTCACCTGATGAATTTAATTTGATTAAACAGGAAATAGATTCCGGTAATTATGAATGCACTGTTGCTGTTGGGGGTGACGGAACAGTAAACAGAGTTGCAGAGGCTATACGCGGAACTGAAATTGCACTTGGAATTTTGCCATTTGGATCAGGCAACGGATTAGCAAGAACCTTAAACATAAACTTGAAACCAGAGGTGGCGATACAACAACTACTTAGCGGAAAAATCCAAAAAATAGATGCCGGCAAAATGAATTCACATTCTTTTTTTTGCACGGCAGGTACCGGTTTTGACGCTTACGTTGGTAGTTTATTTGCGCAAAGCAAGCGAAGAGGTTTTTTTACGTACGCTACAATCAGTACCCAAGAAATTTTTTCCTATAAGGCCACGCAATACCGAATAACCGTTGATGGTAAAACATTTACACGGAAAGCATTTTTAATTACTGTTTGTAATTCAGGCCAATGGGGGAATGATATTTATATTTGCCCGGAGGCAAAAATTAACGACGGAATTTTTCATTTAAGCATTCTAAATGAATTCTCAAAAATTCAAATACCGACCTTGGCGATTAATCTGCTTAGAAAAAAAATTCATCATACTAACTTCACAGAAATCATAACCGGGAAATCAATCATCATTGAGCGCGAATCGGAGAGCCCTGCTCACACAGATGGAGAACCCCATATTGAAGAAAAAAAATTAAATTTTGAGATTCTGCCTTCCTCGCTTAATGTACTTTGCTAAATTTCATTTACCTTTTATTACCGGTAAGGTACCATCTGATCGTTTTTTCAAAAACTCTTTCCATTTTAGATGCTTAAATTGATCATCGCCAAAATAATGAAGAATTGGTTCAAGACCTTTTGGATGCTGATAATAGGGTATTGATTCAATAAGCTGAAATTTTTCGTCGATAAAAACAAGGCTTGGCAATACCAGCCTATTGGAAGTCAAAAAATTTACGATGGAATGAAAAGGGAACTGCGGATTAGCAGAAGGGGGAAATAAATTTCCCGAAAAAATTAAAGTATCCTTTGATTCTGCATTAATATCCACCAAATAGAATGTTGAGTTAATATATTTTGCAATCAACGAATCACTGAATGTGGTAGCATTCATAATTCGGCATCCGCTGCACCAGGCCGTACCGATTGAAATAATTACTTTTTTTGGCTCTTTCTTCATTAATGAAGGTAACTCAGCAATGGAATGCAATTTAATGACATCGCGATTATTTGTATGCAGAGAATCATAAAACGTTTGACTGAACTTTGCGCTGAAATCATCGTAGGATGTAGTACGAAAAATATTTTCAACTGTGAAAATCAGCAAAGGTTCAATTTTACGAACATCCAAGTATCCTTGACTCAATAAACTAAATTGCAAATTATTTGCTACAAACAAGGTGGATGGATAAGATAGGGAAGCTCCTAAAAACCTTTTAGCCAATTGATGCGGGCTTTTTGGCAAGGTACTTTCGTTGAAATAGCGCTTATTATCATATTCGATAGTATCTTTAGTTTCCGCGTTAAATTTAATTGGATAAAAATAGGTATTGATATAGGATGCGAGTCCGGGATCCGAATAGGTTGTACGCATCATGTGCTTGCACCATCCACACCAATCGGTATAAACATCAATGAGGAAGGGTTTAGGTTGTTTGATATTTAGTTCCTGCGCTTCCTGAAAAGAATACCATTTCACTAAACCATTTTCACCTTGCGGGTTAGATTCAATCTGCGAATGCGAAAACAAAAAAGACGTCAAGCATCCGAGCACGATAAAATATTTCCGAAAATAAAACATAGGTAAAAATCTTTATCAAAAATACAAATCAATTGAATCAGTTCCCTATAAACACCTCTTGTTGAATTAAAATTTAATGTGCTGGACTAATAACAAAAACAAATCCTATTTTTACTCAGCAAGTTTAATTGTGAAAGACAGAATTATTTTAGGCATTGATCCGGGCACCGTGGTAATGGGTTATGGCGTTATTGACGTTACATCCAGCAAGCCCGAACTATTGGTAAGCGGCGTTTTGAAACTCGAAAAACTTGATAGTCACGCCTTGCGTTTGAAAAAAATCTTCGAACGTACCCTTTCCATTATCGATGAATTTCATCCGGACGAACTCGCAATCGAAGCTCCTTTTTTCGGGAAAAACGTTCAGAGCATGCTCAAACTGGGTAGAGCACAAGGCGTTGCTATTGCAGCTGCCTTGTCACGTGAATTACCTGTTTTTGAATATTCACCTCGTAAAATAAAACAATCCATTACCGGCAACGGAAACGCGTCTAAGGAACAGGTTGCAGCTATGCTCAAGAGTCTGATTCATGTTGAATCAAAATTTGAATTTCTGGACGCTTCCGACGCACTGGGAGTTGCACTTTGCCATTATTACCAGAAAGGTGGGAAATCCGATAAAAAAAATTATTCGGGCTGGGCGGCTTTCTTAAAAGACAATCCTCAACGAGGAAGCTGATTAGTTTAGCTTTTGAAATGCAGAAAAAATCATTGCTGCAATTTCTTCAAACTCAGATCTGGTGAGGGAAACACGTTGATTACTGAAGTCAGTATCGCCAGCATCATCAATTGGAATTAAATGAATATGCGCGTGTGGAACTTCAAGTCCAACTACAGATAAACCAATTCTATTACAAGGAATAACCTGTTGAATTGCTTTAGCCACTTTCTTTGCAAATGCGAAGTGATCCAAATACGTTTGATGATCAAGTTCGAAAATATAGTCTACTTCTTTTTTCGGGACCACCAAGGCATGACCTTTTTTTAAGGGGTTGATATCAAGAAATGAAAAAAAGTCTTCTGATTCTGCGATTTTGTAACACGGAATTTCACCTTGAATTATTCGTGTGAATATGGAAGGCATCACGAAATGCTAATGTTCACGATTTCGAATGGTATGGTTCCGGCGGGGACAACAATCTCAACTTTATCTCCAACTTTTTTACCCAGCAAGCCTTTACCAATCGGTGAATCGATTGAAATTTTTCCTTCCTTTAAATTAGCCTCATTTTCTGCAACCAATGTATATTCCATCATCTGGTTATTTTTAAGATTTTTGATTTTCACTTTTGTAAGAATCATCACTTTAGATGTATCCAATTGACTTTCGTCAATTAGGCGGGCATTCGCTACAATTTCCTCCAATTTGGAGATTTTAAGTTCAAGTAATCCCTGAGCCTCTTTTGCAGCATCGTACTCAGCATTTTCAGATAAATCCCCCTTCTCGCGTGCTTCTGCAATTTGTCGGGCTATGCTTGCTCTCTCTTTTGTTTTTAAAAAATTCAATTCATCCTTAAGCTTATTAAGTCCCTCTTGAGTGTAATAGGATATATTCGACATGGCTTGTGTATTAAAAAAAGAATCCCTTCATAAATGAGGGATTCCTAAATTAAAAAAATTAGTATCAAAGATTAATACGTGCCCCAAAAGTGTGGCAACCTGAAAATGGATTAGTAAAACGGTAGGAGTAATCCAATGCAAAAGAGGATTTCTTGGATTCACCGAAAGGCAGTTCAAAAGTTAATCCGCAAGACGGACCGGTAAATGCTGTCATCCGATTTGCTTTACTTGTTATATTTTTCTCATAAGTATAACCTGCACGAAGCATTAAATATTGACGAAAACCATACTCCAGTCCGGCAGAAATTTGGTCATAGGTAAAAGAATTAGAAGTGAAATTTCCGGAAGCTGTTAATCGATGATCTTTTTTAGTTCCCGTTGAATCTTTTAACAGGTAAAAATCATAGGCGACCCCGATGTTTACCAAGGAAGGTATTTCAAAAGATTGAGATTTTTGTTCAACAGACATCACATAACCTGCAAGCGTTGTTATTTGAGTAGACATACCATCTCCGCGATAGGACATTTTTGGCCCAACGTTTTTAAGTGTAATACCAAAATGCATCTGATCCATTTTTCCGGTCGCATATTGTATTCCTGCATCAATAGCAACACCCTTAGCCGACACGTTGGAAATTTGTTCGGAAATAACACGCAAGGTAATTCCACCAAAAATATTATCAGAAAAACCTTTTGCATAGGACAAACCCAAATTCATAAAAAGCGGAGTAAAAGTTCCTAAGCCACCCTCAGGCTGAGCTTCTGTGGTAATTGGAATATCTCCCCCATCTAATGCCATAATTCCTAATCCTATAGCTCCGGTCTCACCCACTCGTTGAGAAAATCCAAAAGTATTAATGTTGATCCCTGAGCCAACTAACCAAGCAGTTCTGGCAAACTGCAACTCAGTTTTACGCGTGTGCGCCAATCCGGCTACATTGAGGTACTGACTTTCTAATCCACGACAATAGGAAGTATTTGCTCCGCCCATTCCTGATGACCTGGAATATGGATTAATCAGTAGCTGTGTTGCACCGGCTTGTCCCGCTCGCTCCGGATTACCTGCGTTCAGATTAATTACTACGGAAATAGACAACGCGGCTAGTAATCCTTTAAAATAAATATTTTGGGTATTCATAATTTTTGACACAATTGTTGGATTAATAAGATTGAAGATCGAATGGACGCATCACCCCAAACCATTTGATAATTTTTTCACCAATACCTGGAGCATCAATATGGATAATATAGAGTCCGCTTGCAATTGGAATTCCTTTTTGATTCCGCAAATCCCAATCAATAGATGTACGGTAATTATTTCCATCTCGGGCAATATCACTATCCTTGTTAAAAGTCCGGATAAGCGTACCATTGAGCGTGTAAATTCGAACTTTACAATTCTCAGGGAGGTTGGTAATTTTAACCTTATTATCAAGACGACTAACCTCATACGTTGAGGTACCATAGTAAGGATTTGGAACAACGTTAATTAAATCAAGAGCATTTACAGCAGTTTCATTATCGTTAATTCGTACGGCAATATCCGCGGTATTAAATTTATACATTGGCATATTTCCATTCAGAGGAGTAGTTAGCGAAGTATCAACCACCATTGAAGCCGCTGTAGCAGTGGACGGGATTGACGTTGCTGATGGTGAATGGTGGGTTGCAAAACCAAAACGATATGGTTTTGTTATTCTCAATCTTACTTTAACATCACAAGGAATTTCAAGATTTTTGAAAGGTTTACTGATGGCCGAATAATTTTGATCAATTATTGGAATATTAACCCACATAGCATCCTTATAAACCTCAGCTTTTTTAGCTGAATTTCCGTTGGCTAGCAAATCGAAAATTGCCTGTCCATAATCATAACGAGGCACATCCCTCAACTTACCCTGCATAGCATCGCCTGCAGGCCACACACCATCACCATTGTGTCCAAAAACATAAATGTAGTGCATTCCCCCGAAGACAGGACTGAATCCGGTTGAATACTCATTTGAAGTCGGATTCCAAATCATATCACGTCCATGGTCTAAACCATAGGTTGAATTTTCTCCGAAAGCGATATTCAATCGTTCACCGGTTTCAATGTTGATTGCATATCCGGGGAACCAGCCCATTCCAGTTGCACCGATAAAATCAGCGTCGTCAGGGTCACTGGTTACTATTCCATCTCCTGGGTTACCATTTTTATCAACAGAAGCGTCCCCACGTAAACTCAATTTTTCAACGTTTGCGGGGAAAGTCGCAGCCGGGATATTATTCTCTTCCAATACGCAGGCGCGGGTCCATTTATTTTTGTCGGAAGTTATTACAATATCTACGCTTGATAAAGTTCTTAGATTCATTCCGCCTGACATAGTAATTGGCGATTTTTCAAAAGCAGGGGCTGTCAAAATTCCAGCCTCTACGCCTGTAATTTTAGCCCGTGCACACACACGATAAGGTGCCCAAGTTCCACCTAAAACACTTTCCCAAACCTGATCCGGATCAATTGCCAATCCACTTGAAGAGTTGGTATAATCGTTCCATGCGGGATTTATTGGATCTACATAATTTCCTGAAAATACCCAATTACTAAAATTGTTGGCACCTTCACCGTCTGGGATAGAAGACAACCACGGTTTTGTCGGGTCAGAAAATGAAATTGAATAATCAAGCAAATCAGACTTACTGCATTGTCCGAAAGTTGCAGAACCATCACCGGGATCTGAAACTTGTTCAATATAGACTGAAAGTCCCATTTCAGGTATTATCTGCTCATTTCCGACCTTCAATGATTTATTTGAAAAAATTGTTGTTGGGCCGGAGTAAGATGAACCTGATGCAGGTGTAAATGTCAACACCCACATTGAATCATTTTCCAAACTAGCATCAATAACAGAAGCTGTTTTAAGATCTGCAGATGTTCCTCCTAAAATTTTTATGGTGAAATCTCCGTCAGGAACACTTAACGGATCAACAACTTTTACTTTAACAGGTCCTCTACCATTATCATAAGTAGGAGTTAGTACTCTTCCAGTACCGGCTGCCAAAATTTCAGAAACAGACTGAGCTGTAAGATCCAGAATATTTCCCCCATTGCCCTGACCTTCCAAACGGGTGAGTTTAGGACCCGAACCATATGCTGCACTCTGAATAGTCCCACTTGCTTCAACGGAAGGAATATGCGGGATTGCTGTATATTTCTTAATGTTTCTGCGTCCACGCAAGAATGGCAATTTCTGCCCATAATAATTAGCGCTGGAATCTTGTAGAGAGGAAGGTGGTTGATCTGGTTTGTATTCAACATATTGATTTAATGCATAGGCTACAGCCAGATAATAATATGTTTTATGATTGACCAAGGTAGAATTCCCTGTAGCGAATTTATCAGAGGTTATTTTAAATGATTTAAATAATCCCGCGTCACTACCTTCAACTTTAACTTTGGGAACTGCCGCACCTATTGGTGCGTCGTATTCAAAATTGATCAGCTTCGCAAATCCGTTTTTAATATCACACTGTGCCACAATTCTCGCTTTATCCTGATTATACAGGTCATTCTCATTAACAGTAGCGTCTTTCAGCTGATAAACAATATAACCTTCAAAGTCATAACTTTTGTCAAGATTAGATATTGTTAAGGGAGGATTGATTGTAGGATCAATTTCATTGTATTCATCATTATAATTATTGGATGTCGGTTTGTTAGATAAATAGATAATTAACTCTTTATCCAGTTCCTGCACAGTCATATCAGGTGCATCCGGTCCATTGATAACATTAAAACAATTATCAAACAAAGCCTGGGCTTTATCGTCAGCAGACAATAATAATTGAACAGAAGACCACGGGCTATTTAAAGTTGTGGTTCTTGCCCATGGCATACCAAAGGTAATGTAGTTAACGGCTCCCGGCTGAAGTGTGAAGGGCCCTGCAGACTGGAGGAAACGCTTATCGGCCGGTTGGTCAACTGCGGGTCCGCTTGGAGGTGAATAAGAGTACCAAGGAGCCTGAGCTGTTCCTCCGGTTCCATATCCTCCCGGATCGGTATTTCCGGGGAAAACGAATTTACATGGTGCGCCTCCACTGTTATAACCGGTTCCTCCATAAGTAAATGGTGAACCATCACGCCAAAACCCTGTCATATATCCATAAAATTGAGAGGCGTTGGATGGATTTAATGTTGGAGGCGGATAGTTACCAATATTATTATTATAATAAAAGAAACCAGACATAATACATTGCTCACCAATTTCATCGACATTCGGGCCCAAAGCAATTCCGGTTAGTGAATCATAGATTGAATCCCGATCATTATTAATACCATCACCAGGATCAGCCAAAGGGCCCTGAAAGAAATCACAGCCAATCGACGGAGGAGTATTTTGATAACCCGCAGAACCCCCGCAATCTTCATCAATTCCATCTCCATTAAATATAAATCCTAAACCACGGCCTACATCACAACCAACAAGGTCATCAGTATAGCATCCCAAATCAGCATCATTCCAAACGGTCATGTACGTTTGAGTTAAAGAAAAAGAAGACCTATTAATAATTTCGTAACTGTAAAAGGTCATGTCATTAATTTCATTGTCGGTTTTAAACGCAAAGGCCTGACCGCGAATTTCAACGCCCATCGCAAGTCCTCCGGTTTCGGTATGAACATCACCTTTATCGTTAAAAACCCACCACAAGGTTTTATCACCAAATAATTTATGTTTACATTTTCCAGTACTTGGATCTACACCTTCTGTATAAACATCATAATCTGGAAAATCAATGCTCGGGGTATAAATTCCATCACCATCAACATCCTGAAAGGGTGCAAGAAATTTTCCCTGGTTCTTTGAAACATCTCCATTACCCGGCCATGCACTCATATTTGACGTTACAACCTGATAGTTAAGAAATGTATCAACATCGCTTCGACTGATTTGAAAAATCTTATCGTATTGATTACAAATTGACTGATCTGTAGATGTATTAACAGTATCAAGAGGACCGGGCCAGAAATCTACACCTGATTGTCTATAGGTCATCGCAGCAACTTTCAGCTGCCCACCCGCATCGAGCCCGCCCAGCCAAAGAGAACCTGAAAATAATGAGTTCGCAATTCCATCTTTTGGAATTCTATAGTAAGGGTTACTATTCAAATCCCACCACATATCACCACCGGTATAAATTATGGTTCGTACGTTATTTATATCAAGTTGCGCCGCGCCTGATGGGGTTGAACATGCAGCCATCACCTTTTCAACATTATCGGTGGTAACGTTATTCCCTTTGTTGCGCTGCCCAAAACCCGGAATTTCCTTGGAAAATCCGATTGTGGAAACAGCGATTCCCAACACGGAGAAAACAAACTTTCTTTTCATAACTGTTAGCATAATATTTTTTTTATTCAACATTTAAGATCAAAAAATAGATTAAAAATCAAGTTGCAATCCGATTCGGATTACACGTGGACGACTGTAATTATTTGGATTGTTCACCTTAACGCTATATAGTGCAGCAAAAGATTGAGGGCTATTCTGAACGTTGATGTTTTGCTGGGCAAACGGTGAGGCCAGATATCCGTCATCGTTGGGATTGCCGGTGAATCCGTAAACATTAATAACATTTTTACGATTAAATAAATTCAAAACCTGTAAATAAACATTAAGATTGGCTTGTTTCTTTTTATCCCCATCTTTTTGTTTTCCCCATTCCAATTCTATGTTTTTATCGATACGTAAATCGGTACGGAATTGCCATGGCTTATAAGAACCGTTTACTTGTCCTACGATCGACCCCTTGTTTCCACCTCCGCCTGCCTCAGGTGTTGGGAAAGACTGACGTGTGTATGGCGTACCTGAACCGGCTCGTAAAACTACGTTACCACCAACATTCTTAAGAATTTGAATTGTTTTATTTTTCTTTTTGCTGGTAACAACAGGCCCTCGATAATCCGTACCTTCTCCGAAACGGTAATCAAAATTTGTGGTGAACTGATGACGGATATCGTTATCAAGAGGCAGAGTAACTCGCAGGTTAGGAAATCCTGAGTTTGCAAGGTTGTAGTTTCCACCTGAGTTAGAGCCTGAGCCATCAGCAAATTGTAATGTGTAGTTAGCAGTCAGAGAAACACCGCCTGTTCTTCTCAAATCATATTCAAACTGAAAGCCTTTCGTAGTACCAAAATCAATATTAGAATAGGTTAAATATGTTTTCGGATAAGCCTGAGAAACACGAATAATGTTAATCATATCACGATTTTCACGATAATAGGCAGTAATCTTTAACGCAGAATTTTTCTTTTCATTTAAAATTTGGGTAAATCCTAATTCATAATCTGTTGTTTTGGTTGGTTTTAAATCCGGATTATTAAGGGGATTACCTGTGTTATTAAAAATAAATTCGTAATCAGTTAAATCAATACGTTGTGCTTCGGTCGGACGTTGTACCAAAATATCATAATGAGCGAAGAAGTTTGCTACATCTGATATAGGAAATGAGAACGCCAATCGCGGCATTACATTTATTTGAGGCTTGTAATCCTTAAAGGCAGAGGCTTCAAATACTGATGAGGAAGTTGGATTTAACAAATAGGGGGCAATTGTACCGTTAGTGGTTGCCTGCGCCAAAACAATTGGATCAGGAATTTCCGTACCGGCATTGTTGTACCAAACATTCCCAACACGATACCCTACAATTTTAGTAGGATTTACCGGATCATCAACATAAACAACAGCATCTGTAGGAAGGCTTGCCGGATGTGACCCAAGATTATCTACCTCAGCAATTGTTTTTGCTTCTTTGAATAAAAACTTGTCCTTCAACACTTTTTGGTTGGCGTCATAACGATCTACGCGAATCCCAACGTTGAATTTCATATCCTTAAAATCAAATTTATCCTGAATATAACCGGCCATGTATACCGGACGGAAAGCGCCTTGAGCATAAGTACGATACCCCTGTTTATCCCTTCCGTTCAAATAGGTAGTCGGGTCAGTAATGTCACTGCCAGTTAATTTATTCCCATGATGATCATAACCATAAAAAGAAACAATTGGAGCGGCTCCTGATAGCATTAAATCCTCTGCACTGAACATATTAATATTAAATGTTGATGGAGCCATATTATCAATGTCTACCCAGCCATTGTAGTTTTCAGGAAGTCCCAAGGCCTGCAGCAAATTCTTTGAAAATGCCGTTTGTAACGAACTGTTATATTTTCGGCTGTAATCATAATATAAAACAGAACCGGAAAGATCCTGATTCAATATTGGATTGGTGGTATCTAATTCAGTGGTATGTAAGTTAACCAATTGACGCATCCTTGTCCACAAGCCAATAGTAGAAAGGCTGTAGGCTCTCGATGTACGCTGATCATATTCCAAACCAATTTGGATGGCATGGTTCTTTATATCAGCAGAAAAACTTGCAGTACCTCTGAATTGGCTTGTATTTGAAGTTGACCACCCGTTGTATTGTCTACCGGTGCAAGAATACAAGTTGTAAATATCCAAAGGGCGGTCTCCATTGAATAATCCTAAATTCTGTTGTATATCAAAATAGTTTCGTACATCGTTATTCAAAAAATCATACACTTGTTGGGTATAATTTGTTCCAAGGGGATTTACGTTGCCCGGATTAAAGCTTAATGAAACATCGCTAAATCCACTTTGGTAATAGGCAGATACAGGCACATAGTTTCCTGACCCATCATTAATAGTACGGGTTTGATATACATAGGTTGGCGCTTTTGTTTGTTCAAATTGACCGATATAACCATAATCAAAGAAATTCTTTTTATGCGAATCGTCCTGCGTTGTAGATTTTGTGGCCGTATAGCCTATTTGCGCTGTGAAAAATGCATTTTTTATAGTTGAGGACGATTTTTCGTCTTTGCTGCTTGCGTTTCCGAATTTCTGTGTTATTCTGGCATAAGTTCTAAAAGTAGAGGAAATTTGCTGAGGGTTATTTACCGGGTTCAAAAGAGAATATTCATAAACAAAACCATGACCGCTATTATAATCGTACGCGGCACCGAAGGTGAGATTTAAATTGTTAGTTGGTTTAAAATCTAATTTGCCATTCAAGACAAAATTACGTTGAGCCACATTCTCACGAGCCTTAACATTCTCAAGGTCATTCATTGTCAAAAATTCAGCGTTTCGGTTAACACCCGTTCCGGTAACAGATGGTCGAAGTGGTTGTTCTTCCAGTTTGCTGAGCACATCCTTTTTTACGCGGTAAATTCCAATCGCTGATGGATCCGCATCTTTTTCAATGGTTCCCTGGCCTGAAAGGATGAAGCCTAAAACAGGTTTCTTAGCGCCGGTACTGGTATCCTTTTTGGAAATTAATGGTCCTCCAACACTAAAACCTAAAAAGTTGTAATTGTATGCATCTGTAAATTGGGATGAAATTCCTTCCACAGCTCCAAAAAATTTACTCTGTGGGCCACGTGTTGTAATCGAAATTACCCCTCCTGTTGCATCACCATAACTCGCAGGCAATCCCCCAAGAATTACAGCAACTTGTTCAACGCTTGACTGAGGAACTGCATTTCCACCTATCACACGTTCACCGTCTACGAAATATTGGGTACCGCCTGAACGCATGCCTCGAATATTCAGGGATGCACCTTCATCTGATTGATACACACCTGCAGAAGTAGAAGCTACTGAATTGATATTTTTTGTAGCCATAGCTTGATACTGTTCCCTCGTGATGGTTGTGCCGGTCTTTGTGTCCGGGTCAACTAACGGAACAACATAAGAAACCACCTGAACTTCGTCCAACTTAACACCTTCTTCATTGGTAATGGCTATATCAAGTGCCACTGTTTTACCTTCCCCAACGGGAATGTCCTTAATTTCTTTTGTTTGATACCCCAAGAAATTAACCTTTACACTGTACTTACCGGGTGTTAACGGCTTAATTACTGCCACACCATCAAAATCAGTATTCTGAACTCCGGCCTGAACACCGTTTAAAAACACCACAACCGTTGCATACGGAACGGTCTCCTTTGTTTTTTGATCAGTGACAGTAACCTTGATTCCTGCTTGAGAAAAAACAGAAAACTGAATTGCCAGTAAGGCAATTATTGCGGCGAAAATCTTATTCAACTTCATATACAGAAATTAAGTACTTTAACATTATTTAGCGAGTAAATTTAACTAACCTTAAAATCATTCACAAGAATTTTTTATTTTATTTTTAATTAGCTGAAAATAAATAACTTAACTAAAAAATATCTTTTTCCAATTAATTATACCCGATTTAAAGAAATAGCAATCTAAAAAACTCAAGAATTTAATTTTGAAAAATTCAGAATTAAGGCATTAGCGATAAAAATCATTTTTTTGAAAACCAGCGAATAAGAAAAAATTCGCGTTTGTTTTCGTTATTCCTATTTGCTTTACGTTTTGATTTCTTCATTCGCTTATTCACAGCTTTTGTCTGAATCCTCTTATGATGATCGCGAATCATTTTCTCCTCGGCACGCTTTTTTAGCCTTGCCTCTTTCCATTTCTTTTTATCTGCCTTACGTTTTTCTCTTTCATTTGATGGTGAGTTTTTTTTATTTTCTGTTTTTTGAGCCCCTCCGGCTGTGGTTGAAGTTTGGGCATTACTTACCGCTAAACCTATAAAACAAATATAAAATACAAGTGAATAAAATTTTAGCATGTTAGGATTTTAAAGCAAATTGCTCAACATCAACGCCGAATTTGCGTAGAAAATCTACCCCTTCATCTGTTAGAAGGCCTTTATAACTAGCATAAGAATTTAAAAAAATTACTTTGCGTATGCCCATAGTAAAAATCACACGGGCACAGGAAATACAAGGCGAAAGCGTCACATATAATGTCGCACCTTCTATTGAAACATTATTCTTTGAAGCATATAAAATTGCATTTTGCTCTGCATGTAGTGCCAAAGAACAGCTCCCCTTACTATCGCGCGGACAACCGATTCCGGGCCATTCGATGTCGCAATTATGTGTTCCTGCGGGTGGCCCATTATAGCCCAGCGAAACAATTCTTGTGTCCTTCGTTAAAACTGCACCCACCTGTGCTTTCACGCAATGCGATCGCTGCGCAAGATTTTGCGCCAGCTCCATATATATTTCATCAAACGAGGGCTTCTTCATAAACTCTACCAAATTTCAACTCTGTCGATTCCTGCCCTGAACATTGCATCGCCTTCCTTAACCTGAAAAGCTTCATGAAACTCAGGCATGTTACTTAACGGACCTGAGGCCCTGAAATTTGCAGGAGCATGTGGATTTGTTGCCACCATTTGTTTCAAGTAATTATCACGCATTTTGCTCCTCCAACCTTGTGCCCATGCGAGAAAAAACCGTTGTTCGCCTGAAAAACCTTCCCTGATATCAGATTTTTTATTGCCAAGTGATTTTTTATAGGCATAATAGGCCATGGTTAAACCGCCCAAATCAGCGATATTTTCGCCAAGCGTTAACTGGCCTTTAACATGAAAGGTATCAATTGCTACATAATTGTTAAACTGACGAACGAGTGGTTGCGTGAGTGATTCAAATTTCTCTACATCCTTCGTTTCCCACCAAGCGGAAAAATTACCTTCTCCATCAAACTTTGATCCCTCATCATCAAAACCATGGGTCAATTCATGTCCGATTACAGCACCCATAATACCATAATTAAAAGCATCATCTGCAGATGGATCAAAAAACGGTGGTTGCATTATTCCGGCTGGAAAGGTTATTTCATTAGTAGAAGGGTTATAGTAGGCATTTACGGTTGGCGGACTCATCCCCCACTTTTTTTTATCAGGTGATTTATTCAAATCTGAAAGCATATCCGCCATTTTCCAACGGTAAACCTCCATTATATTTTTTGCCAACGGAGCAGCTGTAACCTTCATTGCGCTGTAATTCTTCCATTCATCCGGAAATCCAAGTTTTCTAACCACCATATCTAATTTCAGAATAGCCGCCTTTTTTGTTGATTCGCTCATCCATTGCCGTGATGAAATGCGATCTTTAAAAGCTGCAATCAGGTTGTCCACCATTACATTCACGCGCTGTTTCGCCTGCTGGTTAAAATGTCGCTCCACAAAAAGTTTCCCAAGCGCTTCCCCCATCGCTAGATCTACTAGGGCAACAGCACGTTTCCACCGGGGCTGCAATGCAGTTTTTCCGCTCAGCACCTTCCCGTAAAAATTAAAATTTTCATCTACCAGGTCATCCGACAAATACGGCTGGAGCTCGTGAACAAAATACCATCGCATATAAATTTTCCAATCGGCTAATGGAATACTATCTACTAAAAAAGAAAGCCGTTTGTAAAAATCAGGCTGCTGAACAATTATTGAATCCGGATTTTTAATTCCTAATGAGGCAAAATACGCATCAAAAGGAATAGCCGGTGCAATTTTACGAATTTGAGAAAAGGCTAGTTTATTATACTGTTTTTCAACATTTCGTAATTCAATATTGCTCATTGAACAAAGGGCGAGCTCTTTTTCAATTCGATAAGCTATTTTAGAAAAGCGTTGCGCATCAGCAGCTGAAAACTTCATCACCTCAAACGTTTTTTGAATGTGCAGCATATATTTTTGCTGTATTTCTTCGTAATTGCTA
>OMJH01000013.1 GCA_900299295.1 Bacteroidota bacterium
TCGTTAAGGTTTGCGGATTGGATGTGTTGACGGGAGGATAATGACATATCGTAATCATTGGATCATTGTTGCCGTTGCCATTGCCGTTGCCATTGCCATTGTTGCTTGAACAATTTCCTCCGATAACGTCACCGTGTGCCTGATGCGCGGGCCATGCACTTTGCGGAATCGTTATAGTTTGCGGATTGGATGTGTTGCCGGGAGGATAATGACATATAGTAATCATCGGGTCATTGTTTCCGTTTCCAGACGATGGATTTGAATAAATTAGTGTGACGCTTTTTGAATCGGAACCGAAATTATTGGTGCCTGTTATTGCAACAACTGTATTTCCGTTTACAAGTGTAAGCGGTAAGTTTAACAACTTTGTAATTCCATTGAATGTAAAATTTGAAGTAGCAACATTGTTCACGAGTACAACAATGTTATTTTTACTCAATACATTCGTTACCTGCGCCTGTAGATTGAAGCCCGACGCGGTTGCTGTATAAGGGCTAGAAGATGGTGTTAAAAAAGTAACGACCGGAGGATTGCCGGGCGAAGAATACAAAACATTACTGTATTTACTATCACTTCCGGCGGCGTTTGTGGCGGAGATAAAAAATCCAGTTGAACCTGTCTGTAAATTGGCAACGTAAGAAACAAGTCCGCTAGAAGAATTAAAATTGAAATTTTGAACTGCTGAACCATTTACTTGCAATACAATTTGATTAGCTGACTGCACGTTAGTAACTGTTGCATTAAAAGTAAAAGTTGAGACTGAAGATACGTAGCCGGGATTTGGCGGATTGAGAATGGTTATGACCGGTTTCTGAAGGGCAGTAAAACCGGCGTTTACATAAACAAAAACAGATTTTGAATCGTTGCCGTATTGATTGGTTCCGGAAATTGTAATTGTATTATTTCCCTGAAGCAAATTCGCAGCGAAAGCAACATCTCCGTTAGAAGGATTAAACGAAAAATTATTTATAATCGTACCATTCACGTTCACGCTTACCTGATTTTGAAATGAAACATTTTTCACATTACCGGTAACATTTATCTGAGTAGACTGAACTGTAGAATTATTTACGGGGTTGTAAATAGTTACAACAGGTGGACGAACATCGCTGACTTGGTTCCAGTTCACAACTAATGTCTCCACATCCGAACCATAATTGTTTGTCCCGCGAATAACAATTGTGTTTGCACCACTTTGCAAGAAGGTGGAAAAACTGAGCGCACCGGAAGAAGGTGTATAATTGAAATTGGAAAAAGGTATACCATTTATCTGCACCGAAATTCCCGCAGCGGTAGAAACATTTTTAACCGTAGCGTAAATCTGAACGTTGTTTACGGGTGAAGTGTAGGGATTTTGGGAAGGTGAAACAATAATAACATCGGGCGGCGCAGTGTTTACGTTGGTGTAGTTGTTTGGATTTGAATTTGTGTTAGATGCAGATGAAGAACCACGACCTAATGTGAATAAAAATTTAAGAGTAGAATAACGTAAATAATCGTTGGTCGCTGACCATGGATTCGCTTTCTGAAAACTATTTTCTCCATCCATTAAATCAGATCCCGGGAAATTAAGCTTGCTTTCAAAAATCAATGAAAAATGGCGTGTGAATTTATATCCGATTCCAAACCCGAAAGTTGGTCCAAATTTAAGCTTCCCCACTCCTGAATTGCCATTGGCATCAGTCTCGTATTTTCCATCAAATAAGGAAAGTTGAGAGGAAGGAACTGAACCTCCCGTTGTATCTAATGAAGAGAAATCATATACTGAACCGGAATGAAGCGCATCTACTTTAGTATTAAAATAGGTTAGTCCTGCCCCGCCCCAGAAATACAAATGAATACGCTTTCGCTCTAACAATCGATTGAAACCAACTTTTAATTCGAGATCGTTTGCAATTATTGTCGTTCGGTAATTATTAAAAAAGTAACCAACAGAAGTATAATTAGCTGCAGTATTGTTTATTCCATTCAGCGCTTCGTTATTTTGGACATAAGTATTCACCCGGGTATCTAAACCGGTTGCAGATCCCCCTAAAAATCTATAGCGTAGATCAAAACCTAAAACGCTTTTAGAATCATTTGTAAATCCCTTTTCAATTGTAAAACCTCCCGCACTACCGGGTTTATTATCGCTCAAATCACTGAAAAGCTTTATGTTTCCCACATTTAATCCCAAACGCCAGCGATTACCGTAGTTAAATTCGGCATGCTGTGCTTGATTAAAATAGCTGAAAAGGAGAAATGGTATTATATAAAATAACCATTTTTGAGAATAAATTGATTTCATTGTTAACCATTTAAAATACAAAAAGCGAATAATGTGCCAAATTATTTTTTTGTTAAAATAATCCGAAGTTCTGCTCTACGGTTCAAGGAATGAAGTTCTTCACTGCAACCTGAATCGTCACAACATAAATTCTTCAATTTTAATTCACCGTTTCCACGGTAAGTTATCCGAGTAGCCGAAATTCCTCGAGAATTAAAATAGTTTGCAACATTTTTTGCTCTTACCTTGGAATACCACAAGTTGATTTTATCGGACCCGCGGGAATCACTGTGCGCATCAATTTCAATCCTGTACGCCTTATTTTTCTTCAACAAGTCAAAAGCCGTTGCCAGTATCTGCCGTGACTTTTCGTCCAACTCATATTTTTCGTAGGAAAAGTAAATGATCTCGAAGGAAACAAGACTATCACCTAATGCTAATTCAGGTTCTGTATATTGTCTGCTTTTACAATCTACTGAGCTTGATGAAGGACCAGAAATATCCTTTTTATTTTCTTTCTGTTTCGCAACTACCACACTGTCTTTCTTTGCTTCCTTTTTCTTTACAACCACAACACTATCCTTCTTTACCTCTTTTTGTTTCACAACTACCACACTGTCTTTCTTGGTCTCCTTTTTCATAACAACCACAACGCTATCCTTCTTTACCTCTTTCTGTTTCACAATTACCACACTGTCTTTCTTTGTCTCCTTTTTCTTTACAATCGCAACACTATCCATATTTACCTCTTTCTCTTTTACAACTACATTATTTTGTTTAATCTGATCTTTTGTATTTGTATTATTTTCTTTTGGATTCTTATTGCTGCCTTTTTTATTGACCACGTTTATATTTTCAGCAACCAGCCACGTATCCTCTACATACATTTCAGCCATTGTGAACTTTTCAAAAGCCAAAACATGATATTTAAAATCATTTAAACGATGCAACTCACGAATTATATTTCCTTTTTTATCGGCAATATAAAGTTTGTCGTACTGACTTAGCGATGGATCATCCACATCTAACGAAATAAGATAATTCTTGGATGAAGGCAAGTTTTTAAACGTAAAAGACCCATCTGGGCCTGTTGTTGTTTCTGCAATTTTGTTCCCCAGTTCATCTAATAAAAATACTTTTGTACCCTTTAAAATTTCTTTATTTGGATTTAATGCAACTCCGGACAAGTCCATCACTAAATCTTTATCATCTGCACTCATTTCTTGAATAAAATTCTTTTCCTGAGCCAGAATCTTCATTTGAAAAACTCCTTTTTCATCACGGCTGATTGATTTCAACACTTTACCTTCTTTATTTGTTATTGAAATTTTGCCTCCCGCAGGCAAGTCTACATCTTCATCACTCATTTCAATCACATAATTTGTACCGGCCGGTAATTTTCGGAAAACAAAGGATCCTGTTTCCGTTGTGATGGTTTCATTCAGCACGTGCCCGTGCTCGTCTTTCAACACAAGTTTCACGTTTCCTAAGGCAGTTAATTTTCCGTTATTGAAAACTACATTACCCGCAAGTGTTATATCATCGTCTGCCTCAAGCTCAGATAAAGAATTTGGGCGAACCGGCAAATAATTAAATACGAATTTGGAATTCTCCCCTTCTTTTGTAATCCGCATTATTTTCCCATACTTATCTGCATAATAATATCTTGGATAATCAGAAAAGCCAGGATCATTTTCATCCATCATCACCATGTAATTTTTCGAAGATTCCAGGTTATCAAACTTGAAAAATCCGCGCTTGTCCGTACTTCCTTTTGCAATCACATTTCCTGCAGAATCCAGAAGAACAATTTTATGTTCCGAAGCCGGTTTTGAAGTATCGAGAGCCGTTAGAACATACCCGCTAACTTCTGTTGACTTATCTACGAAAGAAAATCTGTAAATATCATCCGAACCTTTGCCTCCCGGACGATCGGATGAAAAATAACCTGATTTATCAGCGAGAAAAAATATTCCGAAATCATCCGTGAAATCATTGATACCCACTCCCTCATTGCGACGCAGAATCCATTTTCCGGTGTATTCTTTGGCGCTGAAAATATCCAGTCCACCAAAGCCCGGCAAACCATCTGAAGAAAAAAACAATATGCTATCCTCACGAATAAATGGAAATTCCTCATTACCGATGGTATTAATATCGGGGCCCAAATTAACGGGCTCACCCCAGCCAGTTTCAGATTTTGTACTGACATAAATATCAAATCCACCGAATCCTCCAGGTTTATCGGAGGAAAAAAACAAACGATTTCCGTCGGCAGAAATACTGGGATGTGCAATGGAATAATTATCACTGTCGAAAGTGAGCATCGTTTCTTTTTTCGGATGTGTGCCTTTCATCTCTGAGTAATAAATCTTGGCGCGATTCACAAATTCCTTGTTTTTACGATCTGCATGATATTTTACCCGGGTATAGAAAATGGTATTGCCATCTTTTGAAAAACTCACAGGGCCATCATGATATTTAGTGTTTAATTTTTTTGAGAATTCTGTGACTTTTCCTCCGCGTTCATCTTCCAGCGTAGTAGAAAACACATTCAAAAATGGTTGGCCATTAAATTCATAGGTTGAAAAATTAATCAAATCATTATCTCTTTCAGCAACAAAAACCAGACGATCCTTCCAAATTACCGGTGAAAATTCAGATTTCCTTGTATTAATATTATTCAAGTTATTAATATCGTATTCTTTTGGTCTTAACCTCCACTTTTTTATTTCACTACAACTCAACAGTCCGTTAATTGCCAATAAATCGCCCGGCCTCAATTCGAGGCAACGCTTATACTGAATTTCAGCTTCTTCATAATTACCGGTAGATTTCAATATCATGCCGTCATGCAAAAAAACATCAGGATCAGTAGTTCCTTTAGAAATGGCAAGCCTGTAATAGGTTGCTGAATTACTATAATCTTTCATTAACCGATAACAATCACCGATTTTAATAAGAATTCCAATGTTATCCTGATTTTTCTTTTTCTTATACGCTTTTAAATATAAAGGCAATGCTTGATGATAATCCATACTATTGAAGTACGAATTTGCAAGTTCAATTTGAGAATATCCGAATATGGAAATTAAAAACAAACCAATAAAGGTCAATCGGGTCAGGTTCATGAGCTACTATAGAAACCGTGGTGAAATAATTTTAGAATGATAAATATCGAAATTATATCCGATTAAAATTTCATGAGACAATCCGCCCGCCCTTCCAATACGGTTTCTTCCCGCATCGATACTATATCCAATTTTAAAATGATCCGTAACGTTGTATTGCGTGAGTATTACCATTCCATAAGAAAAACGATAGGAAATGCCGGCCCATACTTTTTTCTTAATATTAAAATTGATGTTTAAATCTGCTGAGGGAAGATTGGTTCCGTAATACTTTACCACAGCGGATGGGTTAATAATTAAATCCTGATTGACTTTAAATCCTTTTCCAATGGTAAAAAAAACATGACGTTTCAATCGGTAATCAGCAAAAAAATCAGTTGAATCGGTTGAAATATGTTCGAACAACACTGCACCATTCAGGTGCGTCATGCTCAATCCGGCATAAAATGAATTGTCGTGATAATAAACACCTGCGGTGAAATCAAAAACTGTTTTGTTGTTGGTTTGATAATAGCTATTAATATCTCCCTGATCTTTGAAATTTATTGCATTCCAATTAAAATTATAATTTAATATTCCTGTTCCAATGCCTATAGCGAGATTTCCGTTTCCAATTGCTTTCCTATAACAATAAGTTCCATATGCACCTGTTGTTTTTTTCGGACCAAGCGTTTCGGCGTAAACATAACCACCCAGACCAATAAACTTCTTTCGGATGGGAGCATGAATACTTAGCACTGAAGTTTTTGGAGAACCGATAAAGGTTGTCCACTGATTTCTCGCAATGAGCGTCGTACTGATTGCATCTTTACTTCCGGCATAGGCAGGATTAATCGCCTGTTGATTGAACATGTACATGCTATACTGCGGATCCTGCTGGGCTTTGGTTATGAAAACCGCAACAAGAAAAACAAACAGAATAATTTTCTTCATAGCGCTACTATCTTAATAATTCCAGCCATCCTTTTCGTTGTCCGCCTTCGATCACTAATATATAAAAATAAGTGGCAGGAGGCAGATCCGAACCATTACTATCTTTTCCGACAAAAACAACATTGACATTGTCATAATTCATGCCCTCCCATACTTTTATTCCGTAGCGATTAAAAACGTAAAATTCATTTGTGGGATATTTATCAATATTACCGATGTAGAAAACATCGTTTTTACCATCGTTATTGGGTGTTAAACCGTTGTAAAAATCGAGATCACACGGAATAGTTGAAACGGGAATTACGATGGTATCATTTACGGTGTTACCCGCAGTATCGGAAGCGGTGAGAATATAGGTTCCCGCAGGTATGTTTGTAAGCGTGGAGGTTGTATCCAGCGTTGGCAACCACGACCAGGTAACCGGGCCTATGGCGTTTACAGGATTAGCGTAAATGAAACCATCGCCGGCGTTGGTACAGGATTCAGTGCCAAAGAAAATGTTAATTGAAAATGTACCTGTAGAAGTGAAAACTGTATCGGGTTGTAAAAATCCCTGCGTGTAAATCCCATTGGCGTTAGTTCCTGTTACGATAACGGGCTCACCCACGTTAAAATCCACCTTAAAATTTGCACCTGCATTTCCGCTACCACCGTTGGAATTAATAACTTGACGATCGAGGGATTGGGCATTACTACAAAAAAATACCATGCAATGAAAAACAATATAGTATGTGAAGTACTTTTTCATTGAAGGATTGAAAAATTATTTTCTTTTTTCCAATTGCTGTATCCTTCTGTTTTGCTCTTCAATTTGCTTTTTAAGCTCTTCAATTTGAGATTGCTGCTCTTTTATGGCCTGAACAAGGATAGGTGTAAGCCCAATATAATTCATCGATTTAAAGTGGATTTCCTCGCCGGTGGTTCTTCCGGTTTTCGGATCAGTTGGGCCCGGATGGACAGCATCTTCCACCAGCTCAGGAAAAACTTTTTCAACCTCTTGAGCAATTAATCCGATTTGTTTACTAGAATTGAAACCCATGAAATCGAATTCTTTGGATTTTAAATTATACGATTTCGGCTCAAGTAAAAGAACTTTGGAAAGTGCTCCATTAAACGGAAGAATATTTTCCTTGAATTTACTATCTGAAACTTGACTCCACGTACCGGTGTAAGCACCGTTTCCATTGCAATATACACCGTAATTTGTAGTGCCCCCTTGAGCGTAACCAAAAACCCCATATCTAGTACCTGCGGTACCTAAAGCACTACCATAAACTCCAATGGTACCTCCCGTGTAAGTTGTTCCATCAGAAACTCCATATACACCCCTGTAAGAACCCGAACCATAAACTCCAAATCCATATCCAGGGTTGTTGGTTGACTGTCCGTAAACCCCATAACCGTCCCATGTTCCACTGAAAAAATTTTCGCCGTAAATAGTCTTAGCACTAGCAGTATTTGTCCTGACATCCAGCCGTGCAGATGGAGCATTTGAACCAATTCCAATACCAACTTCCCCCAAATTGGAAACTGTTAATCGCCATGCATTTCCTGACCAAATACCCCATGAGTCAGTGGAATTTATGTTGGTAAGTCCACTGAAGACATTTTCATTTCCCGTGTTGTCAGTTAACCAAAACCCTGCACTTGATGATCCATCAGAACGAAACTTCAACCGACCAATTACGTCAAGATTTTGACCCGGCGCCGAGGTTCCGATACCCACATTTCCGTTATCCAAAATTCGTAAGCGAGTCAATCCAGATGAATTCGGAAACTCGACTTGCCCATCGGAAAATAACTGAAACGGTGTAAACGTTGTTCCTGTAACCTTACTGACTCCAAATATTTTATTATTGTCAACAGACATTCTCCATTCCATCGCTGAGGCAGTATTTTCCAAACCGATGGCGCTGCTCCATAATCCAGTTCCACTAACAACAAGACCGGCTGCGGGGGAGGTTGTTCCAATTCCAACATAACCTCCGGAAGTAATTACCATTCGTGTCTGGTTTCCATTTGTACGAAATTGTAAACCATGTGCGTTAGCTGTATTATTAAAAATAATTCCGCCATCCTGACTGCTACTCGAGTTTCCAAACAGAATTCCATTTTCATTAGCAGACGCGGTCAGCAAACTAATATAACTGTTTGCATTATCTTCAAAAACTGCAATTGAATTTCCATCTGGGGTAGCCCCGGAAGTTCCGCCATCTACGACGTGTAATTTACGTGCTGGGCTTACGGTTCCGACACCAATATTACCGACAGATGAAATTACCATTCTTGTGTTCGTATTTACATTTGCAGCACCACCTGTTGTACCTGTAACGAAACAAATATCGCCTCGACCAAAGGTTCCCCCATCGGATTTCCAAACAATTCCGCCCGGTAAATAGGGATTAGTTGTATTAGCCGGATAATTAGAAAACCGAATTCCCGTTAAAGTCCCTGCAGTATTAACGGCATCATTAATAAGATCAATAAAAACGCCGCTTGTTCCATCAACAGTAGAAACCGATTTTCTTACTGTTAATTTTCCAAGCATGTCAGACGTGGAGGTTGCACCTATCCCAACATTTACTCCGTCATCCATTAACACACCTGTTCCTAAAGTGGAACCAGATGTCCATCGTGCAACGTAATTTTGAGTACCGGAACCGGTGGTTGTTCCGCCTGTTGCAACACTCAGGTTTCCCGAAGCATCGGCGATTACAGTTCCGGGTCCAATTAAAGATGTTATGCGTGCAGTACCTGCGACGTGAAGTGTCGCACCCGGAGATGTTGTTCCTATTCCAAGTTTATTGCTGAAATAATTTATATCCTCACCAACCGTGTAAACGCCATATCGGGTCCCTGCACCTGAGGAACTGATATAGAGTCCAAATTTTGAAGAGGCCTGAGTTCCCCCTGTTGTAGCACGAATCGCGGTATTAGTCCCTGAATTACCATTTGAAAAAAAATCTCCACCGACATTACTATTCGTATTATTCGATGCTGCCCCTACAACGCCACGGTTCCAACTTCCTGTGCCAGATCCTTGTGCTTCTCCAAAAAGTGCGTTTTGCTGACCGGTTCCGCTTCCCGTCACAACAGCACTAATCCCAGTCTTTTGTTCAGTACCATCAGAGCTTATTCCAACCTTCAGGCCGAGGGTTCCGCCTATTAGTGTAGTCGATGTACTTCCCGTCTCGGACTGAATCAAACTTACTAATCGATTGGAAGTTGCATCTGAAACAAAAAAACGACTACTCACTCCACCATTAATACCATCGCCAATTCCCACATTACCGGTATTATCAATTCTCACTCTTTCTGTTGTTGCAGAACTACCATCGGAGGTTGTGTAAAAAGAAAGTCGTGTCGGCAAATCTGAACTTGAAGACGAAGCACCGTCTCGATAGCCGTAAATCCCGGCCTGGGCAGTACCCGGTAACTGCGTGTCAGCAAAATAAATTCCTCCCAGTGTTGTAGAATTTGTAGTCGCTGCACTGCTGAGAATGGTAGAATAAAGCGGTGCAAAACCTGTAGAAATGGACATCAGTGTAGGCGGAGATGTTGTACCCACACCGATTTTAGTTCCGTCATTGAATAAAAACGAGTTCGCAAGCCATCCGGTTCCATCGTGCCGCAAGGTTTGTCCGCTTATTCCGGAAGGAAGGAAACTAGGAGAAACCCACGTTGGAGCTGAAGTTCCGTTGCTTTGCAATACCTGACCGCTTGTGCCGGCGGATGTTATTCCAAATCCACTTGATCCTGAATAAACCATACCTCCGTTTACTGCTGTTAAGGATGTTCCTGTTCCACCCAAAGAAAGTGGCAATACACCCGTGGTAATTTTTGAGGCATCTAAAGAGGGAATATCGTTTGCAACCAAGGAGCGCCAAGAAGCCGGGCCGGCAATGCCCGAGGACGGCCCACTGTAAACTGTGTTTGGGGATACTGAGGGTGGGGCTACTGAAATAGTACCTGTAGAAGTAATAGGACTACCTGATACGGTACCAATTGCGGCAGCAACTGAAAAACTAACTGAGGTTACTGTTCCGTTCGATGTGTTGGCTGTTGGTGAAATCAATTGCCATTTAGATCCGTCGTAAACCACTTTCACAATTTGATTAGCAGCAATATCTCCTGATGCCAGGTTAGTTGAATTTCCGTTTTTCGTTATCGCGGTCGGCCCTGTACCTGAAACATCTAAGGTGGGGTTAGCCCCGCAAGCTACATGAGCTCTGAAATTAATTTCAATTCCATTCCGTAAAGGGAATACACCCGGAATATTAACAATGTATGCAGTAGAACTTCCTGTTGAGACGATTTCTACTTGAGAGAATAAAAAATTATTTAACAAGTAAAGTATGAAGCAAATAAAAAAGAGATTGATTTTTTTCATATTTATTTCAATAAAACAGTAGCTGTACCTCCTGCACTTCCATTGGTTAAAAAGACCCCAATACTAGTACCGCTTCCCGGAATGGCGATACCGGAAGCTTTCCCTTTATCTTTTCCTGTAATACAATGCTGTCCGCGAACCACCCCATTAGATGTGTCTATGTTAACATCTACCACACCGGAAATAGCAACACGAGCAACCTGTCCATCATTAACAGCGTCAATTACAACTCCAATCGCGGAATAGCTTCCGGAACTTGTTGTGTAATTAAATGAATTATCCGCTGATCCGACAATTACAATATCTCCAACAGCCGATGTTTGTCCTGATTTGTTTTGCAAAAGGATTGTAACTGCATTATTCGATAAAACTGCGGTTCCATTATCTAGTCCAAGATCCCCGTTTACATTTAACTTACTTTTCGGTGTAGAAGTTCCGATACCTACGTTACCAAGAGAATCAATAATTGCTCGTTGAACGTTATTGGTTCTAAATCGGAAAGAATAATTCGATGTTGTACCAATGAAATGAGTGGCGTTGGTATTTGAATTTCCTGTAATCGACCAATCTTGAGTTGCAGCCGGGATAGCCAACCACGAAAGGGTGGGATTAGTACCTCCAGAAGTAGATAAAACATATCCCGCTGAACCTCCATTGTTTGGTAATGTGTACATCGTATTTTCGGACATGGTACCGCTGGTAAGAAAACCTGCGGTAAAATCATTTGTTCCTTGCTCAGAAAAAATCCTTAGAGCTCCACTTTGACCATCCATACCTGATCGTATTGCTCCGTTCACATCCAATTTGAATGCGGGATTGGTCGTTCCAATTCCAACTTGACCAACAGTTGGCTGAAGTGAAAGCGGAACGGCCCCTCCGTCGTTTACATCAATTGCGGCATAACGACTAGCCGATGTGGCATCTGTTTTAATACCTAATCGAATGGCTAGTGGATTTGAGGCATCCGTACTACCAACCTGAAGAATATTTTCATATCCGGAAGTAGTTGCCTTTGCTGATGAACCTCTTACATCCAATTTAATAATGGGTGAAGCAGTTCCAACACCTACTGTTCCATCTTCTAAAATTACCAACCTATCGAGTGAAGCAGAAGTGCCATTTTTTGTAGTTCTGAAAACCAACTTTGAACCCTTTGTTGAAGATGTAAAATTCTCAGTGGCAAAAGAAACAATTTCCACAGAAGGATTACTATAAGATGAGCCATCATAACCAATTGCGCCAAATGCGCCCAAGACGTCCCCATTAAGTATTGCAGATTGGCTTGTAATATTACCCCTTGACTTCAAGGTATAAAAACCGCCTCCCTGAGTAGAACTGTTCGAAACTTGCATCGCAATCGCTGTGTTGCCACTGTTGCTTGCAACATGTAAAGGAGATATCGGTTGAGAAATTCCAATTCCAACGTTTCCGGCAGATGTTATTCGTAATTTCTCTGTGTTATTGGTTCTTATTGTGAAATCAACCGCGTCTGTTGTACCTAAGAAATTAGATGTTACGTTGGTTCCGGAATTTCCAACCAAGCCCCAAGCGTCTAAGGAACCAGAAGACCCGGTTACACCTGTAGCGCCTGTCGCACCGGTGGCACCCGTCAATCCCGTTGGACCGGTAGCTCCGGTTGCACCATTCGTTCCATTAGCTCCAGCTGCACCGGTGGCACCTGTCAATCCCGTTGGACCAGTAGCCCCCGTTGTACCATTTGTTCCATTTGTTCCGGCAGCACCGGTGGCGCCTGTCAATCCGGTTGGACCGGTAGCTCCAGTTGCACCATTCGTTCCATTCGTTCCGTTTGTTCCAGCAGTACCGGTGGCGCCTGTTACTCCATTTGTTCCGTTAGTTCCAGCTGCGCCGGTGGCGCCTGTCAATCCGGTTGGACCGGTAGCTCCAGTTGTTCCGTTAGTTCCAGCAGTACCGGTGGCACCCGTCAATCCGGTTGGACCGGTAGCTCCAGTTGCACCATTCGTTCCGTTTGTTCCTGCAGCACCGGTGGCGCCTGTCAATCCGGTTGGACCAATATCTCCCGTTGCGCCTGTTGCGCCAGTTGCTCCATTTGTTCCATTAGTTCCGGCAGCACCGGTGGCGCCCGTCAATCCTGTTGGACCGGTAGCTCCTGCGGTACCATTTGTTCCATTAGTTCCA
>OMJH01000014.1 GCA_900299295.1 Bacteroidota bacterium
AAGTTCAATGGCTTCATTGAATTTTTGATAGTTTGGTCCAAAAATTATTGGTAATCCAAATGCAGCAGGTTCTAGAATGCTGTGAATTCCGTCATTAAATCCGCCTCCGACAACTGCTAATTTGCCATAGCTGTAAACAGAGGAAAGCATGCCCATAGTATCTATTATGAGGATTTCCGACTCCAGATTTATATTTTCTGAATAAATACTGTATGTTATTCCAAGTTCCTTGCAGACTGTAACTATTCGGTTACTATTGGCTTTGTTTATATGGTGAGGAACCAGAATAAGTTTTAGATTCTCACGAATGCCTCTTAACTTTTTGTAAAGTTGCAGTAAACAAATTTCCTCTGTTTCATATGAACTACCTGCAATAATTGAAAAAGTATTTTTTGAAAAATCTTCAATACCTGAAAAACTGGTTGGATTTTTACAAATACTTAAAACCCGATCATATCGCGTATCACCGGAAATTATGTGTTGATTATGTTTTAGGCTTTTTAATAAGGCTGCAGAGCTTTTATCTTGGACAAAAATGTATTCGTAATTAGCCAATGCCGATCTGAAAATTCCACCATACCATTTGAAAAAGGGTTGCTGTGAATGAAAAACTGCAGAAATTAAATAGGTAGGGATCTGATGATTCCGAAGTTGGTTCAAATAATTAATCCAGAATTCATATTTTATGAAAATGGCCAGATGTGGTTTAATTAATGAAATAAATTTTTTTGCGTTGGATGGGAAATCAAATGGGATGTAGGTCACTTTATCTACGAGTAAATAATTTTTTTGAAATTCATAGCCACTAGGAGAAAAAAAAGTAAGAAGTATTTTAAATTCGGGGTTTAATTTTTTTATTTCTTCAATTATTGGTCGTCCTTGTTCGAATTCGCCTAAAGATGCGGCATGAATCCATATAATTTTTGAGGTACTATTTTTATTTCCGAAAGATATTATTTCATCCCAGCAATTTTTCCGGCCTTTGATCATTGCTGAAGCCCTGTTGTGAACCGGAGAAAGTAACCTTAAAATAAGTGAATACAAAAAAATCGAAATGTTGTAGAATATAAACACAATTAATAAGTAAACAGGTTATCGGATTCAACACGTTTATATATTGGTAAAATCCATCCTAACCGAAATCCAAACAAAAAATCTTTATGAAGCGAATTATCAATTTCCATTGTGTCGTAATTGTAAGTTCGCATACTTTTTGTAAACCCCTGATAAAATTCAAGGCCACCAAAAAAATTCAACAATCGATTGTCACTAAGCAAGGTATAACCAATGAATTGCTTGAGGCAAAGGCCGGCAGTTAATCGATCATAGCCTTTTAAATATGCGCTGGAAACCTGCGGAACATTTCTCTCTTGGTCTAAAATAAAAATTCGGTGTTGAAGGTAACCAACACCTGCTATTAATAACATTCCTGAGTTTGGGTTTGGTGCTATTTTTTTCTGAAACAATTGAGGATATATTTTTCCAAGGGTGGCGGTTATCAACCAGCCACGTTCGTTAATTTTAAGGTTGGCAAAATTTCCGTCTGTGTTTGTTATGGTTCCTTCAGGCGTTTTTAAATTTTTCAAAACGTCTTCTTTCACATTTTTGCCAAAGAAAAAATTTGGGTCAATACCAATTACGATATTTTTCCTTGTTTTTACATAATAAGATAAACCGACATTTAGATTTTCACCAAATCGCTTGGCTAAATTGCCACCTGGATATTGCGCACTCATTTGCATACACACTAAATGCATTTTCAGACAACTGTCTTTTGGTGATTGCGCGAGCAGGATATCCGGAAATAAAATTACTGACAGTAAAAATGAAAAAGTAGTTATTAATTTCATTTGCTGAAAGGTACGTGTTTTAATACTTAATAATTGACAAATCATTCTTTCCAAATAATCTTGTTTTGTGAAATGCTGAAAACATTGTTTTTTTCGTCCTTTTGTAATGTGATAAAATTCGGATAATCCCATGAAATCAATTCAAATTCAGCCGGGATTAACCATTTCAAGTCGGAGGTTAATAAACCTTTCAGCCCTTTTTTAGTCACCAGAAAATAATAATTATCAGAAATATGCAGTCTTTCTATTTTTTCGCATATGTCGGTAAATAATTCTTTTCCGTTTTTATCAATAATTATCATTTTATCATTTTTCTTTACGATTGCCTTCTCCCGAAAAAAATGAGCATACTGGTCATACTTTTGCCGTATCATTTTTGTTTGCTTAATATCGTAAAACTCAAATTTACCTTTTCTGAACACACTAATCATTCCGTTTGAAGGAACTGAGACGTCATCATAGGTTCCGGGTTCAATTATGACTTTCCCGTTTTGGTTAACAATCCCGGGCTTTTCATTTTGATAGATTTTCAGGTATAATTGTTTTTCCTGTTTTTCCGGTTTGGAATAAAGATCCTCGACTTGAAATCGGCTATCAAAATCGTTATTGATATCTGTAATCAGGCATCCAGATTCTTCAGCGAATCCGTATTTTCCATTTTTTACAAGTAAAAAAATTCCACAATCGGTCTTGTCAATGCGTTCAAATTCAAATGGTATTATTGTGTTTTCTTTTGCTGAAAGCAGGCCGTAATTCCCATTTTTTTTAGCTCGGATAAAATTTGAGTAGGCTTCAATCCAGTCGTATTCCGGTTTAATAGTGAGATAATTGTTTTTATCAATTATTCCGAATTTACCATCTTTACTGCAAACCGCATGTTCATTCTTGAAATCATTTAATTTTTCATAAACTAATGGAATAACAATTTTTCCAAGCCGGTTAATTGCTCCACATTTATTTCCTTTTTTTACTACGGCAAGACCATTGCTGAAATTATTTATTTCATCAAAATCTGCAGTAATTGTTTCGCCATTTCGATCAATAAGTA
>OMJH01000015.1 GCA_900299295.1 Bacteroidota bacterium
ATTGTTGAATTGAAAGCAAAAAAATAATTCGCTGTTCCTGATGTGTTTATATAAGGTGCGCCGAAATTATCAAAAAGTGAACAATTTGTTACCGCGCTTTGAAAATCAACGCGAACTAATGTTCCCGAAGCGAGAAAACCTGTGTATTTTAAATTATAATCTTTCACAACAGCTCCCGTATTTCCGACTGCCGATTCATTTTGTGTTGCTATTCCAACCCAAGAGCCAGAAAGAAAAGCCTCTATTTTTACAGCAATATAATAATCAAAAATTCCAGGTGTTAAACTTCCTGCTGTCGGCTGCGGTGAAAACATTACTCCTAGAGCCGAAAATGTTATTGTATAATTTCCATTTGCTGGAATAGTGATTCTGTAATTTGATGTACTAAAAATATTATTCGGGTCGTAATTGCCTAAAGTTGAATCATTATTGAAACTCTTTATGTTTGATGTATTTGTTGGAGTTTCCCATGTGCTTGTTACACTATTCCATGAAAGAGCGTTTGTAATCGTTTGAGGTACTGTATCTGATGCTTTACAAATACGCTGATTATAAATTGTTGTAGAAATATTTATTTCATCATTACAAGAAATGAGTTGATTTCTAAAAAAATTGGTTGATAAAAATGAGCTTGTAATTGTTTTTCCTGCGCCAGAAAAAATTTTGTATAATATTTCTTGCTTAAATAACATTGGGCGAAGATTCTTTAATGTGAACCAATAGTCATCACCTTTATTTCTTCCGTCATTTTCATAACCATAATCAATAAGCCCATATCTGTAACCATCCCCTGCACTCATTGGTGTTGTTGGTGTGCCGGAATAAACATTATAATTATTCCATGAATCAGTTACATTAGTAAGATTAAGTGTGTGGTCATATATTGAAAAATCTAAATCTTGTGTTGGATTATCATTGCCAACTAATAATTGTTGCCCAATCTCGTAAAATAGATTTGCTTTTATCCCAAAAAAATCACAAATGTATTTTGTAACTTTCTTATCTTTATCCCATATACATTTATTTAGCTTTACTGAGCCTTCAAATATTTTTTGGTTGTTTACCCAATATTCACAAGTAGTTCTGAAATTTGGATTAAAGGTTTGAAATTTAATATTTGGCTGATATGAAAATTCAAATATCTCATCTAATAATTTTGTTGAAGGTAATTCAATTGTTGTTGCGTGAGTTACCGCTGTTGATTCAGGATTGCGTATATCCTCAATTTGATAATTAATTGGAATCGGTGCGTCATTAAGCACTGGAACTTTTGTACCGGCGATATATAAAAACGTCTTAGTCATTTTGCCTTTGTTCTGTTATTCCTGAACTTAATGAGATTTGTAAAGATTGTAATTTTTCGCCTGCAGGTTTAAAATGATAATTTAAATCATCATTTGTATAAATATCATAATCTCCAACATCATTATTTATAATTATTCGCGGTGATCCAATTAAATCCTGCAATGATTCTATTTCAAAGTCTGATAAATATTCACTTATTAAAATTCTTTTTTGTTCGTAAGTTGATGAAAGTGTTTTTCTATTTGGTGTTTGTGGATTCGCACCAGTTACAAATCCTGAACCAGTTAAATAATAACTGCCTTCAAAATAATTACTGATTGTTTTATAATATGCCTTTTCATGTTTGTTGTTTTTTTCATGATTACCGTAAAAATTAAAACAATCAAAAGCACCATATCTGTTTAGGTATTGAACATTTACCTTTTCGTATTTCGGAGCACAATCGTCTATTTGAAAAGTTCTTTCATAATAGTAATATGGTGAACCTACATTTCTGAAGCTGACAACATAAGAAGCGACTGAGGCGGTAATTATAGGATAAGCCCCTGTTACTACACCGGAACTTATTTGAGATAAACCGTTAGTGCCACAATTAATACAAACATAATTATTTGTGTATGGTGACATTGAAACATATCCGTTTGCAATATGTGAAGTGCCGATTAAAGCACCGTTTGAATCATAGGTCACTATTTTACAGTCATCAATATAGTAAGTCGGATCGTGATTCAGAAAGTAAAAAACAAAATCCTGATTTGATTTAATAATTGATGTTGCGAGATTCGTTGCTCCATCAACCAAATTATTTAGCCACATATTTATTCTACCAAGACTTACCTCGTAGTTTCCAAAATCATACTTCGCCCTTTCATGTTTTGTCAAACTTCCGTTCCATGCATAAATAGTAATATTACTACCTGCATAAGGCATAGGTGGTGCGCCAGATTCCTCTCCGATATTTACAACCACTTTAATATATCCATTAGTGCATTTCTGCCAGCCATAGGATGAATAAGGGTAGTAATTTTCTAAATATTTTCTTGTTAATTCAACAATATTAAAGTAAACTTTATTTGTGTCAACTGGCGGGATGTGATAAACATAAGGAGTACCACCATTTATTGTAACTGTGATATAAAATTTAAAATTTGGTTGTGTGGAATTATTTGTGCTTGCATAAAATTCAATGTCATTAAATCCAGGTACAAGTTCCTGTGGTTGTTTTATGATTGTTACTGCCATTTTAAAATCTTGCTTGTTCTTTTACTCTACGTGAATCATTTAATTTTCTTTCAATCTCATGCGTTACTACATAAGCCTTTACTACATTAGCGTCATGCTCTGCCTGTGTTATTGGGTTTCCAAAGTCATCGAGTAACTGCCCAGTATTTGTTCTTACTATTGTTTGTGGCTGCGGTATATTATTTGATGAACCTGAAACATTCGGAACTGATGTATTCGCTGTTCCTAAATTTGTTGCCACTGAACTTCCAGGATTAAATTCTGTTGCCGCAATTTTAGCAACGTTAGCGGCGGCAAGTCCAGCGTTTACTCCTGCAAGTATTTCGCCGCCTGGCGGTGGAATCGTTAATGCCGCTTGTACGCTTCTGATTCCATCTTGAATGGCACGGGCAATATTAAAAGCCTTATCAACTTCAAATGCTTGTTTTCTTATCTTTAATTCTTCCGCAGCGTTTCCATGCGCTCGTGATAATTGATAAGCGAAATAAGCGGCAACTAATGTTTGTGCTGCGAGAACGCCCTGTCTTTTTGCATCAAGAATAGCTTGTTCTGACTTTTTAGCGTTAGCAACCCTTTCATCGTTCAGCTTCTTTTCTGTTGCTGCCGTTGCCGCTTCTTCTGCCTCCCTATCCGCCCTTATTTCTTTATTTAATTTTTCCTTTGCTTTAAATTCTCTTTCGTCCTGCGCACGTTCAGCGGCTTCGGCTGCCGCTTCCTCTGCTTCCGCCGCCGCTTCCTCTGCTTCCTTTAATGCGCGGATTTCTTTGTTTAATTTTTCCTTAGCCTTAAACTCCCTTTCATCCTGCGATCGCTCTGCGGCTTCAGATTCATCTGCTTTTTTCTTTTTTTCGTCAGAATCTTTTTTATTTAAATTAAACTCCTCTAATTTGAATTTGTTTTTTATTTCTAAAATCTTTGCTTCGTTCTCTATGATTTTATTTGTGACTTCATCCTCTACCGCTTTTCTCTCTGCTGCCTGTGAAATTTCCCTATTAATCGCTGTGTCTCGTAATCCAAACTGAAATAAAAGCAAATTAATAAATCCCTGTGTCGCCTCCGACTGCTGATTTGTTTGCTTTATGTCCTCTAACTTAACCTTTTGTAATTCTATTTGTCTTTCAACGTCTTGTATTTCTATTTCCGACAATCTTCTTTTTGCCGCAATAATTTTATCAATACTTGCGCCCTGCGCCTCCATCATTGCAATTTGCCCATTCAATTCCGCTGTAAGTAATTTATTTTGCGCTGTTTGATTTTCAATCTCATTGCTTAATTCTTTTACCGATACTTTTGACTTATCCTCCGAACTAAAAAATTCTCCGATTGCTTTTGTAACTTCATTAAAATTTTCAATTAGATATTTTACGCCCTCAATTAAAAGAAATATAGGCACTGCTGACATTGCCTGTCCAAGTGCTGTAAATGCAATTTTCGCCTTTTCAATTGATCCACCCTCAAATGCCTCCCTTAATAATCCGAATGACTGACTGAGTCTTTCTACCCCACTCCCCTGTATTCTTACAGAGTCACCTAAGTCTTTCATCTTTTCAGAAAGAACTGAAACTTTCGCCTGCGCCCTTGCAAATCCATCCGTGCCTGCCTCAAACTGCAATAATTCTGACTTAGCATCTTTCAATGCTGTTTTCAGGTCTTTTAAATTTGAAATTCCTTTTACCTGCGCTTCAAATATAACTGCATCATCTGCCATTTATTTTACCGATTTAATTGATTCTTTTATTGCCGTTCTTAAATCTTCTTTCGTTGCCCTTTTATAATCTTCATTCAATTTTGCAAGCCGTCCGTCATTTATCACTTCCGAATAAAAATGATTTGGCTCAAATCCTTTTTTCATTACTTTTCTTTGCACAAGGAATCCAAATTGTTTAACCGCCTTCTGAAATGTGATTTTTTTATTTTTTTTTCTGCTTTGTTTTATTCCTTTTTTTATTCGTGCCTTTTCCCTCATATCCTCGAGAATCTTTACCGGATTCAAACCTTTTCTTTTTATCCAAGATTCAATACTCATTCGTCCTTCTTTGCTTACATTTCCTTTATTTCTTCCTTTGTCCACCCAGTACCAGTATTTAGGAGCGCAGAGTTGGTACGCTGTGTTTTCTCCTTTTATGACTGTATTCGTTTTTATTCCTGCCCATAAACGGGAATTGCCATTATAAGGACTTCCATATTTAGATGCCTTTTCTTTTTCTTTGATGACAAGATTAGCCTGAACATCTTTTTTCAGTTTAACACAAAAATTTTCAACTATGCGGTTTCCTTCATTCATTTTAAACTTCTTTCAAATGCTTCTGCTTCGTTTTTATCTTTTAAATATTTCACTCGGTTTAAAAACCTGATTGCACTCCATTCCATTAGTTCATCCTCATAAAAGACGTTTCCACTCGTGATACAATCTGCGACAAAGTACCATCCATATCTTGTCCTGAATCCATCAACCGCACTTGTTCCTCTCGGAGAATCCTTATTATTGTTTTCGCCTGATTGCTGAGTAGTAATTCCTGTTGCCGTTTCAAGTTGTTCAATAATTTTATACAAAAAAAAAGCGCACCATACACTTTACCGACTTTTACGCTTTCAAAATCTTTTGCAATAACTTCAAATAACTTTGAGTCAAATTTAGGCTGTGAAAATAATTTTGCCGGACAATAAATAACAGCACATAGAAATGGATAAGAACTTACCTCGTTATTCTGTAAATGCTTCGCCGTAATGTATTGATTTGTATTGAGATCTTTGTCTGAGGTGATCGCCTTTAACATTCGACCATTCAACCAAATAGTTTTATGAAGTTTTTTTGAAGGTTGTGAATTTCTGAGTATTGCAATTTGACGGAAATAAAATTCAAGTTTCCAAAGCGGCAATTCATTTATTTCTTCAATTGATAACCCAGTGATTAAAGAAACAATTGCCTCCGCTTTTGCAATTTCGGTTGTGTCTGAAATCTCAATCCGTTTTAGTTCCTGAAATTGCTTTAATGTAAGTTTGTTTACTGATAATGGTATCTTCATCTATTAATATAACCCTAATTTAATATGCACTGAAAAAACTTTTATTAACATCGAAATACATCCTCATTAAAAGCATATCCCGATAATCAGGACTTCTGCCTATAACTGCTTTTACCTGGTCTTTTGGTATTATTCCCACTTTGCCATCCGAATCCATATCTTTTCTTTTCAGTTGTTCAAGTTCCTCAATGATTTGTTTTTTTACTTCTGAATCTTTAACTGAAAGATAAATCTGATTAGTGTTTATTTTGTCGGCTAACTTAAAGGCGCATTGACTCTGAAGGTTTGAATAATTTTCTCCATTTAATGCTTTTGAATTATTTACAAAACCTTTACACCCAAGCATATCAACAGCACCGCCCCCAACGCCATCCTCATCACAAATTACATTGTTTAAAGGGATTCCGTGAGTGCGCCTGAGTTGATCAATGAATGTATAAGTTTCCGTTATTTTCTTTTTTTCGATTGTAAATATTTCTTTACAAACAAATCCGTGCCATAAGCCGATTACTATTTTATCAGAGCCAAGCCGCGCAATATCAGCCGTGATATACTTTTCTTTTGTAATAAGGTTTTCAAAATCGTTTGAAAAAAGGTCTGTTATTTTCGTGTAATCACACATTGCTGAAGGGTCTGATTCATATTCCCAATTGCCGTATAGCAGCCTTTCTTTTTCATTAGGGCTAAGTGTATCGTGTAAATGTTCAATGTAACCAGAGTCCAACATTTTATTATCTGTTGGCAATGCCTGAATGAACTTCTTTCTTTGTGGAAGTTTGCCTGCTTTGAACGCTTTATAATCCTGGTATAAAAAGTTTTTTGTTGGATTGCAGGTTAGCAACAATTTACCTTTCAGTCCATATTCTTCATTTTTCCAGCGTCCGATTGAGGCAGCCAAATTATTCTTTGCGGATTCAGTAATCCCCTTTTCACCTGCCTCCTCGATCATTCCCCGTGTCATTTCCATTGACCCAAATCGCGAGTACTCAGGGTCTGATGGTTGATAACTTGCCTCAAGAAAAAGAACTGTTGATTTGTTGTAAAACGTAAATAAATTGTCTTGCCCATTGAAAGTATAATAGGACTGAGTAACGCCCATTCCCCTCATCGCTTTTGTGATTGTCGGAACGGTGTACTTTCGTAAATGATTTAATGAGTGTCGGGCAATGAAATAATGTGTTTCAGGATATATCAAAGCGTCACCAAAGATTAAAGAAATACCTAAATAAGATTTGCCAGAGCCTTTGGACCCGCCGTAAATTATTTCTGTTGTTTCATTGTCAATCCAATACTGGCAGGCTTCCTTTTGCTTTTCATTGCCGTTTGTGTTAAATTCGAGTTCCAAAATCTATTTGTAAGTGCGGTTTATCCACCGATGAAACAAAGAATACCATTGAAAAGTTACTTTTTCAGCTTACTTTATTTTCATGCCTGTTATTTGTTTGACATCAATTCCTCCACTGAGTTCCGTTTGTGTCTTTTCTACAAGCCCATTTAAACGTTGCGTTATGCTTGGATTATAGATTCCTGCCATACCTCCATTAATCTGTTCATCCCTTATCAAGTCTTTAATA
>OMJH01000016.1 GCA_900299295.1 Bacteroidota bacterium
AATTCTTGGTATTGTTATTATGAAAAAGTCACTATGAAAAAACAACTCTTAGTTTTGAATGTTTTGATTGTTGCAATTATTTTTTTTTCTGAACTAAGAGCCCAGCAATTGTTGTTCGAATCAAGGAAGCATAATTTCGGATATTTGCAGCGCGGTGAAATTGATACAATGAGGTTTAAATTTAAAAATGACGGCAAGGCTCCTTTGATTATAACCGACGCAAAGTTTGAATGCAGTTGCACGAGTGTAAATTTTCCAACTGACTCCATTTTTCCGGGGAAGGAAGGTGTAATTGAAGTAATTTATAATTCAAAAGGCGCAATTGGTTTGCAGGACCGACATGTTACAGTTATTTCTAATTCAAGAAAAGGCAATGAAAAAATTCATTTTCGCGGCGAGGTTCTTAATGCGCGTAAATTGGGATTTTAATTCCTATTTTTTCTGCATTTTATTTTTTTAATCATCTTTGTATTCAATATAAACTACTTTTTTATGCCCAAAATTTCTCAAAAGGCAAATCATATGCCTGCTTCTCCCATAAGAAAACTTGTGCCGTATGCTGAAGCAGCCAAAAAGCGTGGCGTAAAAATTTTTCATTTAAACATTGGTCAGCCGGATATTGAAACTCCTCCACAGTTGCTGAATGCAGTGCGAAACGCAGATATAAAAGTACTGGAATATTCTCACAGCGCCGGAATTGAAAGTTATCGTAAAAAACTTTGTTCCTATTATCAGTCCTTTAATATTAATCTTGGAATTGAGGATATTCTTGTTACTACCGGTGGCAGTGAAGCAATTCAGGTAGCGATGATGACCTGTTTTAATCCGGGTGATGAAATAATAATACCAGAACCTTTTTATGCAAACTATAATGGGTTTTCAACCGCAGGAGATGTGGTAATAAAGCCAATTCGAAGTTTTATCGAATCAGGTTTTGCCTTGCCGCCAATCGCTGAGTTTGAAAAATTGATTACCCCGAAAACGCGGGGAATCATGATTTGCAATCCGGGAAACCCTACCGGTTATTTATATTCCAAAGCTGAACTTGAATCGTTAAAGGAACTTGTACTGAAATATGATCTTTTCTTATTGAGTGACGAAGTTTACCGTGAATTTTGCTACGACGGTAAGGAATATGTTTCTGTAATGCATTTGGATGGTTTGGAAAATAACACAATCATGATGGATTCTATTTCCAAACGATATAGCGCCTGCGGTGCACGTATTGGTTGTTTAATTTCAAAAAACCGTGAGGTAATGTCAGCCGCTCTGAAATTTGCGCAAGCACGTTTGAGTCCGCCAACCTTTGGTCAAATTGGTGCTGAGGCCGCAATTGATACGCCGGCTTCCTATTTCGACGCTGTAAAGAAAGAATATGTTGCCCGAAGGGATTTCGTTATAGAAGCCTTAAATAAAATTCCGGGAGTATTTTGTCCAAAACCTAGTGGTGCATTTTATTGTATTGCCCGCTTACCAATTGATGATGCAGATAAGTTTTGCCAATGGATTCTGGAAAGTTTTCAATGGAATAATCAAACGGTGATGATGGCGCCTGCTACCGGATTTTATTCTACGGCAGGCGAAGGTAAAAATGAAGTCCGGATTGCGTATGTGCTGAAAATCGAAGATTTAAAAAATGCAATGATCTGTCTTGAAAAAGCACTTGAAGCATATGCAGATATCAAATAAACTAAATTTTAATCCAGTTACTTATTAGGGTTTCTCCGTATTCTGATAAAATGGATTCCGGATGAAATTGAATTCCGTATACATTTAAACTTTTGTGTCGAAAAGCCATTATTACTTTATGCTCATCTACCGCAGTTACTTGTAAAACATCAGGAAATTTTTTTTCGTCCGCTGCCCAGCTGTGGTATCTTGCGATATTAAATTTTTCCGGTATTCCACAAAAAAGTTTATCTGTTGTTTCTGTAATGTGGCCTGGAGTTGCGACTCCGTGATAAACATTAGGTAAATTTCTCAACTTTCCTCCAAAAACTTCTACAATTGCCTGGTGCCCCAGGCAAACGCCGAGGATGTTTTTTTTTTCGGCATATTTTTCAATTAACTCACATAATATTCCGGCTTCACATGGTAAACCCGGTCCAGGAGACAAAATAATTTTAGTGTATTGGTTTATCTCATCAATTCCAATTCGATTATTCAAGTGAACATCAGGTTTACAATCGCTTACTTTTTCAACCAGATGTGCCAGATTGTAGGTGAAGGAATCATAATTATCCAGAATTAAAATTCTCACAAGCTATTTGGTTTGTTATTTTTTTGCGCAATCATTTTAAGAAATTTATCATGATGATTGTGGTCTGCTAATCTTCGTGACCTTTGGGAGTTTTTATTTTTAAAGATTGATAAAGTTCTTCTTCCTTTTTCAACTCACGTTTTAATGAGTCCGAGATTTCCTTGTTGCCTATCCGGCTTAAATCGGGTTTACCTGCATTCACCCACGCAGTGTACCACATGCTGCCTACCATTATAATGCTCGCGCGCATGCGTCGTTCAACCTGACCTTTTATCATCTCATTATAGGCATTTGTGTAATCCGATGAATAAACTTTAACCATTGTATTGCCTCTGTTTTCAATTCCATATTTTTTATCCGGCGGATAAATTGAGTTCAGTTTCGCTTCGAACGTTAACACACTGTCAACAGCTGCATGGCTATCTTTAATTATTTTCCAGGCTGTTTTTATTGGCGACTCAATATAAGTGGCTCGTCCTACAAAATAATCATAGTCTACGGCCTTTAACTCAGGTATTCGGCTTTCCCAAAAACCATGTATACCCTTTTGATTCGTGAGTTGTCCGTTATAATTTTCTGTTGTGTGAAGGGGTACATGCGCATCGGCTATATAATGTCCCAGATCGGCACTTGTATGCAGAATTTTAAAAAGATCTTCTCGCACGAATGCATCTTGTAATCTTCTTTCCATTACTTCAATGTGCCAAGGAACGATTCCATAAGCTTTTAAGGTATCTTCTGTAAATTTTTCAACGGCTTTACTCCAGAACATCGGAACTTTTTCAAAGGGATTTTCTCCGTAGTGATCAATGTCAATATAGTGACGCGCCGCCTCATCTTCTACTGCGTATCGCCGTTTATCGGGGTCAACGGCATGAGATGTTATGTAATCAATGTGTTGTTTGTAAAAGCCGACAATTTCAGGAGGTAGTGTAAATACTGCCATCCGATTGATGCGTTGATGGCCAAAAAAACCCCACTTCGTTTTCGATGTTGATTTGAAACTATAAAAAGAAACTGCAACCGAACCAATCAACAGCAGAATAATTGGTGTTACCTTTTTCATAAAAAATTATTAAATGAAAGATACTAAATATCTATTAAAATCGATTAACCCTCGAAGGTGAGTGTGAAAAAAGCAATATGAGAATTTAATTTATTTATGGGAGTAGCGAATTTTGATCCGTCATGATAAAGTATGTCTCGTAGGCCCTGCATGATTTTTATTTCCATACCAAACTTAAAATATTTGAGGTAAAAATCAATCCCTGCACCTCCTTCAGCATAGTAATCATTTCGCTTTAGCCTTACCAGTTGTGCTGAAGGGTCAACATTTTTATCGCTTTGCAAATCATAGGTATAACTGCCGCCGCCTATAACATAAGCACTGAAATTCTTGAGTCGTTTGCTCTGAAGTTTAACCAATAAAGGAAACATGATAAAAACGGATTCGGTTTTTTTTATTCTTGAAAACAAGGTGTCTCTTTCCTGATAAGTGAAAATTAAATTTCGTGAACCGAATGAAAGGGTAGGTAGGCAGCGAAGCCTGACATAATCTTGTAGTCTTACGTCACAAACAATACCGAGATTGAACCCAGCTTCAGCATCATGGTAAATTGTTCGAAGCGGACATAAAAGGGTTGAATCTGAACTTCCGGGGTTACTAAAATATTTAATTCCATTCCAATAATACAATGTGTCTTTTGGGTAATCTGATGTCCGCACATTATGAACTCGAAAATCGGTCTTGTTGTAGCCCAAATGAAACCCAAAGTGAATGCGCTGCTTATAAAATTTTGGCAGATTGCCTTCGTGATCGTTTGATTGAGCTGAAACGAAATAAGGCAATGAAATAAATAAGGGCAAAATAAAATAGTGCAACCGGGTTTTCATTCCTATCGACAAAGATAATCAACGAAATTTTCAGAGTGATATTGCTGTTTAAAATTTTCTTTTCCGGAATTTATCCTTGAAACCTCTTTCCGACTGCTTGAAATTTCCTTCTTTCCGAAAATTCCCACCTGATTTTTTGAAATGTTTTTTTTCTGAGTTTTTATCGTTTCGATTTCTGCTGCCGCCGCCTCTCCCGGATGAAACTTCAAGATTCAAGGTCCGGTTATTAAATTCGATTCCTGAATGATTAAGCGCTATGAAATTATCTTTGAATTTTGTTTCTGTTTCAAAAAATGAAAAACTGTCTTTAATATCAATATTGAAAATCATCCTCGGATGTACCCGTGTAATATCTGCAAGATAATCTTTCAGCATCAGTTTATTTAAACCGTCGAAGTGACCAAGATTAAGGAAAAACCGCACAGTTCTTCCATCTTTCATTCCACCGCCTGATTCATTACCGTGTTCATTTAAATCGGGAGCATTCTGATAATAGGTGTGGAATCGGTTGAATTCTTCAGAAATAAATCTTTTGATGAGCTCTTCTTTTGAAAGATCATTCAGTTCCTGATAAATATTGGGTAGAAATTTTTCAATTTCTTCGTCCATTACTTCAACCTTGTGAAGTTTGTGCACCAGATGAAAAAGTTGTTTTTCACAAACTTCAACACCGGTAGGAACTAATGATTTCCTGAATGATTTTCCTATTTTTCTTTCTAGATCTTTTATTCTGCCAATATCTTTTTTGGTAACGATTGCAATGCTGATTCCTGATTTTCCGGCGCGTGCTGTTCTTCCGCTTCGATGAGTATAACTTTCGTCATCTTCAGGTAAATTGTAATTTATAACGTGGGTAATATTGTCGACATCTATTCCACGTGCAGCAACGTCGGTTGCAACTAACATCTGCAGTGTTTTGTTGCGAAAACGTTTCATTACAAAATCACGTTGCGCCTGACTTAAGTCGCCATGCAGTGCATCTGCGCTATATCCGTCCTTTATCAAAGCATCTGCAACTTCTTGCGTCTCAATTTTTGTTCTGCAAAAAACCAGGCCATAAATATCCGGATAGAAATCTGCAATTCGTTTCAGCGCGAGATAACGGTCGCGGAAATGAACGGAATAAAAAACATGTTCAATTTTATCAGCACCCTGATTTTTTTTACCAACTGAAAATTCAATGGGTTCACGCATGTATTTCTTGGCAATTCGAGAAACTTCAGAGGCCATGGTGGCAGAAAATAACCAAACACTTTTGTTGAAAGGTGTTTCAGCAAGTATCGTATCAAGGTCATCTTTGAATCCCATATTCAACATTTCATCTGCCTCGTCCAGAATTACGTATTGAATTTCATTTAGCTGTATTGCTTTTCGCTCAATCAAATCAACAAGTCGTCCGGGCGTAGCAACAACAATTTGAATTCCTTTCTTTAAATCTTTAATTTGATTAACGATTGCAGCGCCGCCATAAACCGGCAGAACATGCAGACCTAAAACATATTTAGAAAAATTTTTAAGATCACCGGCAATTTGCACACATAGCTCACGAGTAGGAGCAAGGATGAGCGCCTGTGTTTTTTTTGAATTCGAATTTATTTTCCCCAGCAAAGGCAATCCGAAAGCCGCTGTTTTCCCGGTTCCGGTTTGTGCCAGAGCAACGATGTCGGCATCTTCAGTTAATAAGGCGGGAATTGTTTTTTCTTGGATGGGGGTAGGATTTTCAAACCCGAGATCAGCTACCGCTTTCAGCAAATCCTGATTAAGCCCCAGTTCATTGAACTTCATTTAATGTAATTAGCCGGCAAAGATACACAAATAATGAGGCGCGGGATTTAATTTTCTCGTTTATAAAGTCGGTTTACGAAAATGAGTGTTTACTTTTGAAATTAAAATTATTTAATACAAAGCCATTAAAAGATTAATATCTTTAAATGGTAAATTAAATTTTTCTCCTAAAATTTCACTAGTTAAAACGCCGTTGTATAAGTAAACACCATTTCTTAAACCTACATCTTTCCGTATCAAACCTTCAAATCCGCCTTCATCACCCATATTTAACAAAGTAGGTGTAAAAATGCTACTGAAAGCATACGATGCCGTGCGAGCAACACGCGATGCAATGTTGGGAACGCAATAATGAATTACCCCGTGTTTACGAAACACAGGATGTGTGTGGTTCGTTACTTCAGATGTTTCAAAGCATCCACCTTGATCAATGCTTACGTCTACCGCTACACTCCCAACTTTCATGTCTACAATCATTTCTTCACTTACTACCACGGGGGTTCTTCCTTTAGAAGATCGTAATGCACCAATCAGGACGTCGGCACTTTTTAAATGTTTATGTAAAACCTTTGGCTGTATGGTTGAGGTGAAAATGCGTGTGCCAAGAATATTTTGTAATCGTCTGAGTCGGGAAGTTGAATTATCGAATACTTTTACATAAGCACCCAGTCCTAATGCCGCCCGGGCTGCAAATTCGCCTACTGTTCCTGCTCCAATAATTACAACTTCTGTTGGGGAGATTCCTGAAATTCCTCCTAATATTGCACCCACGCCATTATTAGTGTTGGATAAATATTCTGCAGCAATTAAAATCGAAGCCCCTCCTGCGATTTCACCCATTGAACGGATAACCGGAAAGATTCCGTCCTCATCACGAAACCATTCGTAAGCAAGCGCATTTACTTTTTTTGAAATTAATTTTTTTAAAAAGTCCTCAGGCGCAACTGTCAGTTGTAAAGCTGAAAGTAATGTTTGCTTTTGCGTCATCATTCCAATTTCTTCAAGCGTTGGGGGTGCGATTTTTAAAATGAGATCGGCTTTATATACCTCATCTGCAGAATAGGCAATTTCTGCTCCCGCTTCTGAATAATCATTGTCTTGGAAATTGGCCGCTTTACCTGCATTTGTTTCAATTATCACCCTGTGTCCGTGATTTACAAGCAACGCAACCGCATCGGGAACCAGTGGAACGCGGTTTTCTTGAAATGCAATTTCACGAGGTATACCAATGTATAATTGCCCTTTTTTTCTACCCACTTCCAACATCTCTTCCTGGGGCATTAATACGCCTTTGGCAAGTGAGTGCAGTGTTTCTTTGGATATAACCATATGCAGATGTTTATTAATAAATGTCGTTGTAAATTGGTGCGTTGCAATTTTCGGTTTTTGCACGAAACTTATACATTAATCCTACACGCAATTCATGCGTGAGATTTCGGACTTTTAAATTCTCTTTATTATAAAGTGATGGTAAATCATTTGCTAAATGATATTCCGTAAAAAACCGAATAGGTCCATACGCCATAAATTCAAATCCGGCCGCAACATTCCAGCTGAAATGAAATTGGTTTGATTGATTAAGAATAGATTGATAAATTTCAGGTTTGTTTTTAAACAGGTATTGACACCGTGCGCCAATTAGTATATATGGGAATCCGGAAAAGGTTTCCAGTTGAAGTTTTAAAAAATTATTCCAACTAATGTAATCAAGTTTGTTTTTTAATTTTTTTTCAGTCCCGTCTGATGAGGAAATTTCTTTTGCTCCCATCGTATTATATTCAAATTCAGTTCTCCATTTGCCGTAATCCCATCTTCCGAAATCTGCAACAATGCCACCTGCCGGACGAATGATATATTTGCTTTTATGCGATCCGAATCGTTCCGGTGAATTCGAATCTGTGTATTTATGCCGGCTTGCCATACCGGCGCCAAAAATACCAACTCCATTAACGAACTGGGCCGAGCAGGTATAAAATGAAAATAAGACAATGAAAATTAAAAATCTTTTATGCATAAGAAAAAATTAGGCACTGATGGCTTCCATTTCACGGTTCACTTTTTTCACTAGTCCTTGTAAAACTTTTCCGGGCCCAATTTCAATAAACGAACTAGCCCCATCTTTAATCAATTGTTCTACAGTTTGAGTCCATTTTACCGGAGCGGTGAGTTGCTGAATGAGATTGTTTTTAATTTGAATCGGATCTGAAATTGCGCATGCGGCTACGTTTTGGTATACAGGACAAGCAGGCGAGTGAAATACAGTTGATTCAATCGCAGCTGCCAGTTCATTTTTTGCCGGTTCCATGAGCGGTGAGTGGAATGCGCCGCCCACCGGTAAAACCATTGCGCGTTTTGCTCCAGCAACTTTCAATTTTTCACATGCAATTTCAATTCCTTTTATTGAGCCGGAAATTACCAATTGACCGGGTCAATTATAATTCGCAGCAACAACAATTTCATTTGATTCCTTTTGCACCGTGTTGCAAATTTCTTCCACCTTCTGATCCTCCATTCCTAACACTGCTGCCATCGTTCCTGGATTTGTTTCACACGCAACTTGCATTGCCAATGCCCGTTTTGAGACTAGAATTAATGCATCTTCAAAGGAAAGGGTTTGATTCACCACCAGTGCAGAAAATTCGCCCAAAGAATGACCTGCAACCATGGCCGGAGTTATCTCAGGTAATGTGTGTGCAAGAATTACGGAATGCAAAAAAATTGCAGGTTGCGTAACCTTTGTCTGACGAAGCTCTTCTTCAGTCCCGTTAAACATAATATCTGTTATCCGAAATCCAAGAATAGCATTTGCTTTTTCGAACAACTCCTTTGCGGATGAATTGATTTCGTAAAGTTCTTTTCCCATTCCCGGAAACTGGGATCCCTGACCGGGAAAAATACAAGCTTTCATAAGAAATTGTTTAAGCAAACTAATTTAGGTAAAATGGAATGTGATTGAAATGATTTCATATTGTTTTCTTTAACCTTTGCGTGTTGATAAGTGTTTAATGGAGTTCAAAACAATTTGAAAATACCAAGGTGAAATTTTACCTTTATAAAAAATCAAACAAACAGCTATGAAACTTCAAAATTATGCCGTTGGTCAATGGATAAGCGGTGAGGGAAGCGGTCAGGAATTGTACAATGCGATTAATGGCGAATTTGTTGCTTCTGCCACCAGTAAGGGATTGGATTTCGGAGCAATGTGTGATTATGCAAGAACAGTTGGAGGAAACAAGCTAAGGAAGATGACCTTTCATGAACGTGGAAATATGCTAAAGGCACTTGCACTTCATTTGCTGAATCATAAGGAAAAATTCTATAAATTATCGTGGGCAACAGGCGCCACACGTGCCGATAGCTGGGTAGATATTGAAGGCGGAATAGGAAACTTATTTACATACGCTTCTTTGCGTCGCCAATTTCCGAATGAATCGTTTTGTATGGATGGAGATGTAGCGCGATTATCTAAGCATAACACATTTATCGGTCATCATATTTGTGTTCCTAAGGAAGGAGTTGCAATCCATATCAATGCCTTTAATTTTCCGGTTTGGGGCATGCTTGAAAAAGTAGCTGTGAACTGGCTTGCCGGTGTTCCGGCAATTGTGAAGCCCGCAACTCTTACTTCCTTTCTAACAGAAGCTGTCGTTAAAGAAATCATCGCAAGCCAAATTATACCTGAAGGCGCATTGCAATTGATTTGCGGAAGTGCAAATGGTTTGTTGGATCACGTAATTAATCAGGATGTTATAACATTTACAGGGTCTGCACAAACAGGAAAAATGCTGAAATCGAATCCGCATATACTTGAAGAATCCGTTCCATTTAATATGGAAGCAGACTCATTAAATTGTTGTGTTTTAGGGAATGATGTAACTCCTGAAATGCCTGAGTTTGAAATTTTCATAAAGGAAATTGTTCGTGAAATTACTACCAAAGCAGGTCAAAAATGTACAGCAGTAAGGAGAATTATTGTTCCGGAAAACCGTGTTGAAGATGTTCATTTTGCTATTGGTAAAAGGCTTGCAACAAACACTATTGGGGATCCGAATATAGAAGGTGTACGAATGGGTTCATTAGCTGGTAAATCACAATTGAAGGAGGTGAGAGAAAAAGTAGAACTTTTAAGTAAATCGCAAAAAATTATTATCGGTGATTTTGAAAAATTTGAAGTTAAAGGTGCAGATAAACATGTAGGGGCATTCATGCCACCGGTTATTTTTCTCAATGAAAATCCTTTTAAAAATACAGATGTACACAACATAGAAGCATTTGGACCGGTTAGTACTATTTTACCTTACAAAACTACTGACGAAGCAATTGCTCTCGCGAAAATGGGGAAGGGTTCGTTGGTGAGTTCAATAGTTACGCATGATGACAAAATCGCACGTGATTACGTTTTGGGTTCGGCGTGTATGCATGGGAGAATTTTAATTTTGAATAGCGATTGTGCTAAAGAAAGTACAGGCCATGGTTCTCCAATGCCCATGCTAGTTCACGGTGGTCCGGGTCGTGCGGGCGGTGGAGAGGAAATGGGGGGAAAGCGCGGAGTTTTTCATTATCTGCAACGCACCGCAATTCAAGGTTCTCCAACAACAATTACCAATGTAAGTAGCCAATACCAGGTAGGCGCAAATTACATTCAAACCGGTATTCATCCTTTCAGAAGATATTTTGAAGAACTTCAGATCGGAGAAACTTTGATTACTGAAACACATACGGTAAGCGAGCAGGATATTGTAAATTTTGCCGAGTTGAGTGGCGATAAATTTTATGCGCATCTTGAACCAGGTGCATTGGAAGGAACAATTTTTAAGCGGACAGTGGCACATGGTTATTTTATTTTATCGCGTGCAGCAGGATTGTTTGTTGATCCTCCAAAGGGACCTGTTTTATTGAATTACGGAATTGATGAATGCAGGTTCACCAAGCCGATTTATCCGGGAATGAGTATCGGGGTGCGATTTACCTGCAAAGAAAAAATCGAAAATGACAAACCATTAAAAGCTGCTAACGGACAGGAAGTAAAGGTTGGGATTGTAAAGTGGGTGGTTGATATTTATGATGCCAGCACCGCTGAAATACATGAAAAATATGAAGTAGATGTTTCAAATGGGGATACTGTTGGTATTGCAACAATTCTTACAATGGTCAAGAAGAAAGAGCAATAAAGCTTTAATGTTAATTTAAATTATTGTAAACCAAATATTTGCAATATATTATTTAATGTAATATTCAAGTAAAAAAATTTTCTTTTTAACAGGATATTTATTGCTTATTGAGTAGATTTGTTACTCAATAATGATTGAAACACTTATTTCGTCTAAGACCCGAATCAAGTTGTTGATGAAATTTTTCCTCAACAGTCAAAACACTGCTTATTTACGAAATCTGGAAGAAGAGTTTGGGGAATCAACCAATGCAATACGATTGGAACTGAACAAATTTGAGAAAGCCGGTCTACTGCTTTCTTCTAGCTTAGGAAATAAGAAAATTTTTAAGGTAAACATTAGTCATCTTTTTTTTAAGGACATACAAAGTATGATTATGAAGGTAGTGGGGCTGGATCAGATTATAGATTATGTGATAAAGCGATTGGGGGACATTGAGGAGGTTTATCTTGTCGGGAAGTTTGCGAGAGGATTGGAATCGGACATCATTGATTTAGTTTTTGTCGGAAAAATAGACAGGAATTATTTACTTGAGCTTGTTGAAAAAGCAGAGAAAAAGATTAAAAAGAAGGTGAGGTATGTGATATTTTCACCGGAAGAGTTCGATATTAAAAAAATTAAGGAGGAAAACACAGAGCCTTTGTTGCTTTGGTGTAAATAGAATTGAAAACCAGCGAGCTCACTTAGTCGGTGTGACTGAGGAGGCGAAGCTTTAAAAAAAGTGATGGAGAAAAAGTGGAATGCAATTTATGTTGCTTCACGCCAGGAAAAAAAGGTGTTTGATGTATTGCAGAAAAAAGGTATTCAATCGTATTTACCATTAGTCAAAACTTTGCGTCAGTGGAGCGATAGAAAAAAAATGGTAGAGTTCCCTTTACTTCCCGGATATGTATTTGTTTGTTTAACTAATGAATCACAAAAACTTTTAGTGCAGCAAACAAAAGGTGTTGTGAATTACGTTTACAGTAATGGAAAAATTGGCGTGGTATATCAGAATGAAATTGAAAGCCTGCAAAATTTAATTCGGCTTGGTTATCATCTTGAATCTTTTCCTTCTTCTCAACGAATACAAAAGGGAGACCGAATTCAAATTTCATCTGGTCCGCTAAAAAATCTGGAAGGAATTGTAATTGAAGAAAACAACGAGGAATTTTTTCAAATTTTTTTAGAAGGCATTGATTTTAATGTGAGAGTGAAGTTGCCGGAAGGAGTATTAAAAAAAATACACACATGATTATTGATCGATTTTTTTCAACCGACCCATCTGTTAAGCGACATCTCGCAAAAACAATTACCTGGCGGATTGTAGGAAGTGTGGATACGATGGGAGTTGCGTGGATAATTACAGGTAATCCATTAATCGGATTAAAAATTGGGGGCCTAGAAGTAATTACAAAAATGATTTTGTATTTCTTGCATGAAAGGGTTTGGTATAAGGTGAATTTTGGATTGGATAAGAGAAGAAAAATTAAAAATGAAAGCTAGCTTTCATTTGTATTAATCATTCTGAAATGTCTGTGGATTCTGAGAAAAGTGAACAGTACTGGGATTTAATAATTAGGTCTAGAGTTTCTTGGTGGGATATCGATTTAAAGGGTTTAACGAAATTCAAGGAATTGATTTTTCTTTTCGTTAGGAGGGATTTTGTTGCAATATATAAGCAGACTATACTAGGGCCATTATGGATGTTTCTGCAACCGATGTTAACCGTTATGCTTTTTGCTCTGGTATTTGGACGTATTGCCAATATTCCAACCGGGGGATTACCACCTTTGTTGTTTTACCTTCCGGCTTATGTTCTTTGGGCCTACTTTTCTGAGTGCATTAATCGAATATCCCTAACTTTTGTTAGCAATCGAGGTATGTTTGGAAAAGTTTATTTTCCTCGACTCGTAATTCCAATTTCAGTATTTTTTTCCAATTTGTTTAAGTTTTTTATTCAGTTGATTTTATTTTTATTGGTATATGTTTATTATTTGTTTAACGGAGTGAAATTAAATTCTGGCGTAGAATTATTTTTTACCCCGCTCTTGATTCTGTGTATAGGTGTCCTTGGTTTTTCTGGTGGGTTAATGGTCACTTCGCTTACGGTACGTTTTAGGGATATTAACCTTTTGCTTTCTTTCATAATTCAGTTGTTGATGTATGGATCTTCCATTATTTTTTCATATAATTCAATGGGACCAAGTATTCAGGCAATTTTAAAATGGAATCCTTTTGTGTGGTTAATTGAAGGATTTCGCTTTGCTTTTTTAGGTGTTGGAGTCTGGTCTTGGTCTGGAATTTTATATGCATGGATGGTTGCAATTTTTCTATTGTTCTTTTCTATTCTACTTTTTAGTAGAGTTGAAAAAAAATTTATAGATACAATTTAATGATGGAGATTAATAGTGTAATTAAAGTTGAGAATATTTGGAAGGAATATAGACTTGGCGTTGATTCAATTGGTTCATTTGGAAATCTGGTTCGATCACTTTTTAGTTCATCGGTAAACAGCGAAAATCGGGCTCAGGAAAATGATCGCACCTTGAAAGGAACTTCAAATTATATATGGGCACTGCAAGATGTTTGTTTTGAAGTTAAGCGTGGTGAGGTTCTTTCTATTTTAGGGAAAAACGGCGCTGGTAAGTCAACTATTTTGAAGATAATTTCAAGAGTAGTATCGCCTACTAGAGGTCAAATAAAAATAAAAGGAAGCATTGCTTCTTTATTGGAAGTTGGTACTGGTTTTCATCCTGACCTAACAGGTCGAGAGAATATTTTTCTTAATGGGTCAATTCTTGGAATGTCAAAACATGAGATTAAAAATAGATTTGATGAAATTGTGGCATTTTCAGGCGTTGAAAGATATATTGATACACCGGTTAAGAAATATTCTAGTGGAATGTATGTAAGATTAGCTTTTGCAATTGCAGCTCACCTTGAACCTGAAATTTTAATTGTTGATGAAGTTTTAGCAGTTGGAGATGTTGAATTTCAAAAACAATGTTTGGGAAAAATGAAGGCGGTTTCGGGAGAGGGAAGAACGGTTATTTTTGTTAGCCACAATATTGCAGCAGTTCGTAGTTTTTGTACCCGCGCTGTCTTGCTTGAAAAGGGAAGGGTAGCATTCACCGGTTCCGTAGATCAGGCAATAAATCATTATATATCAGTTGGAGTTGATACAAGCCATAACATAGGATCCCAAATATGGAAGGCGGAGGATGCTCCAGGATTCGATGAGGTTCGTTTTAGAGAAATAGCCTTATTAAGCGAATCTTCTGATGAAGTTTGTACAACAGTCTTTACTTCTTCGTCTTTTCGGATTCAATTGATTTATGAAGTATTAAATAAAATTCAAGGAGGAAGATTGATTTTATCCTTGCGCGACAGAAACGGAGTTGTCATTTTTAATTCAACAAATCATTCGGAGGATAGCGGGTTAAAAAATCCTGGGGTTTATAAAGTTGAATGCTTAATTCCCGGCAACCTTTTAAACAGGGGAAGCTATGTCGTGTATTTACATATGGGAATTCCGGGTGTAAAGGTATTAGTGCAGGGTCAACCTTTTTTACGTTTTGATGTTATATCAGATGGAAGTCATGGCTCCCTTTATCCGGAGAATTGGGGCGGGATTATTGCTCCGAAATTAAATTGGGTCACTAAAGTGTAATTATTCATGAGAATTTTTGGTCAAAAAAAAATAAACAAACAAGAAATACTTGAAGAGTATTTTATTTCCCGTGGGTATCAAAGTAACGGTGAATTTTTAGAGAATGATATTTTTATTGCAGGCTTTCCAAAATCAGGAAATACTTGGATGCAACACCTTATGGCGGGGATGATTTACGGTTGTACTATGGATCGTATTCATAATTCTCTGGTTAGGGAACTTACACCTGATGTACATCAGGTTCTATTTTATAAAAGGTTCCAGGAAAGGATGTGTTTCAAAACTCATCATTTACCTAGAAAAGAATATAAAAATATTATTTATTTGTTAAGGGATGGAAGGGATTCACTTACCTCTTTTTATAACATGGAACGAGGACTAAATAAAAATGTTTCATTTCGTGAAATTGTAATTGAAGGAAAAGGTTTGCATTGTACTTGGGAAAATCATGTTAAGGAATATTATAATAATCCTTATGGCGCACGAATAGTAGAAGTTCGATATGAAAATTTAATTGATGATACAGTTCGGGAATTACATCGAATAAATGATTTTTTTGATTTGAGAGTTTCCAATGAGTTGATTCATGAAATTAGTTTTAACTGCTCTTTTGAAAATATGCGCAAAAAGGAAGAGTCTATTTTGTGGGGAAAAGCTAAAGACTGGAAAAAGGGAGAATATTTTGTAAGAAGGGGAAAAGTAGGTTCTTATCTTGATGAAATGCCTGAAGATTTAATTAAATACTTCAACCTGCATAATGTTGAATTATTAAAACGTTTGAATTATTGATGCCTCGATATCCAGATTTTTTCGTTGTTGGCGCTGCTAAAAGTGGCACAACGGCAATATGGAAATATTTAAGTACAATTCCTGGTATTTATATGACGAAAGATATTCGTGAGAAGGAATTGGGATTTTTTTCAAATGGATATGGCCTTACAAATTTGAATGAATATCTGAGCTTCTTTAGTGGGGCTAAACCAAACGAGATAATAGGAGAATCCTGTCATGCGTATTTAACATCCGTTGAATCTGCAGAAATGATTAAGTCAAGCGTTCGAAATGCAAAGATTATTATTTCTTTAAGGAACCCTGCAAAAAGAGCCTTTTCCCTTTATTCATGGATGGTCATGCATGGTTATGAAAATAAGTTAAGTTTTGAAGAGGCACTTCAGGTGGAACAACAAAGGATTTCAGACCCAAATTTTATTAAAAGGCCACCACATCCTTATTTAAAGAACTTTGAATATTACGGGACTGGTTTTTATTTTCAGCAGGTTAAAAGATATTTTGATGTTTTTGGTCAAGAAAATGTGCGTGTTTTAATTTTTGAAGAGTTCATAAAACATGAAAATCGGAAAATTGTTTTTGAATTAGTCAAATTTCTTGGAATTGATACTGACATAACACCCATTTTCACACGTGAAAATGAATCGTTTAAAGTTAAGGATGTGTCAAAGCAATTTTTTCTAAGACAAACTTGGGAAAGAAAACTTAAAGGTTATTTTTTTTCAAGATATTTTGCAGATCATCTTTTAAATTTTCGAATGCATAGAAATTTAGACAGGAAATCTAAATATGAAATTAATCCGAAAACTTATTCAATGTTGATTAAAATGTATAAAGAGGATATAACAAATTTATCAAATCTACTGAACAAGGATTTAAATCAAATTTGGAACTAAAATGAATAAGTTTAAAAAGTTCTATTCTAAAATATTTTCAAGTATTGGTTTATCTGATAAGAGTAGAAATTCAAAAACTCTTGATGAAAAGTTTAAATATATTGAAAAAAGATATTCTTCAGTATTTCAAAGTTTTAATGTATTAGTCAGGGTTGATAATGGATTTAAAAGGCTTTTTGTTGGTGAAAACACCATTATAAATGGTTCCTTTATTTTCGAAAACAACCATGGTAAAATTGAGATCGGAGATAGAAGTTTTATTGGTGGCAGTACTTTTATCAGCGTAAATGGAATTAAGATAGGTAATGATGTTATGATTTCCTGGGGAGCAACTGTGATTGATAATGATGCGCATTCTTTGGATTGGCGGGATCGCGTGGATGATGTAAAAGAATGGAAAAGAGGGATTGAAGAAAATATTGTTGGGAAGTATAAAAATTGGGAAAAAGTCAAATCAGCTCCTATTGTTATACAGGATAAATGCTGGATCGGTTTTAATACAATTATACTTAAAGGTGTAACAATAGCTGAGGGTGCGATTGTTGC
>OMJH01000017.1 GCA_900299295.1 Bacteroidota bacterium
TCCTCCTAATCCAACCGTTTGATTATTCGGATCTGCTTCCGGAACCTTAACGCCTGCCTCTACTGCATCCAATGCGCGCCCGCCCGACGAAAGAATTTTCCATGCTTCTGCATTCGCCGCTACTCCAAAATTCCAGGTCGATATCACAATGGGTTTATTTACTTTTCTTCCTGCAAAATCGAGCATTTCCGCGGCATGTGATTTATCCATCATTGCAAGACCGGAAACTGCTGCGGATGTTTTTAAAAATTTTCGTCTTGAAACCATAAATCAGATTTGTGTGAGTAGTAAAGATAAACAATGCCGAACGCGCATCCGAAAATTATTTGTTTAATTTAGGTCTGAATTTTATGAAACTATCAACGGCGCAAAAAACAGTTGACGACTGGATTAAGAAATACGGCGTTCGCTATTTCAATGAGCTTACCAATGTGGCGATACTGAGTGAAGAAGTTGGGGAGGTGGCACGCATTATAGCTCGGCGCTATGGAGAGCAATCTGAAAAAGAAACGGATAAGGAAAAAGATCTCGGGGATGAACTTGCGGATGTACTGTTTGTTTTAATTTGTCTTGCCAATCAAACCGGTGTTGATTTGGAAAAATCATTTAAAAAAAATCTGTCAAAAAAAACAATTCGTGATAAAAAACGACATCTGGCAAATAAAAAGCTCAGAAAATCGAAATAACAGTCAAAAAAAAAGCACGCCAGATTTTCACAGGCATGCTTGTATATTTAAATATTAATATTTACTCGTCAACCTGTACCATTTTAAAAGGGACATTGATGATTGCCTGATAATCTTCGCCTGCTTCCAGCATATCCTCATCATCTTCTTCGTAATGCCAGTTAATAGTAACCTGGCTTCCGCCTTTATGAATCGTTTCCAGTTTCTTGAAAACATCCAAGATACATTTTGAAGACGAAGTATTAAAATATTCCAGCTGAATGTTCACATTAGTTGCAGGCTTCGGTGCGCCGGCATATTTTTCAAGATTATCTACAAGAGGTTTATAAAACTCGATGGAGTTTTCAGGGATCGAACGCCCCTTAATTTCCAAAAATCCACCCTCCATATCGAAATTAATTGTTGGAGTTTTAGGGGTTCCTGCGATTGAGAATTTTTCCATATTGCTTATTGTTGATTTGTTGATACTTTAATATTTAATGTAAAAAAAGAAAATTTATCGTCCACTTTCAGAAAGTCGTATTCGAGTTTTTGACCTGTCTTCCGAGCAATGTCAATCATTCCTAAACCCCCTCCGCCTTTCAAACTCATCTCTCCGTTATTTAAAATTTGTTTATAATAATCTTTTAATTCTTCTTTTGACAAAGAATTAACGTCATCCAATCGATTTTTTAAGCCTGCCACATTTTCATTGAAAAGGTAATTTCCCGTAATAATGTGATAAGCGCCATTTGTTTTTCCAATCATGAAAATTGCAGAACGGCCGGTGGCAGCCCCTTCTCCGGAAGTTTCATCCATATGATGATATAGATTTTGAAGACATTCCACTAAAACATTATAAACCTTTTTTTTCAAGCGGGGCTCCTCATGCATGGTATCCATTTTACTTTCAATAATCTGCAAAATGGAGGTCAGTAACTCAGAAGTAATATCACCTTTGAAAGAAAGCAGAATATTATTCCGCTCCATATTATGATAAAAGTCAAAAATATCCGTCATTTCAAAAAAATACCACTTTTATTGGTAACAAAATTAAAAATAAGTTTCAATTCTCAATGAATTTTTTTGAAAGCGATAAGAAAAAGGAAATTAAACCTATAAAAGGTTATTTTTGAAGAAAAACCCCCCCATGTGCGGAATTGCTGGCATAATGGTCCTTAATAACGTTGAAAAAACCATTCTGCAGCGAATCGAAGATTGTGCCAGGGCAATCGCTCACCGCGGACCCGATAACCTTTCTACAACTCAATTTGCCGATATTGCCCTATCGCATAGCCGCCTTTCAATCATTGACACCTCAGCAGCTGCCAACCAACCTTTACATGATACCGCAAAAGAATATACCATTGTTTTCAATGGCGAAATTTTTAATTATGCTGAGATCCGCAACGAATTGACTCATAAAGGAGTAAACTTCCAGACACAAGGAGACACAGAAGTTTTTTTGGAATTGTTCAAAAAGGAAGGTTTGAAAGCACTAGAACGCATTAGCGGATTTTTTGCTGCGGCTATCTACCATCACTCTACTCAAAAATTGTATCTTTTTCGCGATCGGTACGGTGTAAAACCTCTCTATTACTATTACAACAATCACACTTTCATATTTTCCTCTGAAGTGAGAGGAATTCGCGCGTCAGGTGTATCATTAACCCTCTGTAAAGAAGCACTACACTTTTACCTGCAGCTTAACTATATCCCCGGTGAACTGAGTATTTATGAGGAGATAAAAAAAATTCCGGCAGGACATTACGCCATTATATGCAACGACGGCATAAAGTGCGAACCCTATTATTCACTTTTGAGCAAACTACATTCAATACACGCTGATGAAAATTCGATTGCGCAAGTATTAAAAAATTTGCTGGAAAAAAGTGTAAAAGACCGGCTTGTCGCAGACCTACCCGTGGGTTGTTTTTTAAGCGGTGGAATTGATTCAACCATTGTGGCCGGTATAGCGGCAAGGGAAATACCGCAGCTCCCTACCTTCTCACTTGGGTTTAAGGAAAACAGCTGGTTTGATGAAAGTAAATATGCAGAACTTGCCGCAAGACATTTTAAAACCGAACATCACACATTTAGTTTAACCAATCATGATTTGCTTGAACACTTTGATGATTTCCTATTGGCACAAGACGAACCATTTGCAGATTCATCCGCATTAAACGTTTTTATTTTAAGCAAAAAAACAAAAGGTTTTGTAAAAACTGTTCTATCCGGCGACGGCGCCGATGAAATTTTCGGAGGATACACCAAACACCGTGCTGAATGGCTGATTCAAAATGATCCACTAACAAGAATTTTTGGAAGGTTCGGAAAATTTACCGCAACCATTTTTCCCGCTTCACGAAACAGCTCATTTGGAAATAAAATCCGGCAATGGCAAAAATTATCCGCTTTAACGGATTTGCCAGCGGAGGAACGCTACTGGAAAATGGCCTGCATTAGTTCAGAAATTGAAGCATCTTCACTGCTTAAATCCGAATTCATTACTGACAAATTTGAATCCACGAAAAGTAAATTTTTGGAATCGGTACGTAAAAACAATAACCTGAATGGAGTATTATTAAATGACATTAACCTCGTTTTGGAAAATGACATGCTTGTAAAAATTGACAGGATGAGTATGGCAAATGGTTTGGAAATCAGAAGTCCTTTTATGGATTATAGGGTTATTGAATTTGGAATGAATATATCTGAAAATCTTAAAGTCAACAAAAAGGAAGGCAAGTTCATTTTAAAAAAAGCATTTACAAACCTTATCCCTGAAGAATTAGTACATCGTAAAAAACGCGGATTTGAAGTGCCGCTCCAACAGTGGATGAAAAAAGAGCTGAAGGAAAAAATTTCAGGTGATTTACTTGAAAAAAGGTTCATTGAAGAACAGGGTATTTTTAATTATCCCGCCATAAAAAATTTACTTGAAAAGGCTCATTCGAAAAATCCGGGCGATTCCGTAGCACGCATTTGGGGGCTAATGATGTTTAATAATTGGTACAAGAAAATGCAAACCTAAAAACCAATGCCAAAAATTCTTCGAATAATTAATCGTTTCAATTTAGGCGGGCCTTCTCATAATGTTGCGTATTTAAGTAAATACCTAAGCCCTGAATTTGAGACCTTACTGATGGGAGGCAATGCTGAGCAGGATGAGGAAAGTTCTGAATTCTTATTTGAAGAAATGAAAATTAACCGCTTGGTTATTCCGGAAATGGCAAGGGAAATTAATTGGAGAAAAGACATCAGGGTGTACAGAAAAATAGTAGAAATCATCCAAGACTTCAAACCAGACATCATACACACACACGCAAGCAAAGCGGGTGCAATTGGCAGAGTGGCAGGTTTTAATTGTAAGGTACCGGTAATTATACACACATTTCATGGGCATGTTTTTCATTCCTATTTTGGAGGTTTAAAAACCGAATTTTATCGGAAAACTGAACAATTACTAGCCCGTCGAACAGATGCCATTATCGCTATTTCTGACAGACAAAAAACTGAATTAAGCGAAATTTATAAAATTGCTGCTAAAGATAAAATTCATGTAATACCGCTTGGTTTTGACCTTACGCGGTTTAGTGAAAACATGGCGGAAAAGAGAATATCCTTTCGGAAAAAATTTAACATAAGAGATGACGAAACCGTGGTGATGAGTATAGGCAGACTGACAGAGATAAAAAATCAGGAGTTATTTATCTCAGCAATCAGTGAATTAAAAAAGAACCCCGGATTAGTAGCAAAAGGAGTTTTGGTAGGTGATGGAGAACGAAAAGAAAAATTAGAATTGGCTGCAATTCAACAAGGGCTAACAGTAGGAAATGAAAAAAATGAATTCAAAGGAGATTTAATATTTACATCCTGGATAAAAGAGGTTGATTATGCCATAGCCGGAGCAGATTTAATTTGTTTAACCAGTAAAAACGAAGGCACGCCTGTAAGCCTTATTGAAGCACAGGCCGCCGGCAAACCGGTTGTATCAACAGATGTTGGGGGAGTGAGAGATGTTATTTATAATTCATCAGAGAGCGTAGTGCAGTTAGGTGACCCCATAGCCTTTGCCAATAAAATAAAACAGATTATAGATCTCATAAAAAAAACACCACCCTTAACTGAAAAATTAAAAAATTTCGCGTTCGAAAAATTTAATTACCAGCGATTAACGAAAGAAACCGCTCAGCTTTACATGACTCTTTTAAAAGGAAAAATGTGATTTTTTTTGTTAATTTTGTATTCGCAAAAAGCTTACCCCATAAGAAGCCTTAAGAAATTACAATGCGAACTGAACCCCTTAAAGGAAACGCGTTCTCAACATTAATAAAACCGCTGTTTATTGCCGGCATGTTGATTACAGTATTAAGTTCCTGTAAAATTGCATCATTTTTAAAGCCTAACGTATTACTCAACGCGCCAACTAATTATGCATACCCAAAACTAAACGACAGTATTTCAAAATTGGATTACCGTATTGCACCGGCTGACTTACTCAACATTTCCATATCGCCAAACAATGGCTTTAACAGAGTTAATTTCATTGCTGAAAACAACGCTCAAATTGGAAAAGATTACATTGAGGCAATTGTGGGAAATGACGGCCTTGTTAAATTGCCACTTGTTGGATATGTAAATGTAAATGGTAAAACAGTGAGAGAACTGGAGTCATTAATCGAAACCTTATATGAAAATTATTACATTAAACCATTTGTAGTGGTTACAATAAATAATAGGCGTATTGTGGTATTGCAAGGAACAGGAACCAGCCGTTCCTTAATTTTAAAAGATAATAATACCACGCTGTATGAAGCGCTTGGCGAGGCCGGAGGTATTCGTGAGGATGGTAAGGCTTATTCCATTAAATTAATCAGAAAAATAAATGGTGCAAGTACTGTTTTTAAAATTGATTTATCTAACATAAAAAATGTAGAAAACGGTAATATTACCTTGCAGGCAAATGATGTTATTTACGTTGAACCAAGACTTAGGTTATTCAAACGGACGGTTAATGAAATTACTCCAATACTTTCAATCATTTCAACCTCCTTATTGATTTTTAACCTTTTTAAGCAATAAAATGCTGAATTACAATTCCGGAAACCCAAATCAAAATCTGGATAATTACAAAGACCGATTAACTAAGTTCAGCAGCGAATTTGAATTGGGCGTATTTCTGTTTATCGCTAAAAAAAGTCTTTTGTGGATTATTTTATTTTTTGGAATTGCAGTAACAACTGCCTTTTTATACTTACGATACGCTGCTAATATTTACCAAGCAAGAACCGTGTTACAACTTGTTAACGACAACAACGCAAGCAGAATTCTTGAAGTTAATTCAGGAAATGAAAACCAGAATCAGATTGCAGAAGCCCTGGAATTAATAAAGTCCCCTGCCTTCCTTAAAAGAGTTATTTCAAAAATTGATTTGTCCGTAGGCTATTTTAATGAAGGTTCTTTTAAAAACAACGAGCTTTATAATTCTTCTCCTGTTTTAATTGTTACCAAAATAAAAAACAATTCACTATTCAATAAAAAAATATATGTTCATCATGAAACTTCTGATAAAGGAGAAATTGAATACCAGAGCAATGGTAATACCGTTAAACTAAAATTCAAAAAAGAACAGCTCGCAATCAATGATGATTTGGAAATTTTAGTTTACAATAATCCTAGAATATCTCAATCAGATTATCAAACCGCAATAAAAGCCATTCAAAGACCATTCTTTATTAATTATTCAGAAGACTGGTTAATTTCTTCATTACAATCAAAACTTGACATAAAAATCGTGAATGAATTAGCGGGGACAATTGCAATTACCTTCAACGATTTAAATCCCGATAAGGCCGCAGACGTTGTGAACGTAATGGGGGATGAATTTATATTATTCGAACGGGAAAATAAAAGGGCAAGCTCCCAGAGTGTGATTAATTTCATTAACGACCAGTTAAATATGATTTCAGATACCTTGAGAAATTCTGAAAATGATATTGTCGATTATTCGAAAAAAAATAAAATTTCTGCAGACGCTGAACTTTCGAAAATGAAATTAAGCAGAATTACCCCAATGGAAGACCAATCCTTACGCCTTCAAATTGATCTTGTTTTATTAGATTCAATAAAAAATAATTTAGAACGAAACAAATCCATTGACACCTACCAATTGACTAGCATTGTTGCAGGAAGTGAAGATGAACCAACAATTCGCGAACATACGCTTAACCTATCGAAACTATTATCGCAAAAGGAAGAAATGCTTTTGTTGCAAAAACCTTCAAACCCTGCCATTATTGAAAAAAATAATTTAATCGAAATCCAGAAAAAGTTATTAATCAACTCGATAACCGGTTTACAAGCAAAAATGAAGCAGCGCCTTTTTGTGATTCAGACAAAAACTGAAGAAATGTCGCGCAACATTGAAGTTTCAGGCTCCAATGATATGAATTATTTACGCATGATGAGGAAATTCAATATCAATGAAAAATATTACTATCTGCTGCTTGAAAAGAGGATAGAGTTTTACCTTGCAAATGAAGGTTTTGTTTCAAAAAATCTTGTACTGGAAAAAGCAACTCCAAATTTAATTCCTGTTGCCCCATCAAAAAAAACAACAGTCTTGTTAGCGCTTTTATCATCCTTGATGTGTTGTTTACTTCTCATTTTTGCACGATATCTTTTGCATGATAAAATTTCTTCTTTAAATGAAATCACGCAACATACACAGGCTGGTATAAGTACTTTAGGGATTATTCCGAAATATGACCAAAAAATTCCTGTATCCCAATTAATTATTGGTCATAACCCAAAGTCACTCATCGCCGAAGCCTTCCGAACACTTCGAACTAATCTGCAATTTATTTCCAATACAGAGGGCACAAAAGTAATGGCTGTAACTTCTACAATTTCCGGTGAAGGAAAAACATTCATCGCATTAAATCTCGGAGGTATAATTGCATTCAGCGGTAAAAAGGTAATCATCATTGACCTTGATATGCGTAAACCAAAAATTCACAAAGGTTTCAATGTTGAAAACACAAAAGGAATGAGTACCCTACTCATAAACAAAAACACAATTGAAGAATGTACGCACAAATCCAGCCTTGACGGATTAGATTTTATTACCTCAGGTCCAATTCCACCGAATCCATCAGAGTTGATTATCAGTAAAAAAATGCAAATGGTTATTGACGAACTGAAATCGAAATATGATATGGTAATAATTGATACACCACCCGTTGGATTAGTAACTGACGGAATACCTATTATTCAAAAGGCTGATTATCCCGTTTATGTTTTCAGATCGGATTACTCCCGTAAAAATTTCATACAGATTATCGACCGGCTATACAATGAAAATTCAATCAGCAAATTATCTGTAGTATTAAACGATGTTGATATTAATAACTCTACCTATGGATACAATTACGGCTATGGTTATGGCTATGGTTATGGTTACGGAAACGGATATGGTTATTATGCCGAAAAAACAAAAAAAGGTTTAAATATCTGGCCCTTTAAAAATAAAATCAAAACCAGTTGAACATGGAAATAAGTGAATGCTCAATTCAGGGCCTGCTGATTATTCAACCAAGAGTTTTTCAGGATGACAGGGGCTATTTTTTTGAAAGCTGGTCAAAAGGAGAATTTATAAAAGATGGAATTGATGTCGATTTTGTTCAGGATAATCAATCGCTTTCACACAAAGGAGTACTTCGGGGCTTACATTTTCAATCTCCACCTTTTGCTCAGGGAAAACTTGTACGTGTTATAAAAGGAGCGGTTTTAGATGTTGCGGTTGATATTAGGAGAAATTCACCAACGTACGGCAAACACTTCGCAATTGAATTGAACGAGGACAATAAAATAATGTTTTTTATACCGCCCGGCTTTGCTCATGGATTCGCAACCTTAACTGATAATACAATTTTCTCCTATAAGTGCACAGCTTATTATAACAAAGAATCGGAGGGCACAATTTTATGGAAGGATAACAACCTAAACATTAACTGGCTACTCGACAATCCAATGATATCAGAAAAAGATAAAAAAGGAATAAATTTTTCTGAATTTCAATCACCCTTTTATTCCTAAAATGCTTGCAAATTTACCGCTATTCTATTTGTTGCTTTTTTCAGGGTCAATCATATTTTCCCTTTTAATTAATTCCCTGCTGCTAAAATTCGCTCGTACTTTAGGAATCAGAAATAATCCTGAACTTCAAATCCGGTGGTCAAATAGCGTTAAGCCTGCACTCGGCGGAATTTCATTTTACCTTACTTTTCTGATTTTATTTTTGCTGTCCGATTTGTTACTTTCAGCTCCTTTCGATAATTTTTCCACCGTAGGCAGAATTGCCTTCCTTTGCAGCCTTACCATCGCATTCCTTCTTGGCTTATCAGATGATGCGTTTGATACAAAACCACTCATAAAATTTTCTGCTCAAGTGGTCTGTTCAATCCTGTTGATTTTAGGTGGTATTAAAATAAATTGTTTTGAAAGTGAATTTCTGAATTACGCAATGACAAGCCTGTGGGTTGTGGCAATCATGAATTCATTTAATATGCTGGATAATATGGATGCAATTGCAACAGTTACAGCAATTGGAATAATTTCCTATTTCATCCTTGCTGATTTCAGCATTCATCATACAGCAACCATTTTCTCCCTTATTTTATGCGGCATACTTGCTTGCCTGATTGGTTTTCTTTACTTCAACTGGCATCCTTCGAAAATGTTTATGGGAGACACCGGATCGCAATTTATAGGTGCCTTACTTGCAGTCGGTGGCATTAAATTTTGCTGGAATTATCCCACAGCAGCAATTGGTGAACTAGTTCTTTTTTCACCGTTAAAGAATTTAACACTCGTCTACCTCATCTTCTTGCTTCCGATTTCCGATACTACCTCCGTATTTATAAACCGGATTTTAAAAGGAAATTCCCCTTTCGTAGGAGGAAAAGATCATACCACCCATCATTTATTTTTCAATGGCATTACGGAAAAAAAAATTGCTATTCTTTTTCTTGGTCTTACAGTAACCGGCGGATTCCTTGCCCTTAAAATGAATGAAACCGGAAAACTAACACCTGTTCAAATCGTACCCTACCTAATTTTCCCCTGTTTAACAAGCATTTTCCTTTATCTGTTTACGGTCATTAAAAAAAGAAAATGATTTCTATAAAAGATTTCATTAATAAATTACGGATAAAAAAAAAATTTGTCTTTTTATTATCAGGCTTCACAATTCTTTCTGCTGCCGTATTTCTCTTTTTTTTTCTTTCCAAAAAACCAAAAGTTACAAATGAAATACCTTGCGTTAATTGGCAGGAGCGTTTAGGCATTAACTTGCCCAGCGGTTTCAATTTTGCAAACGACTCACTTCCCATAAACGATAGCATTTTTCTTACAAAGCTCAAGAAATTCTTGCCGCAGAAAAAAAATGTGAGCAAACAGATGGAAACTGTAATTAAACGTGCAGAACAATGGTTTCCTGTAATTGAAAGCATTCTAAAAAAAAACAATTTACCGGAAGACCTGAAATACATTGCTGTGACCGAATCTCGGCTAAACAACGCAGTGAGTCCACGAGGCGCTGCAGGATTTTGGCAATTGATGAGACCAACAGCAATAAAATACGGACTGGAAATAAATGACAATATTGATGAACGACTTTCTGTAAATAAGTCGACAAAAGCAGCGTGTAAATACCTGAATGAAGCTCATCGGCAATTGGGATGCTGGGCACTGGCAGCGGCAGGATATAACCTTGGAATTAATGGCGTTGCTAAACAGGTTAAAATTCAAAACACGAAAAACTACTTTGACTTGGATTTGAACAGCGAAACCGAGGCTTATGTTTTTAAATTAATCGCACTTAAATATGTTTTTGAAAATACCAGGGAATTTGGAATAAATATTCCAAGGAAAAATAATTCGAAACCCATTTTTCAAACTTATTCTTCTGACTCATCAGTAATTCACCTTCATGCCCTGGTCACAAAATATAACCTAGATTTTGACCTTTTTAAAAAAATGAACCCGTGGATGAAAAATGAAAAATTCAACAACGCTGAAAGAAAAACATACACCTTTGAATACCCAAAACCATATACATTAGAAAATTTTAAGAAGTTTCTTTTTAAAAATGAAACAAAAGACAAAGATTCAATCACCGAATTCCATTCTAAATCGTAAATTCATTCCGTATTTAACCCTCTCAGGTGGAACAATTCTCAGAAGAAATTGAAATAAGTGGCGCGCGCGTTCACAACCTAAAGAATATTCATTTATCCTTACCGCGAAACAAACTGGTTGTGATAACCGGATTGAGTGGTAGCGGTAAATCCTCTTTAGCGTTTGACACCCTCTTTGCTGAAGGTCAACGCCGTTACATTGAAAGCTTCTCGTCGTATGCGCGTCATTTTTTGGGAAATCTAGAACGACCCGATGTAGATAAAATTTCAGGGCTTTCGCCGGTTATCTCAATCGAACAGAAAACAGTAAATAAAAACCCTCGCTCAACTGTCGGGACCATTACTGAAATTTACGACTTCCTTCGGTTATTATTTGCGCGAGCAGGAGAAGCATACTCTTATGCAACCGGAGAAAAAATGGTGCGCTATTCTGACGAACAGATTTTACAACTCATACTCACTTCGTTCAACGAAAAAAGAATTGTGCTTCTTGCTCCCATCGTAAAGGGACGTAAGGGGCATTATCGAGAATTATTTGAACAAGTGCGAAAACAAGGTTTTACCAAGGTGAGAGTTGATGGTGAAATAAAAGACCTTGTTGGAAAAATGCAAGTCGACCGCTATAAAATTCATGACATTGAACTTGTAATTGACCGGTTGGAAATTAAAAAAAAGGAAGCTGCTAGATTACAGCAGTCAATTCAGTTAGCGCTAAAAACAGGTAAAGGCACTTTAATGGTAATGGAATACAATGAAAAGAGCAGTTCTAAAATAAAGCCCCGCTTCTTCTCACGCCTGCTTATGTGCCCTACCACAGGTATCTCCTACGACGAGCCTGCTCCGAATCTTTTTTCCTTCAACTCGCCATACGGGGCATGCCCGAATTGCAATGGACTCGGTACCATTTCTGAAATAGACATTAATAAAATTGTTCCTGACAAATCACTTTCACTGAAGGAAGGTGCACTTGCACCGGTCGGATCATTTCGTGAAAACTGGATTTTCGCGCAACTGTCAGCTCTTGGGAAACATTTTGGTTTCACGCTTAACACACCTTTCAACGAACTGGAAGAAGCTGCTGTTCAGGCCATTTTATTTGGCAGTGAAGAATTACTAAAAGTAAAAACGAAGGAATATCCGGCCGGATATTCCTCAAGCTTTGAAGGCGTAGCATCGTTTATTGCACGACAGGCAGAAGAAGACCCATCACCAGGCATACAGCGATGGGTACAAGGCTTTACCAATAAAATTCCATGCCCAACCTGCAACGGGACTCGCTTAAAAAAAGAATCTTTATTTTTCCGCATTCACGATAAAAATATTTCTGAACTTGCAGAATTTGAAATTTCAAAATTACAGGACTGGTTCAGTTCGATCGAAAAAAAACTTAGCAAACAACAAAACATTATTGCTGAAGAAATTTTAAAAGAAATTCGTGCCCGAATAGGGTTTTTGATGGAGGTTGGATTGGACTATGTAACACTCAACCGAAGCTCGCGTTCACTGAGCGGAGGTGAAGCGCAACGAATTCGGTTGGCAACACAAATCGGATCTAAACTCGTTGGCGTACTTTATATCCTGGATGAACCCAGCATTGGTCTCCACCAGCGCGACAATCAACGTTTAATAGAATCATTGAAAAATTTACGCGATGCAGGAAATTCGGTATTAGTCGTTGAGCACGACAAGGATATGATTCTTGAATCGGATTACGTTATTGATGTGGGTCCTGGCGCAGGTGTACATGGCGGAAAAATTGTTGCAGCAGGACCGCCTGCAGCATTAAAAAATTTCAATTCAATTACTTCTGATTATATCAGCGGCAAAAAACAAATTCCTGTTCCAAAATCCCGCAGAATAGGAAACGGAAAAAAATTGGTTTTGAAAAATGCAAGCGGACATAATTTACATGATGTAACGGCATCATTTCCGCTAGGGACCTTCATTTGCATTACAGGGGTTTCCGGAAGTGGGAAATCAAGTTTGATTAACGATACCTTATTTCCTGCACTCAATAAACATTTTTATGGAGCGGAAAAAAAACCATTGCCTTTCAAAAAAATAGATGGATTACAACACCTTGATAAAGTGATTGACATTGACCAATCACCTATTGGGCGAACTCCACGTTCCAATCCCGCAACATACACCAATGTATTTTCGGACATCAGGACCTTATTTACTGAACTACCTGAATCAAAAATCAGAGGTTATAAACCGGGAAGATTTTCTTTTAATGTAAAAGGTGGTAGATGCGAAGCCTGCCAGGGCGCCGGCGTGAAAACAATTGAGATGAATTTTCTTCCTGATGTTTACGTAAATTGCGACGAATGCCTTGGTAAACGTTACAATCGCGAAACACTTGAAATTCGTTTCAAAGGAAAATCCATCAGCGATGTTCTCAACCTGACCATCGAACAAGCGACTGATTTTTTTTCCAGCATTCCTTCCATCTTTCAAAAAATAAAAACATTGAATGAAGTTGGTCTTGGCTATATTACCCTTGGGCAACAAGCCACGACCTTATCCGGCGGAGAAGCACAACGCGTTAAATTGGCAACTGAACTTTCGAAGCGCGACACCGGAAATACATTATATATTTTAGATGAACCCACTACCGGATTGCATTTTGAAGACATCCGGATTCTTCTGGGCGTTCTCAATCGTCTTGTTGAGAGTGGTAATACGGTTATGGTAATTGAACATAACCTGGATATTATAAAATGTGCCGACTACCTGCTTGATTTAGGCCCGGAAGGTGGTAAAAATGGCGGAACTGTAATATGTCAGGGCACACCGGAAGAGGTAATCAAAAACAAGCAAAGTCATACCGCTTACTATCTAAAAAAAGAATTGAAATCAATTAATTAATAAACTCTCACTTATGACAGACAAAAAAGAAGAAAAAATCAGAAATGCATTTGAAGAAAAGGACTGGAACAATATTAAGGCTTCTGATTCATGGCAGATATTTAAGATCATGAGTGAATTTGTAGAAGGATTCGAGAAAATGTCAAGAATTGGTCCTTGTGTTTCAGTTTTTGGCAGCGCCAGAACCAAACCGGAAAACAAATATTATCAGATTGCAGAAGAAATTGCGTATAATTTGGTAAAGGAAGGTTACGGAGTAATTACAGGTGGTGGACCAGGAATTATGGAGGCAGCGAATAAGGGAGCCAAACGCGGCGGGGGCAAATCTGTCGGGCTAAATATCGCTTTGCCTTTCGAACAAAAACATAATGATTTCATTGATTACGACAAGTCAATAAACTTTGATTATTTCTTTGTACGAAAAACAATCTTTCTAAAATATTCTCAGGGATTTATTGCTATGCCCGGTGGATTTGGAACTATGGATGAATTATTTGAAGCCTTAACTCTTGTGCAAACCAATAAGATTGCTCAATTTCCTGTTGTATTGGTCGGTAAAAATTATTGGGAAGGTTTGGTTTCGTGGCTGTCAACGACAATGAAAGATAAAGAGCAAAACATTCATGCAACAGATATTGAACTCTTTAAAATAGTTGAGACTGCAAACGAAGCAGTAAAACACATCGTGGATTTCTATTCCAAGTATTTACTGAAACCGAATTTTTAGTCTTGAATTAATTCTTAATTACCTTTCTGCATATTTCCTTATTTCCGGCTTTTACTTTAAGATAATAAATTCCTGCTGCCAGGTTTGAGTTTGAATGCTTGAAATGTTGCTCACCCTTTTTAGCTTTTTCTGTGGCGACCAGCGCAACTGAATTTCCTAAAACATCAAACAATTCGATTGCTACTTCACTTTCGTTTGGAAGGTTGAAATTAATCGTCAATTCATCCGAAAATGGATTGGGAGCAACCGTCAGCGTTTGTAGGAAATCTGTTTCTTCAATTCCAACCACACCGCTAACAATTACAAAAGTGCAAACTGTATCGCTGCAACCGGGAACAGGCGGAGGATTTAATACAGCACAAACAATATTAAATCCGTTAGCAGTGTACTGATGCGTTGGATTTAACCCAAATCCGGTACCACCATCTCCGAAAATCCAGGCAACTACCGGAAAAATTCCTCCGTTCGTAACGTTTGCGGTAAATGTGTAATTACCTCCTCCGTTGTTTACATAACTGATTTGCATGGAGCACCCTGCAGAAGTTATAATGACCGTATCACAAAATTGTGATGTACATCCATTATCGGCTGAAACATAATCCATGCAAACGGTATAAGTTCCTGGCGAAGTATAGGTGTTATTTGCAATAGCCCCTGTACCGGTATTTCCATCGCCAAAATCCCAGGTATAGCTGTCATTAAAATTCAACGGATTTGCAGTAAATACCTGCACGGTGCCTGCACTGGTATTGTCCCATGAAACAGGACATGAAAGTGAATTAACAGTAACTACAAAGGTGTTGCAAACCGTATCAGCGCCACAGCCACCATTATTCTGAGTAACAATCATGCACGCTGTATATGTCCCGTCAATATAAAGATTGGAGGGATTTGCGCCACCACCAAAATTCCCGTCGCCAAAATCCCAATTAAAACTATAGGATGAATTATTTGGAGTTCCAAAAAACTGAACATTTCCTGTCAGCGTATCAATAGTGTAGGAGTAATTTCCATTAATCTGTCCGGGAACAACAATTGTATCAAATATTGAATTTGAACAACCGCTTTGCGTGACCATGGAAAGCTGCACAATATAAAAACCGCAGGAAGCATACGTAACGGATGGATTAACTTGCGTTGAGGTTTGAAAATTTCCGAATGCCCACTGAAAACCCGTGACACTGTCACCGGGTGCAGTTGAGGTATTTGTAAATGTTACCAAGGTTCCGCTGGCTGAATAACTAAATGAAGCCTGACACGCAGGTGCGTTAATATTTACATTGAAAAACGTACAAAAAGTGTCGGTTACACAAGCGCCTGAATTATCAGTAAAAATTGTACAGGCCCATTGAGCTCCGTTTTGAAAATTGCTTGTTACCGTTGAACCAACCCCGGTGCCTCCGTTACTGAATCCCCAGCTGTAAAAAAAACCAAGTTGATTAGGTAAAGCCGATATAGTTACATCACCCGTGGTAGTATCAATAGAAACGGATAGGTTCGCATTTACAGAACCGCTTACAGCAATCGTGTCTTCAAATGTAGAGCTGCATCCTTGCGCCGTAACTATGTCAAGCGTAACAACATATGACCCGCAAGAAGAATAAACAAGAGATGTATTTTGACTAGAATCGACACTTCCATTACCCAAAGACCAAGACCATGAAACGATGCTATCTGCAGTTACAACGGAATTATCTGTAAACATAACGGAATCCCCTGACTGATTATAAGTAAAGGAAGCGGTACATTGAGCGGTAACTGAAAATGATAATTGAAGGAACAATAAGGCGATAAAACAGGTAAAAAGATTTTTCATGATGTGTTATTTATTCATGACAAAAGTAAAAAAATACCCCCGATTAATTGTTAAATTTGAACCGCATGTATTCAAACGAAAACAACAAGTTTTGCAATTCTCTTTTTTCTTATAGTCGGTTTATTTCACGGGAAGTAAAAATCGGCGATTTATACCTCGGAAATTCCCATCCCATTCGTTTGCAAAGTATGACCACAACTGATACAATGGATACCATTAAAACTGTTGAACAAAGCATTCGTATGATTGAAGCCGGAAGTGAAATCGTCCGTATAACAGCCCCTTCAATTAATGAGGCAAAAAATTTAGAGCTAATTAAAAATGAATTACGAAAAAGGGGTTATAATACACCTATTTGTGCTGATATTCACTTTACACCCAATGCGGCTGAATTTGCAGCAAGGGTAGTTGAAAAAGTACGCGTTAATCCCGGCAATTACGCCGATAAAAAGAAATTTGAACAACATGATTACAGTGATTCTTCATATGAGGCTGAGCTGGAACGGATTCGGAAAAAATTCACACCACTGGTTGCAATTTGCAAAGAATATGGAACTGCAATGCGTATCGGAACAAATCATGGTTCATTGTCTGACCGCATTTTGAGTCGTTACGGCGACACTCCGCTCGGCATGGTTGAATCTGCGTTGGAATTCGTACGAATTTGCGAAGAAAATAATTTTCATGCGATTGTTCTTAGTATGAAAGCGAGCAATCCGCAGGTAATGGTTCAGGCCTACCGTTTACTTGTGAATAAAATGCTGGCAGAAGGAATGAATTATCCTTTGCACCTTGGTGTAACCGAGGCAGGCGACGGTGAAGACGGACGAATAAAATCTGCAGTTGGAATTGGCACATTACTCGAAGATGGATTGGGCGACACTATTCGGGTTTCACTAACCGAAGAACCTGAATTTGAAATACCTGTTGCACGTATTCTTGCAGAGCGATACTCAAAACGGATATCCGTAAAAAATATAGATGACGAAATTTCATCACCACTTTCATCTTTTTACTCTCCTTTCACCTACGAAAGAAGGAACACCCGTGAGGTAATTTCAATAGGAAAGTCTCAAGTTCCACGTGTTATCGCTGATCTCAGCGATAAAAATGAAATCACCCAGGCATCACTCTTCGCCTATGGCTATCACTATGCTGTTCAAACAGACAAGTGGAATCTTAGTGACCAGGCGGTAGATTTTATTTATACTGGAAACACATCCGTTGACTTTGAAATTCCGGGAACGCTTGGAGTTATTTACAATACCGAAAAATGGAAGCAACATTCCCTAAAAGAAAGAACCTATCCTTTATTTTGTGCAGAAGAATTTATTCGTGCTACTGAAACTCATCCGCATCTGAATTTTGTAGCGGTAGATGTTGCATCGTTAAACGAAAATTTCGTTCAATCGATTTCTAAATTCAAAAATGTGGTATTAATAGCTGATACCTTATGCGAAAATGCCTTTCAGGATTTGCGCTCACTCTTTTTGTTACTTAAAAAATACAATTGTGATTTACCCACCTTCATTAAAAGGAATTTCGTTAATTTGAATGATCAGCAGTTTCAATTATTTGCCGCAACGGATGTCGGAGGGTTATTGCTGGATGGATTTGGAGATGGCGTGTGGATGAAACAAAAAAATTGTGTGAGTAGCCAACTATTAAATTCAACCACGTTTGGAATTTTACAGGGCACACGAACTCGAATTTCAAAAACAGAATATATTTCCTGTCCAAGTTGCGGAAGAACCTTATTTGATTTACAGGAAACAACCGCTAAGATCAGAAAAGTAACTGATCATTTAAAGGGCGTAAAAATCGGTATTATGGGATGCATTGTAAACGGACCTGGTGAGATGGCGGATGCCGATTACGGATATGTAGGAACCGGCCCCGGAAAAATTACTTTGTATAAAGGCAAAGAGGTAGTGAAGAAGAATGTTGCAAGTGAGGAGGCTGTGCAGGAACTCATCAACTTAATTCGCGAAAACGGTGATTGGGTTGAACGTGCCGAAAATTAAAAACGGATTCCGCAGCCAATCCCTGCATGAACCTGTGAGATGAATAAACTTCGCGCAGTAAATTCCTCCTCAAATAAAAAACGTGAAGGTGGATATTTTACTATTATTGAAAAGTTAAAGGCGCGCCGCAAATCATCTTTAAAAAACTCCATTCCCCAGGCTAACTGAAAATACATCCCTAATGAATTATTTTTTGCTGAAGGGATTAACTGAGTTACCACCTTTGCATTAAAAATTGTTTTTCCTGAGACATCCGTTACAATACAAGCTGCAGGTAAAACAAATCGCATAGCCGGCCCGGCATCAAAAAAATATTTGTACCTGTCTCTCATTTTTCCCTCAAAAAAACTTCGAAATAATATCGGGAAAACCATTTCGTTCCAACGCAAAGAATAACCAAAATCAAAATTTTTATCATATATGGCCGGCGCCCCGCTTTTAAAATAATAAGATGAAAATTTGGTTCCGTGCGAAAACCATTCGGCTCCGGAAACCAATGAAAATTTCCGGGTTATGCGAAATTCAGGGATGACGGCAACAGAAAAAGCCGGTAAAAAATTAAGTCGACTCGAATGATGTAAATTTCCGGAGTAATACCCATAAAAAGTATGAGCATTTAAATGTAAATACAACCTTTCCGTATTTTTTTGAGAAAACAGCGAAGTGATGAATGAGGCGCCAAGCAAAAAAAATAAAAAAAAATGGCGACGCAAACAATAGTATCTTAAACTCAAAATCACAAATTACTCGCGAACAGATACAGTAGAACTTGCTTGTCTGGTTGGCATAATTACCAATTCATTGATATTTACGTGCGCCGGCCGGGAATACATCCAGTAAATTGTTTCAGCAATGTCTTCAGCGGTAAGCGGCTGCAATCCTTTATACACGTTTTTTGCACGCTCCTCATCGCCCTTAAAACGCACCACGCTGAATTCTGTTTCCGCCATGCCTGGATTTATACTGCTTACTTTTATTCCATGCTGAACCAAATCCATTCGCATTCCTCTGTTAAGTGCATCTACGGCAAATTTTGTGGCACAATACACATTCCCGTTGGGATAAACTTCCTTACCGGCAATACTTCCGACATTTATTATGTGTCCACGTTTTTGCTGAATCATTAACGGAGATACAATTCGTGTCATGTATAGCAAACCCTTAACATTTGTATCTACCATTCGCTCCCAGTCATCAATTAGTCCGTCATGGATAGAGGACATGCCCACGGCAAGCCCCGCGTTATTAACGAGTAATTCAATTTTCTTAAATGAATCAGGTAGCTCATTAATAGCTCTTTCCACTTGGGAAAAGTTACGTATATCAAAATCAAGTGCTATGACATTAACTTTATGCATAGATTCAATTTCCTTTTTGAGGTCATTCAAACGCTGGGTTCTGCGTCCGGTGATAATCAAATCGAATCCTTTCGAAGCGAATAACTGCGCAGTGGCTTTACCAAAACCTGCAGTGGCGCCTGTAATTAATACAATCATAATTTTTATTTAGTGTTGAGAATTCAATCGGCTCTTCTGATATCCGTAAATAAAATAAATCAAAAGTCCTAAGGCAAGCCACGCCAGAAACCACAACCAGTTCTCCTTGGTCATTCCGGTTAAAAGATAGAGGCAGGATATAAGGCCCAGCAATGGAATGAGAGAATATTTTTTAATTATTGCAAGAACAGATAAAACAAAACAAATACACCAAAAAACTATTCCTGCAATTTTAAAAGTAGCCAGGTCCATAAAGGATTTTTTACCTGAGGTAAAATCCGCTTCAGAAGAAAAATCAAAATTAAGGAGGTCCTCGAAATAATGGGTGAAGTAATATACAGTCGGGATAATTAAAATTAATAATGGTAACAACACATAACCTCCATTTATGTAGGGTAAGTGAAACTTGCCTTTTTCACGTGGACGTGCAGGAATGAGTAGTACACCCCCACAAACTAAAACAAATGCAAATAAGGTTCCGATACTTGTAAAATCAAGTACAAATGTTTTATCAGTAAAAAATAACGGTACACCCACAACCATTCCTGTTATTGCTGTTGAAAAACCGGGCGTTTTATATTTCGGGTGAATTTGCTGAAACTTCTTTGGCAACAGTCCGTCACGGCTCATGCTCATCCAAATTCTTGGTTGACCCATTTGAAAAACAAGCAAGACGCTGCTCATCGCGACAACTGCACACACTGCAACCAGGAATTGCATCCATCCAACATTTAATTGATCTTTTTCAAAAATAAAGGCGAGGGGATCGCCTACTCCATCAAACTTTTTATAATCGACAGCACCGGTTAATACCAGCGATAAAAGAATGTATACGATGGTACAAATTACCAAGGAATATATCATTCCACGGGGTAAATCGCGCTGAGGATTTTTACTTTCTTCGGCAAGAACTGAAACTGCATCGAAACCGATATATGCAAAAAAAACTCCGCTGACCGCGAGCATAATTCCACTAAAGCCATTTGGCATAAATGAGTGAACACCGTTTGTATTAGGCGGATTCCAGTTGGCAGTAAGGCCATTTGAAAACACGAAATAACCCCCAACAAGAATAACCATTGAAACAACAATTAATTTAAGTATCACCATTACATTACTGAAGTTTCGGCTTTCCTTTACACCGCGAAATACAAGCGCTGTAATTAATAAATTAATCATAACAGCAGGGATGTCTGCAATCAACCGTATCCCCATGAAAATGGGTGCACTGCGCCATGCCAGCAACAACTCCTGATTACTGCTTCCGTTTTCAACTGCCTTTTTTGCTTCGAGATACGATGTGCAGAAATAAGGAGGAATATGCCATCCGCATTTATCCATAAGTGAGGTAAAATAATCGCTCCATGAAAAAGCAACGTAAATGTTTCCAATCGAATATTCCATCAACAATGCCCAACCAATAATCCAGGCAAAAATTTCACCAAAAGAAACATAAGCATAGGTGTAAGCGCTTCCTGAAACCGGAATTCGTGACGCAAATTCACTGTAACAAAACGCAGTGAAACTGCATGCTACAGCAACAATTACGAACAGCAGAATTACTCCTGGACCACCACTAAAAACAGCGCCGCCTAAACTACTAAAACTACCTGCGCCAATAATGGCGGCGATCCCGAAAAAAGTAAGATCACGAAGAGTAAGTACCTTATGTAAGCCTTGCCCATGTTCTGATTCGGCAGCATTAATTGAACTAACAGATTTACGTCGTAGAATTTTCATTGATGGAAAAACAAAAATAAGGATTAAGATGCATCAACCATAAACTTAATTAATTTGGTACTGCGCAGCTTTTCAACATCAACCAAAGAAAAAATACCTGCAAGTAAAAATGGGAGTGCAGGAGCTTTGTAGCGAACAATTGCACCGACCACCGGGGTAGTAAAGCCAATGATTAAAAATAAAGTTAGAACAAAGAAAAAAGTAAAAAGAAAAAAGTTATTGGTAACATCATGAAATGAAATAAAAAAAAGTGACCCGATGATTAAAAATATAAAGATTAAATTTTCAATGAAGCAGATTTTTTGCTGCAAGGATTTACATTCGTTGGGGAAAGGCCGAAAAAGAACGTTCCCGATTGCTGAAGGTAGATACCCAATAAACGATGAAAAACTATAGTTTAAATGCGGCATTAGGTATGCGCTGCCTGCAGGAGGAATATTTGCAGATAACCAATACAAGGCCGTGTCTTTAGAATTGGTAATTTCAATAGTATCAGTTTTTGATATTGAATTCCAGGTAAGATAAGTGCTTCCTGAACGAATAATTACCGTGTCTTTTTTTGCAGTTTTAATAATATTCATTTGATCATTGTACTTCATCCATACTGCAGTTGAATCCCGATATAAAAAAATCCCGCCCTTTGCCACATTAATAAAATCATGCTGATACCGAACTAGCTCCTTAACGGGATTTAGATTTAAAACAAACAAACATAGCGTGAAAACAGAAATAAGAAAAAGTAAAAAAACAGAAAGAAATACAATAACTGCATAATTGAATCTCCAATTTTTAATCAAAAAGAAAGAAAAAAGTGCAGGTAGTAGAAGGATAAAGAAATAAGGTTTCACTAAAAAAGAAAGAAAAATACTAAAAGAAAAAAAGAATAACGTTTTTATATCCGTTTTATGTTCACGAAAAAACCGGAAAGAGGAGAAGATAAAAATTCCGTTGGCAAAAATTAATAGCCCTTCCTTCAATAAAGCAGAACTCCAAAATATAAGCGAGGGCGAAAAAACTAATGCGAGAATCAATAATTTTATTTTACCTGCAAAAAATGGACGAAAGGCATGAAATATTGCAACTAAACCTGTTAAGGAGAGAAAACTCATAATAACAGTTCCTCCATGAAAAGCACCAAAAGAAATTAATTGAACAATTGCATCGAAACGAATTATTGTTCGACAATCATTTATTAGAAAAAAATCGTGCACGCGAGACCAGCGTTGCATTTTTGAAATATAAGTTTCGAACAAATGATAATCATTGTTTTGGAACCCCAATAGTAAGCGGATACCATCTAGCGGTCTTGTTCGCAGGGCATCAGCAATTATTTTCCCGTCGTTGTAATACAACAACACATCCGAGGTTTGCGGGTCCGTATACAAATGCGTATAAACAAAAGTTAAGGCAATTCCGAAAAGAATTTTTAAACTAAAAAATAGCTGAATCCAAATTGTTGAAATGCCGGTTATTTTAAAAAAAGAAGCTTTGCCAATGATGTATAAGAATAAAACAGCAAACAGAAACGGGAGAAGGAAGTTTAAAACAGTTGTCATTTTTCAATCTTTACTCATGTTTACCACTGCCAGCCATTTGCCGTTAGGGGAAAAAGCAAACCGAGTAATTTTTTTTATTCCGAACGAAGTAAAGTCCGCCAATTCAAGCCACATTTTCAACTCTTGATCAAATCGCATCAACTTTTTATCTTGACTCTTCAGCAATCCCAATCGCTGATGCCAGATAAAATCTTCACTTTCAAGATTCAATTCAGTAATCAAAACGGAATGCTGGGTACGTAAGTCATATTGCCGAATTTGAGCTTGGTCATTATCTTTAATACCGTAGATAAATTTTTTCAATCCCGAATTCCTGAAGGAACGCGTTGGTTGGTTCGCTAAAAATACACGTTTTTTACTTTTCAAATCGGTGACCCAAAGTGAATGGGGCGATGTAAGTTTATAAAACAATAAAGAATCATTGTTTAACCACCAATAGTAACCAACACTATCCAAACTTGCATCCACCAATTGTTGCTGCGCTTCAGTTATTGCCACTTCATTCTTTTTGTTTGATTTCCTGAACTTCCAAATCCGTTGAACAGAATCAGGCTCTACCACAACTACCGAAATAAATGATAAATCAGGAGTTACCATCGGACTGTATTCGCTAACCTTTGTGTTGGTTATTTGAGAAGTTTTTTTTGCCCTCAGATCAAACTCATAAATATCAGACTGAACACCATCACGAATAGAAGTAAATAGCATTTGCCTATTGTCGTTTGTAAAAAAGGGCTGATTATCATAACCCGGATTATTTGTTGCGTTAAGGCCTTTTTTAAGTAAAATTGCCTTATCCGTTACGTCGATTTCAAACAGCCAGATATCACTTTCAGGTGGTGCTTGAGCAAATTCAACTAAAGATGACAAAAAAAGGAAAATCACTAATAATGTTTTCATGAAGTATTTTAAGTTGAAGATGAGCCCTGTATATCCATTTCAAATTTCTGAAACATTTTACATTGGAAATAATAAAAAAGAAATCCAAATGTAATCCCTACAATCATTCCACCAACTACATCCGCAGGATAATGAACCCCGGCATAAATTCTTCCATATGAAACAAGCGAGGCCCAAATAAAAAGCAAGTATGCATTAATGCGTTTCATCGGCCGAAGCGTAAGAAAAACGAAAATTGCAATTCCCCACAGGTTTGCCGCGTGTGACGAAACAAAACCAAATTGCCCGCCACGTTCCGAATTAATTAAATGAACGTTTTCTTTCAATTCAATGTTATGGGAGGGGCGGTAACGTTGAACCGAGTTTTTAATTAAAACTGAACTTTGGTCAGTAAACAAAACTAAAAACGCAACCAAAGTCAAACTCAGCCCTATTTTTTTTTTGAAACGTCGAACTAAAAAGAATAGAAACACAGCATAAAGTGGAATCCAGGTAACAACAAGTCCGCAATATCTAAAAAAAGTGTCAAACCATGGATTGTGAAAACCATTCAAAAATAAAAACAACCAACGATCGAGATATTCAAGCCATTCCATTTTTCAAAGGTAGAAAAAGCCAACGGCAAATAGCACTCAAAAATTCAAAAAGGTCCAGCCTCAACTAAACCAAAAGAAAATTTATTTTACAGTTGACGGACAAACACAAGCTGTAGTTGGTAAACCTGCCTTTTGCATTGCGGCGAATCCACCCTTAATATCAATCAAATTATCAAATCCACGTGACTTTAATATCGACATAGCAATGACGCGTCGGTAACCGCCTGCACAATGGACGAAATACGTTTGATTTTTATTCAGGTTAATTGTCCAGTCGTTGATATAATCGAGAGGTTTGTTTTCTGCTCCTGATAAATGTTGCGCATCATGCTCTCCTGGCTTCCGAACATCCAAAACTTTAACGGACTCTTTTTCTATTTTATTTTTTAATTCATCTGCTGAAATTGCATCAAGAGACGATGTCTCTCGCCCTGAATCTTTCCAAGCCTGAATTCCTCCATTCAAAAATCCAATTGAATTGTCGTAACCAACTCGTGATAAACGCATAATCGTTTCTTCTTCCCTGCCTTCGGGAGTAACGAGCAAGATCGCGTGTTGTAAGTCAGGAATAAGTGCTCCAACCCAGGGGGCAAACTGCCCGTCCAGCCCAATAAAAATTGAGTTGGGAATATGCGAAGAACTAAACGCTTCATTATTTCTTACATCCAGAATAAGAGCGCCTGTTTCATTTGCCAATCGCTCAAAATCTTCCGGATTCAATGGAATATTCCCTCTTTCTACAACCTGATCGTAAGAAGAATACCCTGATTTGTTCAAAGCGGCATTTTTTGGAAAATATTTTGGTGGTGGTAAAATTCCGGTTGTTACTTCTCGTATGAATTCCTCCTTTGAAATAGACTGAAGTGCGTAATTAACCTTTAGCTGATTTTCAAGTGTGTCAAAAGTATCCTTGCTTAAATTTTTTCCACAAGCACTTCCGGCACCGTGCGCAGGATATACAATGATGTGTGGAGGTAAATTCATGATCTTATTGCGTAGTGAATCATATAACATACCTGCTAAATCATCCTGTGTTAGGTTAGTGCTGACAGTTAAATCGGGGCGACCGACATCACCAATAAAAAGCGTATCACCCGTGAAGATGCAATATTCCTTGCCTTTCTCATCAAATAGAAGAAAGGAAGAGGATTCCTGTGTATGTCCGGGTGTATGAAGTAAACGAATTTTAATTTTACCAACCCAAAATTCTTCATTGTCTTTTCCTTGGTGAATTGAAAAACCGGTATCCGCGCCCGGACCAAAAACAATCGATGCGCCGGTTTTGGATGCCAAGTCAACATGTCCACTAACAAAATCTGCATGGAAATGCGTTTCGAAAACGTATTTTATTTTCAATTTCTCTTTTTCTGCGCGATCAAGGTATGGCTTGGTTTCTCTTAACGGATCAATAACTGCAGCTTCGCCTTCCGACGAAATGAAATAAGCACCTTGAGAAAGGCAACCTGTATAAATCTGTTCAATTTTCATATTTTATTTTTTTAGTTAATCAATTCTTTAACCAATATTACACTGCCAATTATAAGCGAAACCCAACCAAATATCGGCCGGAGACGCTTGCCTGCGATATACCCGGAAACAAACCTACCGATAAAAATTCCGGCTATCGATAATACACTTACACAAAATATAAATTTCCAGTCAATCGCACAATGATGTAAGGCGCCTAAAAACCCTACCATTGAATTCACTGAAATAATAATCAGTGATGTTCCGATTGCTTTTTTCATGGGTATGCGTAAAAAATTCACCAAAACCGGAATAATCATAAAACCACCTCCCGCTCCCACAAACCCGGAAATAAAACCAACCAAAACTCCCATGATCGCAACCATGGGCACTTTAAAAGGTGTATTAAATACCTCAGCAAACATGATGTCCTTGTTTTTTTCATTCCTTTTTCTGCTAATCATACTTATGGAGGCAAAAAGTATTAAGACAGAAAAAACAATCAGGACCACGCTCTCCTTTTTTAACTCTATTTGATTTATCTGAATAAAAACATCAGGTAAAGATGGCATAATCCATTGGCGGGTTACATAAATTGAAAACATGGAAGGAAGTGCAAAAAGTAGCAAAGCCTCTGCTTTAAAATCACCGGATCGAAGGCAAGAATAAGACCCAAACAGTGAAGTCAGTCCGACAATAAAAAGAGAATAAGCACTTGCCTCAAGCGGTGCTATAGAAAAAACGTAAACAAGGACTGGCATTGCCAGTATTGAACCACCTCCCCCAACCAATCCGAGTAAAATCCCGATAACAACAAAAAGAAAATATCCCACTACTTCTTGCATACCGACTTATCACATTTAATAATACATTTTACGATGCCGAATATCTGTGGGTTTTTTAATGTATAAAATATTTGCTTTCCGTTTCTGCGGACAACAACAAGACCTTTGGATTTAAGATTATTTAAATGGTGGGATGTCAAACTTTGTTCGCAACCCATATAATCCGCAATTTCATTAACCGAAACAGAATTTCTGCTGGCCAACAAACACAAAATTTTCAATCGAATCGGGTTGGCGACTGATTTCAGCACCTCCGTTACCCTGTTCAATGTTTTTTCTGATTGTTCCATTTACACAACAAACATATGAAAAAAATTTCATATGTATTTGAAAAAAACGGCACAAAGAGGAAAACGATTCGGTAAATTAATTGATATTTATGACGGGACGGAAACCAATGAAAGGACAAGGAATTATACCTAATGGAAATTCAGTAAAATCATTGTCTCGAATACGGAGAAATTCTGAGCTACTATTCCAGTTCCCGCCCTTTACAGAAAAATGTCCTTTACGGTCAACAACCATTTCTGATACATTTCCTGCCATATCATATAACATATAAGGATTTGCTGGATATATCCCGGCCTTGGTTGTAAACGTATTTAATTCTCCCTTATGGGTTTTGATATGTCCGTTGGTAACTGTTTCTGAATGTTGACCAAGTAAAAAATCAAAATCATTTTGCTGGGTTTCTTTAAAGTTTGCTTCAAAGCGATGATGTAAAATACCCGATTTAATTGTGCCAGAAAAAGTCCCATATTCGATGTGAGGCCGACCACCCGCGGCGGCCCTTTCCCATTCACCTTTATTTGGAAGGCGAACAATAATTGAACGTGAAGCTTCTGCAGAGGCAGATATTACCTCCTGCATCCACTTGCAATACAAATTAGCGCCTTCTGGAGAAATAAAAACAATTGGATAATCGGAAAATTCCTTTCCTGTTAAATAACGCTCGAAAAAGTCTTTGTCATGTTCACTCAGCAAGGTACCAAACGAGCCATCAAGATGCGGACGTGCCGTTTCATATTCATCTTCTCTACCTTGCAGGAGAAGATCCAAAAGAAAAACATTATACTCTCCAACCGTTACTTCAGTAGGCCACATGTAAAATGGCACTTGAAAAGTTTTATCGTTATAAGGTCCCTGGGCGCCGGGAATCAAAGGCAAACGCTGAGTGATTTCTGTAGTAATTTTTGCTGCCAGTTTCTCTCGCTCCTGTTTTACAAAAGTTCGTTTTTGAACTTCATCCGAAATAACTATTTTTTTTGCGCTCAAAACTGTTTCTTTATTATCTGATTCAGAAAGCAATAAACTGCCATGAGCTGCTGAATCCGATAAAGAAGAATTTAAATTAATTTGAATCCCGTTTTTTAATTCGCTTTTGGTGAATTTGACCGTGCCTGATTTGATTTTTTTATTTTCAACATACGTTCCCGTAAAATAATCATTCGCCGATTTGCTTTCTGTCGTTTGTTCATAATCATTGGTTTTTAAATTTGAGTTTGTATTGGACGAGGATGATACGTTGTTTATCTTATTTTGATTGGTAGCCGTTGAAATTTTATCTCCTTCCTCGGTATTAAATTGCAACAGATAAATTAGGGTTGCGATACCGGAAAAGATTAAGGCGCTGCTAAGTCCCCATACCCATGGTAACCTGTAAAATGCAGTTCTTTTTGAAGCAGACACATGAACCTTTCCCGATGTCCAATTCTGACTGAAAACATGCTGGCTGGCAGCATCAAAAAGCTGATCATTCGCGGGACTTGCTTGATCAAGTTCTAAAAAACTTTGACGTAATAACTCGTCGATTGATGGTCCTGAGCCTTCCATGTTAACTAACTTGCTTTGTTAATATTTATTACTTTTCCTGTTTCGCTTACCGCTTCAACATGCAAATCCTGCATACGCACGGAAAGCATGTTTTTCAGACGGGAATAATACACTTTAAGTTGTTCTTCCGGTTTATTTACGTAACGTGCAATTTCACTGTATGCCACTTCCTGACTTCTCATTAACAACAAAATTCGTTGCCAATCTTCCAATTTATCCAGCTCTGCACGAAGACGACTGAGCATTGGGTTTGCAATGCCTGAACCTGAATTTACCGCAACAAAATTTCTACGTGTTTCGTCTAAAGGAATAAAAGTAGCACCCTGATGCCGTGTATTCTCGTCTCGAATATGATTCTTCAGGAAATTAATAAACATCCTGAAAATAAAGGAAGCAAATTTCTGCTCATTTTCAAATTGATAGCGCGAGTAAACTTCCTGAACCTTGTAAATGGTTTTATAAACCAAATCCCATCCTGCATCTTCATTAATTTTGTAAACAGCCTTACTATAACCCAACAACTTACGGCCGTACTGCTCAAACAACCAGGAAATGGCTTTGTCTTTGTCTTTTAATATGTCTAATATCTTTTCCAAAGCAGGATACTAAGAATCACAGAATAATAAACACCACAAGGTAACACGAATTTCCAATGAATTAAAATTATTTAGATGAAAGGGAATTAATCTTTGGGCACATGAAGCTGAAATAATCTGCGCTCCTGACGCTGAAATTCAATACTTAACGCTTCGGGTTCATTGTTCATGTATGTTAAAATTGAATTGATTCTGGAAATATCCTGGCTGGATAATTTGCCAGGTTCCTTCATCAGCCGTGCTACCTCGAGCATATCTCCACTGGCCAGTTCCTGATATTTTTCAAGCAACAGAATACCCGATTGCACATAATTTGAATCGTTCTCAAAAAACCCGACCGATTTCATTATTTTCATTCCTTTTGTAGAAGAAACTATTAGTTCTAGTCTTGCCTTTTCGATTTCATCCGCCTTTTTTGTATTAATAGCATCGGCTAAATTGTTAAAATCGCGAAAAGCCCTGAAGTAGTTTAAAAAAACAGATTCAGTATAGTTATTGAGTTTACGGATACGCTCGAGCTGATCCTGAATTTTTTCATTCTCCTGAATGGAAAGGTGATTATTTGATGCGAATTTCTTCTGAACCGTCCTCAATTCCAGAAACATTGCATTAATTCTTATTTCAGCACTATCCTCTGCTAAAAAGAACCTTTCCATCGCCTCAAAATTTTCCGCAGAACTTCTTTTTAAGTTTACCACCTGCTTGAAATCCATATTGTACATGCTGCGTTCACGCTCAAGAATTTCAAGCGTTTCTCGTCGTAATTTATCATCACCGGAATAGGAAGGCATACGTTTTAAAATTGCCATTGATGAATCCAGCTGACGTATTATAGCTAGCCTGGTAGATTCAACTTCGTCAGCTATTTCGGTATGCACCACCGCAGTTATAAAACGCTTGGTTTTCTCGAAGATTAATCCGTGTTCACTTAAAACAGTATTGTAATATTGAATTGCAGTAACCTGACCATAACCACATAAAAAACTACAAACAATAAGGGGTAAAATTATTTTTTTTATCATTACTAAGGCGCTAAATAAGGTTATTTCATGGTAAAGGCCGATGAATTTACAAAAATGCTGCCAAAAGTTTAAAAATTTAATACATCTTATTTATTCCATTTCAAGTCGGAAAACCGTTTCATTAATTCGAATTTTCGCGCTTGAATCAGATTAGTATGTTTTTCTGACTCGTCATTTTGAATAACCCTGTGTTGCAGCATTCGGTTGTACTTTTTCATTTCTTCTACAACTACACGACTTTCATTATCCAGCAAATAAGTACAAAAGCTATCTAAGACGAGGTCAGTCGCTTGACTTGAAGGATGCACGAGATCTTCATTAAAAAATCTGTAATCTCGCAATACATCCGTTACAATTTCAAACGCCGGAAAATATATCGTATTTTCCATTTCACAAATAGAATGAACAGCCCGAATTAACTCCGCCTTACTCCGATTATTTTCAATTAATCCATCGCGGATATAGCGTACCGGACTGACTGAGAAAATAAATTTAACAGCCGGATTCAAGACGCGTATTTTTTCAATTAATTTTTTCCAATCATCTGTGATTGCATCCGATTGAACTAATTTTTTCTGAAATAAATTTCCCGACATTTTATGACAATTCGCCACTATTTGATTACGTTCGGAATGCCACCAGCCGTGAGCAGAACCAAACGTAATTATCACCCAACGACAATCGAGCAAAAATTTATGGGCAGAAGTTAAGTTGTTATTAATTTCAATTAATAAGTTTTCAGCATCTTGTTTGGTAATTTTTCCATGATGAAACCAACTGTAAAATCTGCCCTGATTAAAGATCAAATCATCATGTGTGTAAAAATCAATATCTGCAATACGGCGAAGCGAATCTGATATAACAAGTGGATTAAATAAAATACCATGCGAATTAACCAGACAGTGAAAATGATTTTTATCAAAGAATTGGCCGATATTTTCAGCAAAACATGAACCTGAAAAAATCAATTTTTCCCGGTAATTGATTTGACCGGCGACTGAATGGACAGGCGGTAAATCAAGATAAAACTTCATGAATCAATCCTGAACAATTCGATATTCAAAAAACTCCATTATTTGATTACAAAGGAGTTTTTTGCAGGCTTGCTCTACTTTTTCAGCAGCAATTTCCTTAGATTCAGCCTCAACTTCCAGCGTAATATGTTTCCCAATCCGCACATTTCCGATTTCGGGTAACCCAAGATTCATCATTCCGTTAGTTACAGCCTTGCCTTGCGGATCCAGCAAGGCTTTTAGGGGCATTACATCGATTTCAGCTCGAAATTTCATAATTATTAGTATTGAACAAAAATAGCGTAATGAATTGAAAAAGAATTAATCTTCTCAAAACTGATGAAAAATTTATTCAATTAAAATTAAAGAAGTAATTCAACACACTTGCAACAACATAAAGCAATACACCTATGGGAATAGCGAAAGCTCCAGATAACAAAAACAGCCCTAAAACAGCTGCCAAAAACAGAAATCGTAAGCGATTAGACGACCAGCTAAAATTCTTGAATTTTAAGGAAAACATAGGTATTTCTGATACCATTAAAAAACACATAAAAACTATAAGTGGGATTAACAATTTTAAATCTAATAAAAACAGATAATTCTCCTTAAATACCCCGTAAGAATTTTGGCAAACAAATCCTATAAAGGCAAAGAACGCAGCGTTGGCCGGTGTTGGCAAACCAATAAAATTATTCGTTTGTCGAGCATCAATGTTAAATTTTGCAAGCCGAATTACCGAAAAAACCGGAATCATCCACGCAATGTAGGGTAAAAAATGAAGATATGGCGATTTATTTAGACTGGAAATGGTATTCATTTCAATGATTTCCTTAAATAGCTGAAACATAATCATTCCGGGGGCTAGTCCGAATGTAACCGCGTCCGCCAACGAATCCAACTGTTTGCCAAATTCGCCCCCGACCTTAAGTAATCGAGCAAAAAAACCATCAAAGAAATCAAATACAGCAGCCAAACCGATGCATAAAGCCGCGTAATGATAGTTTCGGTCAAAGGCAAACACGATGGCCTGGCAACCCATTATCAAATTAGCGATGGAAAAAAAATCAGGAACGGCTTTTTTAATTTTCAGCATTTTCAAAAAAAATATGTTGTTTGCATTAGTTAAATAAATTTGAATTTTTTTCCTCGAAAGTTAAAGGCAAATTTCTTCTCCATTTTTATAGAATTTATGAAAAAATTAGCTAATTTTATCGACTATGAAATTACAAAAGATTTTATCTCGTATTTTGATTTACTTCGGTTTTTCTGCTGCATTGGCTCAACCTGCCAAATACAGTAATGAATTTCTGGGAATCGGTGTCGGCGCGCGAGCCCTCGGAATGGGTTATACCAATATTGCTTCGGTGAACGATATGACAAGCGGCTACTGGAATCCGGCAGGCCTTATGGGCATTCAATCAAATTTACAGGCCGGAATGATGCACTCGGAATATTTTGCAGGAATAGCAAAATATGATTATGGGTCAATCGCTGCGAAGTTGGATAGTTTAAGTACCGGAAGTATCAGTTTTATCCGCTTCGGAATTGATAATATTCCCAACACAACAGATTTAATTGACGCCAACGGAAATGTGGATTACGATCGTATATCCACCTTTAACGCCACCGACTTCGCTCTCATGCTCACCTACGCTCAAAACATCGAACGTATTCCTGGACTTGATTTCGGAACAAATGTAAAGATCATCCGTCGTACCATAGGTGACTTTGCAGGTGCCTGGGGATTTGGATTAGATGCAGGCGCCACCTACAAATTCAAAAATTTTAAATTCGCTGCTGTAGGTAAAGACATTACCGGAACCTTCAATGCTTGGTCCTATAACCTCCCTCCAAATATGATTTCAACCTTTCAGGTCACAGGAAATGAAATTCCTGTTAACAACGTTGAGGTTACGGTACCTCGCCTAATTTTAGGAACAGCTTACACAAAAAATGTTTTCAAAGACAAAATTGCGTTAACCGGTGAAATTAATCTTACCAACACCTTTGATGGCAAGCGAAACGTGCTGATTAAAACAAATTCACTTAGCGTTGATCCTACCATGGGAATTGAAATTGGCTATATTAAAACGATATTTCTGCGTGGTGGAATTAACAACATTCAAAAAATAACAGATGTAACCGGAAAAGAAGTAACTAGCGTTCAGCCAAATTTCGGCGTTGGACTCAAGTATAAAATATTTTCTTTGGATTATGCTATGACCAATTTCAATAATTCAACTGTTTCAACCTACAGTCATGTGTTTTCACTGAAACTTGATATAAATAAGTTCCATATGGACTTACATCTACATCATCACCATCATTTAAACAATCAGCACCATTAAAAAATTCAGAATAACTCTTATGAAGAAATTTATTTTTACTTTTCTCCTCGCACTCTTTTCATCTGCTTTATTTTCACAGTCCTACACTTACGGGAACGAGTGGATAAACTACAGTCAGCAATATTTTAAAATAAAACTTTATAAAGAGGGAATTTACAGAGTAGACTCTTCAACACTGGCCAATGCAGGTATTAATCTTAATTCAGTAGACGTCAGAAATTTTCAAGTATTTATTTATGGGCAAGAGCAATTTATTTATGTTTCAGATAATAACACAAACAATAAGTTAAACTCCGGCGAATACATTGAATTTTACGGCAAGCAAAATGACTGCTCCTTTGACTCAAGCATGTACTATAATATAACTTTTGTCCCTAATCCATATTTTAGCATTGTTCAAGATACGGCTACAGCCTTTTTAACCTGGAACAATTCCATCAATAACAAAAGATTTACAATTTTAACAGACACAAGTTTTACCAATTATACTCCTGCACCTTATTTCATAAGCCAATCTGTTTATACAAAAAAGGCAGATTACTTTAGTGGACGATATAATTTTGTGAATCAAACCGACCCTCGTTTCACTTCTTGCGAAGGCTGGGGAGATTATGGTCCTGGATTAGGCGCTTCCAAATCATTTAAAGTTCCTACACCATTTGCATTCGCAGCAGGAGGTACAAGTTTAATTACCGCCTCCTATATGAGTAGCTCGGCAAACTACCAATTACAAAATAATCCTTTGGGAGACCACCACTTTCGCGTAACATGGAAAGACAATAACAACAACTATAATATTTTCGCCGATACTGTTTTTTGGGGTTTCCAACCCTTTAAAAGCATGACCTCTGTCAGCTCTGCTTTGTTACGCGATACAACTGAGTTTGTACTCACCAGTATTAATGAGCCGGGTTATTCTTCAAATTCCTCTGCCGTAAATTATTTTTCGATTCAATATCCAAGAACTTACAATATGAGTGGAGCAAATCAGTTTACACTTTATATACCTGATGCAACCGCTCCTATTACAAAATCATTTTCTCAATTCAGTAATTTTTCACACTCAAGCCAGGCAACTGTAAAAGTTTTCGATTTGACTAACGGCAATATGGTTTTTCCTAATATGAATGGAAATACAGGTAAATTTCTATTAAACAATGGCAGTGGAATAAAAAAAGTGCTCCTTACCTCAAGTGATAACGACATTCAGGTTACTGGCCTTGAAAAAGTAAATGGTACAGGCACATTTATTAATTATCTTAATCAGGGCAACAAGGATTCTGCCTTTGTAATCGTTACACACGCTAAATTTTGGAACGAGGCTAATGCATACAAAACTTATCGTGAATCTGCAGACGGGGGTAGTTTTCAAACCGTGGTCGGAGAAATAAATGATTTATACGATCAGTTTGGATACGGCATTAAGAAACACCCAAAATCGGTTCGGAATTTCATGAAAATGCTGATTGACACATTCAACACCCAGCCCAAGTACTTGTTCTTAATTGGCAAATCAGGATACGGAATTAACGGATTCTGGAATCCTGCGGCCTATGAGGCGAATTTGGTTCCTTCGTGGGGATATCCTCCGTCCGATAACCTTATTTTAGCCGGACTCAATGGAACATTTTTAGAGCCAGTGGTACCTACTGGCCGTATAGCTGTCACCAAACCTGTAGAGGTGCTCGATTATTTGGATAAGGTTCACGAACACGACACAACTCAACTTGCGAAATGGGAGAAAAACGTTGCACACTTTGTTGGGGGTCTTTATCAAAATGAAATTGATCTGTTTAACTATTACATGACAAATTATGCCGGAATAATTTCCGGCCAGTACTTTGGTGCCAATGTTAACACTTTTATTAAAACCACTTCATCGCCAATTCAAACCTCTGTGCCTGACTCTGTAATTAATTTAATCAACAACGGAGTAAATTTAATGACGTTTTACGGCCATAGTTCTAATCAGAGTTTTGATTTCAATCTCAATGATCCCACAAAATTCGAGAACAAAGGCAAATACCCATTATTGCTGTCCAATAGTTGCTATACAGGCGACATCCATCAAATAGATACTTTTAGCCTCAGTGAAAGATATGTCTTGACTAAAGACAAAGGTGCAATTGCTTTTATTGGAAGTACAAAAACAGGGATCGCACAATTACTGGCAATTTATTCCGAAAATTTTTATCAACAGCTAACATCAGCAAGTTACGGACAAGGAATCGGGGATATTTCAAAATCGGCAATCGCAAATACACAGTATGTAATGCAATACCCGGATTTTGTTGAACAAATTACGTGTATGGAAATGACCTTGCACGGTGACCCCGCAGTCAAACTCAACCGGCATACCAAACCAGATTATGCTATTCGAAATGAGGACCTCATTTGTAAAACAGATATTTATCCGGACAGCATCGGTATCAATTTAAACATTTATAATCTAGCCAGGGCAATTAGCGATTCGTTCAGGGTAGTTATTACTCGAACATTCCCAGACGGTTCTAAAGAAATTTTCATAGATACCGTAAATGCACCCTACTATAAAACAACCTTAAGTTATTTCATCCCGTTGAATCCCGATAAAGGAGCCGGATTGAATTATTTTAATGCAGTTATTGATGATATCAATCGAATCGACGAAGAAGATAATACAATCAACAATAAAACCGGCAACATTCCACTTTTAATTAATGGCAATGATATTGTTCCGGTTTATCCCTATGAATTTGAAGTTTTACCGATTGCATCAAGCATAAAACTAAAAGCATCATCCGTGGATCCATTCGCGAGTCCAAAAAATTATATTTTTCAATTAGACACCTGCGACAAATTCATAAATCCGATTGCCTCAACAACCGTAACAGCCTCGCCCGGCGGAGTAATTGAATGGAACGCTCCCTTGTTAAATGCAGGACTAACTGATTCTATCGTCTATTACTGGAGGGTGAGCAGAGACAGTACAAGCCCACAACAAAGTTACATCTGGAGAAAAAGTTCTTTTCAAATAATTGACAGCACATATGGTTGGGCACAAGCTCATTTCGATCAATTTCAAAATAATAAGTTTCAATTTGTAAATTATTTAAAAACGACACGTGATTTTGAATTCGCAAATAACATTAATACAATCAATGTACATCAGGGGTTCTATCCTTTTTGGGGTGGAAGTGTACAACCAGTTGATTTAATCTTCAACTACAATAATTCGCTTGAAAAAGCGGCCTCTCAGTCAGATAATGGATGGACTTTTTTCGTAATCGATTCTACAACCGCGTTATTTGATTCAAACAAAGTTGTAGGTAATACCTACAAATTCGGCTCAGATAATTATTGTTTATGTGGCGATATCACCTTTTATGATTTCGGAAGTAATGGCCCTTTAAACCTTCCTTTCGCTACTAACACAACGAGCATAGGAGACAGTATTACCAGCTTTCTGAATTCAATACCGCCAAATAAATGGCTTCTTGGTTACAGCAATAATTACTGGCGCGGTGTCTATAACGGCGGCTTTGGAAACGGGCCCCAGTTTAGTAATCAGTTCTATTCGGCCCTTGACAACTTTGGAGTGCCGGGCACTTCATTGCTGATGAACCTAATCGACACCCAGGCCGTTGTATTTTTAGGAAGAAAAGGCCTAGCTCCGGGAACTGCACATACGGTAATTGGCGCAAACAAAAAATCTATAATTGATTTTTCAGATTCAATTGCGGCACACTGGAACAGAGGATACATCACCTCGCCGTTAATTGGTCCTTCTCACAACTGGAAAAGTTTGCATTGGCGTTACTCTACTCTTGAACCAAATAGCCAAGACTCGTTGAAATTAACCGTATATGGTATTACATCTACCGGTATTTCCAATCCGCTATTTACCTTGAACCAAACTACCTTGGACGTGACCAATTTATCATCATTAGTGGATGCACAAACCTATCCCTATCTTCGACTTGTTGTCGAACTGGGAGACGATAGCCTGCGAACTGCTCCGCAACTTAAACGATGGCATGTACTCTTTGATCCGGCTGCTGAAGGAGCTCTAGCCCCTGCTGAAGGATTTACAATCGTATCCGACTCCTTGCAGGAAGGAGACTCAATCCGAATTGTAATGCCGTTCAAAAACATCAGTAATTTCATGTTCCGTGACAGCCTTGTCCACACGTATTGGATTGAAGACAACGCAAATATTCCTAACCCACTTCCTTACAAAATGCACCGTGATTCTTTGCTTCCAGACCAAATAATTTTTGACACCATCCGCATTAGCACCTTAGGCTATCCCGGAAATATTGCCTTGTGGATTGATGTTAACCCGTCTACAAACCCGAGATATCAATATGAGAAGGAGCGATTTAATAACATTGCGCGAATCCCTTTAAATGTAAGTCGTGACCTTGTTAATCCTATTCTTGACGTCACATTCGATGGAGTGCATATTCTCAATAAAGATATTGTTTCATCAAAGCCCGAAATTTTAATCACGCTGAAAGATGAAAACAAATTCCTTGCAATTAATGATACTGCTGATTTTGAAGTTTACCTTACCAAGCCAGGCACAGTCAGTGAAACAAGAATTTGGTTCTGCCCGGGATGCAATATAAATTACACCAACATACAAATGCAATTCGAACCCGCCCAATTGCCAAACAACAGTTGTAAGGTGTTATTTAAACCTGATCTGACAACTGACGGAATTTACACACTGAGAGTTCGTGCTAAAGACCGCAGCAGTAACGAAAGCGGGGCAAACGACTATCAAATTCAATTTGAAGTTATCAATCGTTCAACCATAACCCAAGTGATGAATTACCCGAATCCGTTCAGCACAAACACAAAATTTGTCTTCACACTAACGGGCAGCGAAGTTCCTGAAACGTTCATGATTCAAATTATGACAGTAAGCGGGAAGGTAGTACGCGAAATAAAGAGGGAAGAATTAGGATACATACATGTCGGACGCAATATCACCGAATACAGCTGGAATGGAACCGATGAATTTGGTGATCGACTTGCAAATGGTGTCTATTTGTACCGTGTAGTCGCACGACTGAATGGAGAAAAAATTGAAAATCGGAAATCTGCCGCAGATGATTACTTTACCAAGGAGATCGGCAAGATGGTGATTATTCGTTAAAGCCTCTTATTAACGAATGGTAAAGAGTGTAGAACCAAGCGTCTGATTTTTCAATTCCAGTTTGGCTATATATACACCGGGTGAAAACCCTAAATCATCAGCAGGCAAAATAGTCACTCCCTCCTGCAAAAAGATATTTTTGTTTCCAATCAATTTGCCTCCTAAATCATAAAAACTTAATACAGCCTTATTGGATTGGGGAGCAAAAATGCACCAGTTTGAATTACCAAAAATATCAGTACAATATCGGAAAGAAAAATTGCCCATAGCGTATTCCTGAACTCCAACAGTTGTACCTACTTCAAGATCCATGAGTACAGGCAAATGGTCAGACATATTGAATAAGGCCGTATTGACGTTTGCCGGAACCGAAGAGTTAACCGGTGCCTCAATAATTGATTTATTTAAATGATTTCCATCGTTTCCACCTGCCTTATAGGAGCCTGAAATATAACGAATCTTAGAGCCACCCGTCATCACACGCCCGTTGGCCAGAAAAAAATCAAAACGATCATCCAATCCGCCCGTTGCACCGCCACAGCAACCGGGATTTGTGCTGGAACGCGTAGATTGTGTATGAATTCCCGCAAATAAAGAATTGGAATTCCAGGATCCTCCCGCATTAATAGGGTCATAAAAAACATGAGAACAAGAAGAGCCGGTAATGTAAGTCCAGGCCGATTCTGTATTGTTATACAAGTTAAAATCACCTCCAATAATTAAATTTTCAGTTTGCGGCAAAATGGAAACATAATTACAAAAATCAGTTACCTCACTTAAACGACTTGCTGCATCCGATGCCAAACTTCCCGCCTTCAAGTGAGCACTGAACAAATTAAGATAAGCTGTATCTCCGACTGAAATTACGTGGTAAACACGATAGCGAGTAATGTCGCGCAAGTCAGTTGGTATTTGATTTTGCGATTTCAATTTAACCTTTTGATTGTTGTAGTAAAGCATATTATCTGTATCAGGTCCATTGGAAAAAACAGCACGGGAATAATAATTTACGCCATTTACATTAAATGCGCTGTCAAGCATAAGTTGGGCACCACTACCGTCTACCATTTCCGAACATATCATTAAATCAGGTTTAAAATGTGTGACAATTTTTCTCAAATCAAGATAACGAGTTGCGTTCGCATCAGTCGAAGTGTAATTCAAAAGATTGTACGTCATTAATCGAAGTGTGTCCTGAGCCGAAATTGAAAGCGAAAAGAAATATAGAACTAATGTAAACCTATTTTTGAATTTGATGAATACTTTTTTCATGCGAATATTTTAGGACAAAAATATCCAAATAAAACAAGCAAGAGAACTAAATCTTAAATTTTTAGATAAGGTTGTGGTGTAATTATGAATACAAATAAAATAGGTTAGCCTTCTTAATTTTTGTAAAAAAGACAGTAACGGAGTAATTCTAAAGCAATAGGATAAGTTATAGCGGCAAGGCAAAGGATTCAATTTAATTGCTAAGTCAATAAATGTTTAACCAAAATGAAATCATCATGAGCACAAGAAACCTCCAAAACAAGCGCGCAGTAAATACGCGAATAAAAACCGAAGTACTTCCTGATGGAAGGTATTCAACACTAACCTGGTTATTAATTTTAATTATGATGATTTCTTTTACATTTTTAAGCGCGGGTAATCCTCGTCAAAAAGATACCTCGCACTGGAGAAATCCAACAGCCGAAATAAAGCAGGTATTTACATGCGATAGCAAATTGAAAAATCCGGAGATTCTTAAATTGTATACCGATAATTCCTATGAATTTTTGGTGTATCAAAAGGGGCGAAATCGTTCTGAAATGCGCAGGGAAACCGGAACTTACACGTTAAAAGGAAAAACCCTTATGTTGAAACGAGATGGAAAACCAAAAGTATATTCTCCAAGATATAAAAACACATATTTTATTTCTGACAATGGAAAATTATATGCTTCCTTATGGGACAAGTTTGTAAACAAAGATCAATTGTTACTAACACTAAACACAGAGCCAAATTATCTTCAGCCTTTTTATATTGATCCGTTGAATGGTACAATTGTTACAAACAAGGAAGCTCCCGCAAAAATTGACCTGGAAGACCTTGTGAAAAATTTAACGAGGTACGCCAAGAATGAGGAAGAAAAAGTGAATATACTTGTAAACTTCATCATAAACAGTATCAGTTATGATTATGCAAAGGCAGATGGAAAAACAAGTCCTGTAAAAGACGGCAGCATTAAAGGGATGCTGGCAGGAAGAGTACGAATGGGTGTTTGCGGCGATTATGCAATTATGACAAAAACACTGATGAAAATGGCAAACATCGAGGCAGAATATATACATGGAAGTGCTAGGAACTCATTTAATCAGATTCAATTAAAAATTCCTGATAATCACGCCTGGAACACTATAACAGTAAACGGCGAGAAAAGGCTTTACGATGTTTGCTGGTCGGATTGCGTGAATGGTGGCTGGCTTAATGTAAAGCCTTCGATAATGATAAGGACACATTTCCCTGCAAACAAAGCCGATCAGCTCCTTGAAAACCCAATTACAGAAGCTGAATTTAACTATCAACCGTACATTTACGCATCATCAAGTCAGGAGATAGAAAATTACTATCCAAAAAATGCAATAAATCACGTTGACGAAACATTTACCATGACCTACGACAAAATAATTAAGGATGTAAAAGTACGCTCAGTAGATACCAGCTTATTTGAAATAGTTTACTCGGAAGAAGGTGGTAACGGAAAGAAAATCTATCGATCAACACAAATAGATAATTTTATCCTATCCCACCAAGATGGTAAAACAACAATTACTGTTCCTGTAAAAAACCGTGTAAATGGGCTTATTTTTGATTTTGGAGAGGCAGAGTTTGGATATAAAGTAATCCGTTCTAGCAAAACAGATGATTTCAAATATGCAGTATCCTCTGTTAACCGAAATCACGTTGACAGTTACTTCAGGGCTGTTTTCTCTGCAGTTTTCCTGAGTGACATCCCTAAATTGAAAGAGCTGGTCGGAGAAAAAAACCCTGTCTTCTTTAACCAGAAAGGAAAACTGACGCTTTCAAAGGACCTTCTTGATAAATTCAGGACCTGGGATGGACTTATGACGTGTCTTCAAATACGAAACAATTTCGAATCTGTAAACGGTAAACTGGAATGTACAAGTACCACACGAAGTATTGAAATGTTCGGAAAAGAATTCCAGATTGAACTTAATGAGGAAGGGTATCAAATTGTAGCGATGAAATAAAATTGATTTCACTTTTTCTTTCAGAAAATTTAAAACGATAATTTAATTTTCAAATTTATTGAAACAAAAAATCCCGGGTTCCCGGGATTTTTTTCATTCTGCTCAGATTAACAATTACTGCAATACAATTTTTCGTACGGAAACACCTCTTTCACTGATAAATTTTATAAAATAAACGCCTTTCGGAAAACGAGAAAGATTCACTGACCTTTGATTATTTCCTTTTGATAAATCTTCCATAATCTCACGGTAAAGTTCCTCCCCGTTTAAATTTGTTACCTGCAAAATAAGAGAAGACTTCGAATCTAAACGCGTTGCCCAATTGACAATTCCATCAGCGCTTGGGTTCGGGAAAACATAAAAATAAGAAGTATTAACATCAGCTTTTGTTCCGAGCGGTGTTGTCAGGTTAACCAAATAATCTTCCGTTTCTCCGGAACCAAAATTAAGACAGGCAGAAGTTGAATCCAACGCGCCCGCAGTTGACCTTGATCGAATACGCATTCCGGTTAACCCCATTCCTACGTTCGTGGGTACTTGAAAAGATTTTACGTTAACAACACCTGCTGTTGAGGTTGTACAAACCTGCGTTCCTTCGGTTGCTTCAAAAATACCATTCTGGTTATAATCAATCCACATTTCACATTTTGCATTGCCCTGTAATAAAACGTAAATGTTATAGGAAAACCCCCATATTAAATCGCCTGTTGTATTCCCGATTGCAGGATATTGTGTATAAAAAGTAGTTGAACATCCCGTTAACCCATTTGCCAATGTGGTGTTGTCTATCGCAACCGAATCAATTGTGGTTGCAGGCGTATTTACACATCCGCCGCCAATTCCGCTTACGCAGTAACAATTGTAAAAGGGTTGAATAACCACAGATACCACCGACGAAGTGTCTGACTGGCCACTACATGTTACCACACAAGCATATAGCGTATTTACTGTTGGTGTGGCGTTAAAAGATGGGCTAGTCGCACCCGTTACATTGCTCCATGTCGTTCCGCCATCTGTTGAAGAAATCCATTGCACACTGCTTCCAAAACCGCTTGTAAATCCACTTACCGAAAGGGTCACCTGATTACCGGAACAGATCGTATCATTGCTAATGGAAGCAACTCCTGCTGTGGGCGGAGCAACACAAGCCTGCGCAGGATCAATCGTAATCAAATAATCTTCCGTTTCACCCGATCCAAAGGTCGTACAAGCAGTGGTAGAATCATTCGCTCCGTTCGCGGCTCTCGAACGAACTCTCATTCCTGTTAAACCGGTCATCGCCGTTAGAGGAATATTTACCTGAGAAGTAACAACTGTATTTGCTGTTGAAGTAAGACATAACTGTGTCCATTCAGCCGGTTCAAATACTCCATTATGATTATAATCAATCCAAACAGATGATTTGACATTACCGGTGTAGGAGGTATAAAACTGGTACGATTGACCTTGTGTTAAGTTTGCTGTAGTGTTTCCGGTTGCCGGGTAAGCTGTATAGAATACTGTTGAACAACCTGTAAGTCCATTTGCAAGTGTTGTACCTCCTATTGCAACTGAATCGATTGCGGTTGCCTGGGTAACGCAACCACCTCCAATACCTGAAACACAATAACAATTATAAAATGGATTTACATCCACCAATACGGCATTTGAAGTGTCAGACTGCCCTGAACATGTAACCATGCAGGCAAAATAAGTTGCAGCAGTTATTGGTGTAGAGAAGGTGGAATTTGTTGCTCCGCCGATAGCTGTCCATATTATACCATTCGTTGATGAAAGCCACTGATAGGTCAATCCTGATGCGGTTGTTGTTCCATTAAGTGTTAAAGACACCGGATTATTTCCACAAACAGCAACCGGGTTGGCAACCGTGGTACCGGCTACGGGAGTTCCTGTGCAAGCCAATACCGGAACAAAAACGAATTGCACGTTATGTCGGTTACCATTGATTAAGGTCCCATTGCCTCCGGGAGGGGTACCACTGCCAGTTAAGCTTTGCCAATATTGTTCCCTTGCCGCCGTAACTGCTGAATATCGAAATCCCTTACCAAGTATCTGAGCATCCGTGCCTGCAGTACCCCCGGAGTTGGTTTCAATAATAATTTCCAGATTATTGGTTGAATTGTAAATATAAGGTGTAGATAAATTAACCATTGTCCATTGCCCTTTTACGAAAGATGAAGCAGGTATCGAATCACTATACACGAGTAGCGCTCCGCTTTCTTCAGTTGCAACCGTGGAGGCGGTGAATGTAGAGTCGGTAACTTCCTTGATAAAAATTTTAGTTTTTGCATAACCTGGATTATTTATTGTGTCACAATAAAAACCAATCTGCGTGATTTGTCCGGAAGCATTTATTTCAGCATGAGTATATTTAATAGCTGTCCTTTCGTACGCGCGATTTGTACCAAATGGTTTTCGCCACGGACTCTGCGTTAATCCTGTGCCAACTGGATTTGCTGAAGGAATAATTACTGTTTGAGCTTTAAATCCGCAAATCAGCATTAGCGATAAAAACAAGATCAGGGTTTAACTTTTTTGATTCATAATTTGTTTATTTATTGGTTTAAAGGTAATTCTTTAACAAATACCGATAAAAAAATTTACCGATTTATCTTTTGGATTGGCCTATGCTTTTTTTGAATTACTAAATTTTCAAATTCAAATGCGAAGCAACAATTGATTTAGCTGCAACATAGGCTGTACTCCATGCCGCCTGAAAATTAAATCCGCCCGTAACGCCGTCTACGTTCAATACTTCGCCGGCGAAATACAATCCACGAATACGCTTACACTCCATAGTTTTCATATCCACGTCATTCAGGTCTACTCCTCCACACGTAACAAATTCTTCCTTAAAAGTTGTTTTCCCACTCATCGTGTAAACATCGCTTCCTAATTTATTCACTAAACGTTGAATGGATTTTGAGTTCTGTTCACTCCAGTTTTTTGACAATTCAATCCCTGATGAAACTAAAAGATACGCCCATAATCGCCTTGGTAAATGAAAAATAGCTGAATTTTCCGGGAATGAATTTGATTTTTGATGTATTGCATTCATCAGTGTTGCCCGTATCTGTTCCTCATTTTCAAATTCAGTCCAGTTAATAATAATTTCTGCGGCGTAATTTCTTTCATGAAAAAACTCGGCTGCAAATGCGGAAAGTTTTAATACCGCCGGACCACTGAATCCCCAATGCGTAATGAGTAACGGACCCCGGTATCGATATTTTGTTCCCGCAACTTTTACCTCAACGTTCGGAATACTAATACCCATTAATTCCGTTACAGACTGTGCTTTTAAATTAATGGTAAATAAACTTGGAACCGGAGAAATAATGCGAATGCCCAATGAATGTAAAAAATGATAGCCTTGAAGTTTATTAAAACCTCCGGCAGCCACAACAACAGACGAACAATTAATTTCATCTTTATGTGTTTTTACAACAAAATTTCCGATTGTTCCTTCAACTGAAATTACCTCACAGGAAGTGCGGACGGAAACATGTTTAGCATTACAGGCATCAAACAAACAAGTTATAATGCTTTGTGAAGAATCTGATTTTGGAAATATTCTTCCATCCTGTTCCGTTTTCAACGGAACGCCCCGCGATTCAAACCACGCTTTCGTCTCCGCTACACCAAATTGATGAAAAACGTGTTTAAGTTGCCTGGCTCCCCTGGGATAATTCTGAATCAAATCGGAAATATGTGTGCAATCGTGCGTTACATTGCAGCGACCTCCACCGGAAATCCGGACTTTAGAAAGCAGCTTTGAAGACTTCTCAAGAATAATAATTTGCGTTTCAGGAGCCATTTCGACAAGGTTTGCCGCTGAGAAAAAACCAGCAGCTCCCCCACCGATTATAACAACCTTATGCATGATTATCTTGATTCAAAAACGAAATCAAAAAACATTTCCGTTAACAATTACCTTATCGATTAAATCCGCTGTAAAACTATACGGTATATAAGCAAGCGAAGGAATTTCTTTTGTAATAATTACATTCCCTCTTTTACCATGAGCAATACTTCCAACTTCATGTTGCAATTCCATTGCGTATGCCCCGTTTAGGGTTGCTGCATTAATTGCCTCTTCAGGCAACATTCGTAATTTTATACAGGCCAGAGAAATTACAAAACTCATTTTACCCGAGGGCGAAGAACCCGGGTTATAATCGCTTGCCAATGCCAAAGGAAGGCCGCTACTGATTATTTTTCGTGCAGGCGGATAATCAAATCCAAGAAAAAAAGCAGTTGATGGCAGTAAGGTAGGCATTGTATTACTGTTCAATAATTCTTCTATTTCATTGTCAGCTGTAAATTCTAAATGATCCACTGAAACCGCGCGATGCTTCACTCCCACTTGTATACCTCCGGAATAATCAAGTTCGTTCGCGTGAATTTTTGGCTTAATACCATACGAACCTGCTGCGCTTAAAATACGCTCGGTTTGTTCAACATCAAAAAAACCACGATCACAAAACACATCTACGTAATCCGCAAGTTCTTCTGCAGCCACAGCAGGAATCATCTCCTTTACGACTAAATCCACGTATGCATCACGGTTCGATTTAAATTCAGCCGGAAAAGAATGCGCTCCCAAAAAAGTAGACTTAATTGGAATCGGAGACACTTCTTTTAATCGTTTTATCACCCGTAACATTTTTAATTCCGACTCCAGATTCAGTCCGTAACCACTTTTAATTTCTACTGCTCCGGTTCCATTTTTTATCACTTCATTCAAACGCATTAACGCACTTTCATATAAATCGTTTTCAGAAGTGTTTCGTAATAGTTCTGCAGAATTTACAATCCCGCCTCCGCGTTTCGCAATTTCCTCATAGCTTAACCCGTTTATCTTATCCACAAATTCAGATTCCCGTGTTCCCGCGAAAACCATATGCGTATGACTGTCGCACCAGCTGGGTAATACAAATTTTCCTGCTGCATCAATTACCTCCAAAAAACGCCAGTCCTCAATCCCCGGAAAATTTTCCATACTTCCGTAATCGGCAATTTTACCCTCATCAATCGCAAGCCATGCGTCATTAATGCATGGCAATTTAGCCATTTCCTCTCCGCTCACTTTTTGAACTGAAACGTCATGAATTCCAACAAGTGTCTTAATATTTTTAATGAGAATTTTCATAGTATCAAAAATACACAATAATCTTTCGTGGAAGCATGACAAATCACTGCACATGAATTAAGCAAATTGAATTATCTTAGCAGACATGAGCGGAAATTCCTTTGGAAAGATTTTAAAACTTAGCACCTTCGGTGAATCGCACGGACCTGCGGTTGGCGGCGTATTGGAAGGAATTCCATCAGGAATGAATATCGATAAAGAATTTATTCAACATCAGCTCAACCGGCGAAAACCGGGGCAATCTTCAATAACTTCACCCCGTCTGGAAGGCGATGAGATTGAATTTTTATCGGGAATTTTTGAGGGAAAATCTATCGGAACACCCATCGCCTTTCTGGTTCGGAATAAAGATCAAAAACCGGAAGATTATGAAAAGCTGAAAGATGTATTTCGTCCCTCGCATGCCGATTTTACCTATGAGGCCAAATACGGATTACGCGATTACCGAGGTGGAGGAAGATCATCAGCGCGCGAAACAATTGCTCGCGTTGCCAGTGGAGCAATTGCACAACTGCTATTGCAGCAAAACAAAATTCAAATCGTTGCTTATGTTTCACAAGTTCACCAACTGAAATTAAACAAGCATTATTCCGAACTGAATTTTAAGGATATCGACTCAAACGCAGTTCGATGCCCTGACAAGGAGACAGCAGAAAAATTTATTCAACTGATTGAATCCATAAAAGAGAGCGGTAACACTGTGGGGGGTATAATTTCCTGCGTTATTAAAAACGTTCCCGCCGGACTCGGTGAGCCTGTGTTTGATAAACTTCATGCTGATTTAGGAAAGGCAATGCTGAGCATCAATGCCGTGAAAGGTTTTGAAATAGGTTCCGGATTCGATTCAGTAAATTTTACAGGACAAGAATTGAACGACATCTTTGAAATCCGTGAAGAAAAAATCAGAACCCGCAGCAACAATTCGGGGGGAATTCAGGGAGGGATCTCGAACGGGGAAGATATTTTCTTTCGTGTTGCGTTCAAACCGATTGCTACTGTTTTACAAGAGCAAGAATCCGTTACCCGAACCGGAGCATCAACCAAAATTAAGGTCGATGGCCGACATGATCCCTGCGTATTGCCGCGTGCTGTTCCTATTGTAGAAAGTATGGCGGCACTTGTCATCGCCGATCATTGGTTAAGAAACAAAACTTCAAGAATTTAATCCAATGCCAAAAAATCGTTTGCTTCGTTTTATTCTAATCGCCCTTATCAGCGGAGTTGTACTTGGTACCATCATCAACCTAAACGCAGAAAAAAAATTAAAATCACTTGACAAACCTTTTTCTGCATTTACAGCTCAATACGGAAATACAGATGAGGCGAAACGTGCGTACGAAACACATTTGGAAAACACTAAAAAAGAAAAACAGGATTATAAAAAATCGTTAGCCGCACCTTTCAATACCTTTAGTCAGATTTTCCTTTTACTCATCAAAATGATTATTGCCCCGCTGGTATTTTCGGTACTGGTGCTGGGAATTGGAAAAGTAGGCGACATCAGGGTAATGGGCAGAATTGGCATAAAAACTATCGTTTATTTCATGTGCGCAACGCTTATCGCGTTATGTATTGGACTTGTTATCGCGAACATATTTAAACCCGGTAAGTATATGACAATGGAATTACCCAAAGCGGGAACTGAAACAGGTGTTCAGGCAAATAAGCAAACTGCATCGCATTTCATTGAACACGTAATTCCATCCAGTATAATCCGCGCAATGGCTGAAAACGACATTCTTCCCATAGTTGTCTTTTCAGTTTTCTTCGGAATTGCAATCAGTTATGTTGGTGAAAAAGGCAAACCCATAATTAAAACATGCGAATCACTAAGCGAGGTAATGTTTAAACTAACCGATATCATTATGAAGTTTGCACCATTGGGTATTTTCGGCGCCATAACTGCAATACTGATACAACAAGGGCCGTCGATTATGGCTGGATATATTTATCTAATCGCATGCTTTTTCGGCGGCTTATTATTTTTCATTTTTGTTGTTCTGTTTCTTGTTTGTATTGCTTTTCGTATTCCGTTTTTCAGTTTGTTGAGTGCCATTAAAGAACCGGCCATACTTGCATTCAGCACCGCAAGTTCGGAAGCCGCAATGCCGGTAACAATCGAAAATTTGGAGAAATTCGGTATCAGCAATCGTGTAGTAAGTTTTGTGCTTCCGCTCGGGTATTCCTTTAACCTGGATGGAAGTATCATGTATATGACCTTTGCCACTGCATTTATTGCTCAGGCATATGGTATGGATATGAGCACCGGTGATCAAATTCAAATGATGTTGATACTTTTATTGGCGAGCAAAGGAATTGCCGGAGTTCCGCGTGCTTCATTAGTGGTTATTGCAGGGATGCTTTCCACATTTCATATTCCCGCCGAAGGTTTACTGCTTGTACTCGCCATTGATCAAATTTTGGATATGGGACGCTCAGCCACGAACGTTGTTGGAAATGCTGTGGCTAGCGCCGTGGTCGCAAAGTCTGAAAATGAATTTACCCCAAACGCCAATTTAAGGTAAGGTGTGTTCCAACTATGGAATCTTCAAAAATCTTAAATGAAATTCCTTTTCTTCGAATTATTTTACCTTTCATAGCAGGCATTATAATTTACCTGAACTTATCTTCCGCACTCAATTGCATTTATTATGTATTGCTTTTCTTTTGCCTGACTTTCCTTTTGTGGAGGAAAATGAAAAAAAATAATAGCGAATTTTTGAAAAACAGCTTTGGCGGATGTAGTCAGTTATTTTTAATTTTTTTCGGCTACCAGTTTGCATTTCAACACGAACACTTCAACGATAAAAATAATTATTCAAATTACCCAATGCTGCCCCAAGAGTTTATTGCGGTGGTTGGGGATATTCCTGTTAAAGGAGAAAAAGTGATAAAGGCAGAATTACAAATACAGAAAATTCGAACAAACGACAAATGGGAAAAATCAGGTGGAAAACTGCTTGCGTATATCCATGAAAAAAAACTACAGAAAATTAATTATGGAGATCAATTACAATTTAAATCACATCTTCAATTACCGGAAACTCCAAAAAATCCGGGAGGATTTAATTATTCTTCTTTTTTAAAA